>JBEKKM010000113.1:0-16657 GCA_050010715.1 Xanthobacteraceae bacterium | reverse complement strand
TAGGTCGCCATGTCTGAAACAAATCAAACGGACAATGTTCAAAAGGCGCCAGTGGCTGAGCCATCGGAGACGCAGCGATATGATGCGCCATTCAACGTGAATATATCTTTTCCCGAATCTATTATTATCAAGATGGTGGATGCTTCTGCGCTGCATGACTACGAGTTTGGTCTGTTTATATCTTCGCTATTCTCGACCGCCTTTGTAGGGTTTTTAGTCGCCTATTTTCAAACCCCAAACGATGATCTCGTGCAAGCGAAGTTATTTGGGATTGCAACCATCATAGTCGGCGTCGTAACGGTCGCATTTTTTATATGGGCCTTGATGAAGCGATCTAAAATGACTGCTCGCACTCGAGCCTTCAAGTTGAAAACTGGAGGCGTGCAAGAAATCAAGGACGAGTAAGGCGTTTTCTCCAACGCAAAAAGCGTTTTGCCTATTGCCCAGTGGGCTCAGGCGCTAGGAGGCCGTCGATATGTCAGCGATACCATTTAGCGTCTTCTCGGCGCTGGCCTCATCGTTGATGCCGAGTGCCGAAAAAGTGTGCAGCGGAAATCAAACTCGGCCACGTAGCGGTGAAGATGCTTTTTGCCAAATGCCTAAGTGTAGGCAGCGCCTTAAAAATCCGACGTCAGGCCATTCACTTCCCAATCGCCATAGCGGGTCGGATCGAGCCCGCCGCGGCCGCCGGATTCCTTAGGCTGATCGGCGTTGCGGTCACGCTCGGCGCGGCGTGCTGCAGCTTCGGCGAGCGCGCGTTCGGCGGCTGGCGGCAGCGGGCGCTTATCGCTCTCTTGGCCCTCCGGTTCGGGCGGGTTTTGCGGCTCGGTTGGCATCGCCTCTGACTTGGCGTAGCCGTGGCCTCGCTGCAAGGAGGAATTTTTGGCGAAAAATGCGCGCAAGAAGAAGCCTCGCGCCGGCGAGCGCGACGACTCACCCGGTCTCGCCGTGCGGCGGGTCGCGGCCGATATCGTCGAAGGCGTGCTGCGCCGGCACCGGGCGCTCGACGAGATGCTCGAAGGCTCCGACGCGCGTGCCGCCACGGCGGCGCTTGCGGCGCTCTCCGATCGCGACCGCGGGCTGACGCGGGCGATCGTTGCCGTGGTGCTGCGCCGGCTTGGCACTTTGCGTCATCTGCTTGGGTCTTTGCTCGAGGAGGGGCTGCCGGCGCAGGCGCCGCGGGTCGAGACTGTGCTGCTCATTGGCGCAGCGCAAATTCTGTTTCTCGGCGTGCCCGACCATGCCGCGGTCGATCTCGCGGTACGGCTCGCGCGCGAGGATCGCATGGCGTTGCACTTCGCCGGCCTGATCAACGCGGTATTGCGGCGGATCGCGCGCGAAGGCGCCGAGCGGGTTGCGGCCCTCGATGCGCCGGTGCTCGACACGCCGCCATGGCTGATGGCGCGTTGGAGCAAGACCTACGGCGAGGCGACCGCGCATGCCATTGCCGCCGCCAATGGCCGCGAGCCGGCGCTCGATCTGACGGTGAAATCCGATGCCGAAGCTTGGGCGGCAAAACTCGACGGCCGCGTGCTGCCGACCGGCTCGGTGCGCACCATCGTGCATGGCGCCGTCACCGCGCTGCCGGGTTTCGACGAGGGCGCATGGTGGGTGCAGGACGCCGCGGCCTCGATCCCGGCGCGGCTTCTCGGCAATGTCGCAGGCTTGCGCGTCGCTGATCTGTGCGCCGCGCCCGGCGGCAAGACGGCGCAGCTTGTTGCGGCCGGCGCAAAAGTCACGGCGGTCGATCGCGCGCCGGGGCGGCTCAAGCGGCTGCAGGAAAATCTCACCCGGCTGTCGCTCGAAGCCGAGCTGGTCTGCGCCGATGCCGCGGCGTGGAGTCCGGAGCAACACTTCGACGCCGTCCTGCTCGATGCGCCGTGCACGTCGACCGGCACCATCCGCCGCCATCCCGACGTGCCGTGGCTCAAGCGTTCAGCCGACATCGCGTCGCTCGCCGCGTTGCAACGCCGCTTGCTCGATCACGCGATCACGCTGGTCAAACCCGGCGGAACGCTGGTGTACTGCACGTGCTCGCTCGAACCCGAAGAAGGCGCCGACGTGATTGCCGATCTCTTGGCGCGCGAGCAAAGCGTGCGGCGCGTGCCAATCGCCGTCTCGGAAGTTTTTGGCCAAAGCGACTTCATCAACCCCGACGGCGATCTGCGTACGCTGCCGTGCCATTTTACCGATGCTGATTCGCGCTACGCCGGCGTCGATGGCTTCTACGCGGCGCGGCTTGAAAAGTTATAGAATCTCAATGATTTAAGGGTTTATTCCCCGTCCCTATGACGTTTCGTTATGGTGCGGCAAGTCTCCTCATCCTCTGCGCAAGCGGGCGAGGGTAAGGAGAGGGCGCACTTCCAGGAGGGGCGAGCGCGGCGATGGCGCGCGGTTCGGTGGCAAGTCATCTGAAGCTGTCATGGCTGTTGCTGCGCGGAGGCTTGCGGCAAGCCGCCGGGCGGCTCAACGGCCATCCGTTGCTGCGTTGGCCGCTGCCCCAGCTCAAGGCCGACCGCCTGTTGATCGCGCCGCAGGATCTGCGCACGGCAGACACCACGCTTGCCACCGAAATCTATTCCGGCCGCTTCGCCTTCGCCGGCAAGGTCGTGATCTGCGACGGCCGCTCGATCTTCGAGATGGAGCCGCCGTCGGACGAATGGGCCACCGCGCTGTTGGGTTTCGGCTGGCTGCGCCATCTGCGCGCCGCCGAATCCGCCATCACGCGCGCCAATGCCCGCGCGCTGGTCGACGAATGGATCACGCTGCAGGGCTCGTGGCATGCGGTGGCGTGGCGGCCGGACGTGCTGTCGCGGCGCATCATTTCCTGGCTCAGCCAGGCGCCGCTGGTGTTGCAGGATGCCGATGCGCGTTTCTACCGCCGCTTCCTGCGCAGCCTAGTGCGGCAGGTGCGCTATCTGCGCCATACCGCGGGCGACGCGCGCCGCGGCGTGGCGCGCATGCAGGCGGAGATGGCGCTGACCTACGCCGCGCTGTGCATCGCCGGCCAGGCGCGCCACATCAAATCCGCGACCGACCGGTTGCGCCACGAGATCGGGCAGCAAATCCTGCCCGACGGCGGCCATGCCAGCCGCGATCCCGGCGCCATCATCGAAATTTTGCTCGAACTGTTGCCGCTCAGCCAAACTTTTTCGTCGCGCAACATCGCGCCGCCGCAGGCGCTGCTCAACGCCATCGACCGCATGATGCCGATGCTGCGCTTCTTCCGCCACTCCGAGGGCACGTTCGCGCATTTCAACGGCATGGGCGCGACGCCGGCCGAGTTGCTGCTGACGCTATTGGCTTATGACGAAATCCACGGCGCGCCGCTGTCGAACGCGCCGCATTCGGCCTATCAGCGGCTCGAAGCGGGCGGCGGCGTGCTGATCATGGATACCGGCCGCGCGCCGCCGATCGAGATGAGTCTGGAAGCCCATGCCGGCTTCTTGTCGTTTGAATTCTCCACGCCCAAGGGCTGCCTGATGGTGGTGAATTGCGGCATGCCGCAGACCGCGCGCGAGGACTGGCGGCCGTTTGCCCGTGGCACGCCGGCGCATTCGACGGTCACCTTCAACGACACGTCGTCGGCGCGGTTTGTCGAGACCCCGGCGTTCCGGCGCGTGCTCGGCGGCTCGCCGATGCTCGGCGGCCCGAGCAACGTCGCCGTAACGCGCGAAGATCGCGCCGACGGCATCGTTCTGCGCGCCGCCCATGACGGCTATGCCGACCGCTACGGCATCCTGCACGAGCGCACCATCCTGCTCGCGGCTGACGGCGGACGGTTCGAGGGCGAGGACATGTTCCTCGCCGCCGACGGCAGTTCGGAATTGCGCGCGAGCCAAGACCGCTTCGCGCTACGCTTCCACCTGCATCCTTCCGTCAAGGCGACGCGGCTGACCGACGGCCACGGCGTCATGCTGATGACGGCGAACAAGGAGGTGTGGACGTTCACCGCCCCCGACGCCCGCGTCGAGCTCGAGGATTCCGTCTATCTCGCCGGCACCGGCCCACGCCGCACGTCGCAGCTGGTCATCCGCGGTCACGCCAGCTCCATGCGGCGCGTGCTGTGGACCTTCCAGCAGACCACGTCGGCGGCGCTGGCCACCGCCGGCACCACGCGCCGCCTGCGCGAGGAGGAGCCAAGACTGCCGTTGTGAACTATTCGCATTTTCGCCTCCCCCGCGTGCGAGGGAGGGAGTAGAGAAAGGCGATGACCGAGCAGCTCCGCCGCGTATCGCGCGCCCTCATTTCCGTCTCCGATAAAACCGGCGTCGTCGACTTCGCCCGCGCGCTGGCCAGCCACGGCGTCGAGCTGGTTTCGACCGGCGGCACGCGCAAAACCTTGAGCGATGCCGGGCTCACCGTGCTCGACGTCAGCGATCTCACCGGATTTCCCGAGATGATGGACGGCCGGGTCAAGACGCTGCATCCGGCGGTCCATGGCGGCTTGCTGGCGATGCGCGACAATGCCGCGCACACGGACGCGATGCGAGCGCACAACATCCGGCCGATCGATCTCCTGGTGGTCAATCTCTATCCGTTCGAAGCCACCACCGCGCGCGGCGCCGATTTTGCCACCTGTATCGAGAACATCGACATCGGCGGCCCGGCCATGATCCGCGCCGCGGCGAAGAACCACGACGATGTCGCCGTGGTGGTCGAGGCGAGCGATTACGCCGCGGTTTTGGCCGAGCTCGCGCAGCACGGCGGCGCGACCACGCTTGCGCTGCGCCGCCGGCTCGCCGCCAAGGCTTATGCGCGCACGGCGGCCTACGATGCGGCGATTTCGAATTGGTTTGCCAATGCGCTTGCCGACATCGCGCCGGACTATCGCGCCTTCGGCGGCCGGCTGATCGAGAAACTGCGCTACGGCGAGAACCCGCACCAGGCGGCGGCGTTCTATCGCACGCCGGATGCGCGCTTCGGCGTCTCGACCGCCCGACAGGCCCAGGGCAAGCAGCTTTCCTACAACAACATCAACGATACCGACGCCGCTTACGAATGCGTCGCCGAGTTCGATCCGGCGCGCACGGCAGCGTGTGCGATTATCAAGCACGCCAACCCGTGCGGCGTGGCGGAGGGCGAAAATTTGCTCGACGCTTATCGCAAGGCGCTGGCCTGCGATCCGGTGTCGGCGTTCGGCGGCATCGTCGCGCTCAACCGCACGCTGGATGCCGAAGCGGCGCGCGCCATCACGGAAATTTTCACCGAAGTCATCATCGCGCCGGACGCGACGCCGGATGCAATATCCATCGTCGGCGCCAAGAAGAATTTGCGGCTGTTGCTTGCCGGCGGCCTGCCCGATCCGCGCGCCGCAGGCCTCACCGCCAAGACCGTCGCCGGCGGCCTCCTCGTGCAATCGCGCGACAACGCCGTGGTCGACGACATGGATTTGAAGCCGGTGACCAAGCGCGCGCCGACCAATGCCGAATTGCGCGACTTGCGTTTCGCCTTCCGCGTCGCCAAGCACGTCAAGTCGAACACCATCGTCTACGCCAAGGATTTGGCCACGGTCGGCATCGGCGCCGGGCAGATGAGCCGCGTCGATTCTGCGCGCATCGCCGCGCGCAAGGCGCAGGACGCAGCCGATGCGGCCGGTCTCAAGGAAGCCGCGACCAAGGGCTCGGTGGTCGCCTCCGACGCGTTCTTTCCGTTTGCCGATGGATTGCTGGTCGCCATCGAAGCCGGCGCCACCGCGGTGATCCAGCCCGGCGGCTCAATGCGCGACGACGAAGTGATCAAAGCCGCCGACGACCACGGCATCGCCATGGTCGTTACAGGGACGCGGCATTTCCGGCATTGACGAAATCACACCGCGCCGGTGATCCACTGCTCGAGCTTCTGCTTGGGCGCGGCGCCCACTTGGCGGGAGGCAAGCTCGCCGTTCTTGAACAGCATCAGGGTCGGGATCGACATGATGCCGAATTTGGCCGCCGTGCCCGGGTTCTCGTCGACATTGAGCTTGACGATCTTGACCTTGCCGTTGAGCGACTTGGAAATCTCTTCCAGCGCCGGCGCGATCATGCGGCACGGGCCGCACCATTCCGCCCAGAAATCGACGACTACGGGCCCGCTCGCCTTGAGCACGTCCTGCTCGAATGTCGCGTCGGTTGTTTTATCGACCATGAAAAACCTCACTTTTTTCGGAAGAATCGGCGGGTCAGGGCGTTGAACCTATGAACCGACCCGAAGGGCGTCAAGGGAGCTTCACCGCGGCGTGACCCTTGTGTCATGCGCCCGGCTAACGCTTGGTCAATGCCGCGTCCAAAGCCTTGTCCATTGTCTCGGCGGGCATTTCCATGAGCTTCGGCCCGTCGGTGAACAGCAGCGCCGCGCGCACGGTTTTTCCTGGAAAGACCCGGGCCAGCACGGCGCGGTAGAGCGCCAACTGGGTGACATAGGGGTGGGTCTCGTCGAGCCGGTCCGGAACGATCCGGTCGGTCTTGTAGTCGGCGATCAGCACCGTATCGCCGGTGACGGCGAGACGGTCGACCTGCCCGGCGACTGGGATTGGGCCTCGTCCCGCGCGCGCGATGCGGCCGACGATCGGTACCTCGGCGCGGCTGCCCGGCGCAAAAATCTCGGCAAAGTCCTTGTCGTCGAGGATTGCGAGCACTTGTTTCGCCATCGCGGCCCGTTCCGCCGGAGCAAAATCCGCAGCGGCATTGGCGAGATAGCGCTCGGCGGCATCCTCGCGGCGCTCGGCCGCAATGTCGGGCAGCGCTTGCATCAGCCGATGCACGAGGCGTCCGCGCTCCAGCGCCTTTTGCCGATCGGCCGCGGAGCCTGCGCCTGGTGCGATCAGCGCAATGTCGTCGTCGAAGGCCGATGACGGCGACAGCGGCTCAAGACCCGGCGCTTCAGTGGGCGCCGGTTGTCGCAGCCACGCGGGAATTTCGCGCCGCGCGATTTTTTCCGATGCCGTGCCGGACGATGTGGCAACGACGGTGGTCGCCGCTTTGCTGAACCGCAGAACTTTTTCGCCGCTGTCATCTTCCTCGACCAGCAACGCTTCGAGCGGCCCCCGCACCAGATCGTACCAGCAGCGCTCCGGCCGCTTCGTCCGACCGTCGGCGCCGCAAATGATCAGCCGGTCGGCGGCGCGCGTCATGGCGACGTAGAGCAGGCGGCGATATTCGTTCTCGGCTTCGCTCTTCGCGGCGTCGCGGGCGGCGGCCACGCTCGGCACGTCGTCCTCCTTGCGCCCCGCCCAGATCACGGCGCCGCCGGAAAGCTCGAGGAGCCGCGGCGGTTTCGGCCCGGTCGGCGGCGTCATGGTGTCGGCGAGGATGACGATCGGCGCTTCGAGCCCTTTGGCGCCGTGCACGGTCATGACCCGCACCTCGTCGCGGGCGATTTCCATGTCGCGTTTGACTTCGGCCTGGGCACTACGCAGCCAGGCGACAAAACCTTGCAGCGACGGCGTGTCGCGCCGCTCGTAGTCGAGCGCGAGGTTGAGGAATTCGTCCAGCGCATCGTTGGCCTCGACGCCGAGCCGGCCGAGGAAGTTTTTTCGCGCGCCGCCCGCACCCAGAAGCTTGGCGTAGAACGCAAACGGCGTCTCACGCCGGGCGTCCTGCGCCAGCTCGTCAAGACGGGTAGCGTCGTCGGCGAATTTTTTATTCTCGCCGGCCTTGCTTGGCAGCGCCGCACGCAGCGAGGCATCACGCTTCCAGGCGACGGCAAACAATTCTTCGTCCGAAAAGCCGAACAGCGGGCTGCGCAGCACGGTGGCGAGCGCCAGATCGTCCTGCGGCAACAGCAGCGCGTCGGCGAGCGCCATGAGATCCATCACCGCGATATGCTCGGTGAGAATGAGGCGATCGGCGCCGGCGACCGCGACGCCTATCTGCTTGAGGGCGCGGATGATCGCCTCGAACAGCGGCCCGCGCTGGCGCACCAAAACCAGGACATCGCCGCTCTTCGCGGCGCCGCGCTCGATCAGGCCGCGCACATGGCGCGCGATGCGGCGCGCCAGTTTCACCCGCGGGCTGGTCTCGTTGACCAGGTCGAACGGCGCGTCCCAGCCCTCGATTTCGCGCCGCTCGTCGGGCTTCTCCGGCTCCCAGACTTCGACCACGCCGGGCAGCGCATCGGGCAGCGCCAGATGTGGCGGGAAGCCGCCGGCATCGGAGCTGACGCTCGCCGCCATCTCCGTGCTTTTGAACACCAGGTCGACCGCCGCCAAAATGCTCTCGCCCGAGCGGAACGAGTGCTTGAGCTCGCGGAAGACAAAGTCGAGGCCGCTGCTCGTGTGCCGGCGCTCGAAATAGCGCCGCATCTCGGCGAATTCCTTAGGCGCGGCGTTCTGGAACGAATAGATCGACTGCTTCTCGTCGCCGACCGGAAAGATGGTGCGCTTGTAGGGCCGCGCGCCGGCGCCGGCGGTGAATTCGTCGGTGAGGTGGACCACGATCTGCCACTGCTTCTTGCTGGTGTCCTGCGCCTCGTCGATCAGCACGTGATCGATGCCGAGATCGAGCTTGTAATGCACCCAGGCCGCGTCGACGTTGCCCAACAGCGCCAGCGCCTTGTCGATGAGATCGTCGTAGTCGAGCAACCCGCGGCGCTCTTTTTCCTTCAGGTAGCGCTCCAGCACCTCATAGGCGATGGTGACTAGCGCTGAGCTGCGGTCGCGGCAGGCGACGGCGCGGCGGCGGTCGAGCAAAGCGCAGATGCGTTCCTGCTCCCGGCAAAGACGCTCCACCAGAGCCATGTCCTTGATCGCCTTGGTGACGATGGATTTTCGCGGCGTTCCTCCGCCGGTGCAAAAGATCTGCAAATAGCTGACGACGCGCTCGGCGTCCGGCAGCGCCGCGAGACCGGCGAAGCGCCCCGCCTGGTCGATGTCGGTCTTGTTGCCCGCCGCCAACGTTTTCGCCAGCGCGGACCATTCCGATGGCGCAATCAGCGAATGGGTAAAATACTCGGCTTCGATTTTTGCCGCGTCGTCGGACGGATCGACGCCGAGAGATTTCGCCAGATTGGCGAGCGCGACTTCAAGGTCGCCCGCGGTCATGATCGTGCCGCGCTTGCCGATCGCCTCACGCACAACGTCGCGGAACGTCTGATCGGCCGCCGCGACCATCGCCGCGGCCAGCCCGCGGCCGAGCTTGCCGTCGGGCGCGTCGGCACCTTCCAGCAGCACATTGAGGGTCAATTGCTCGAGAAGCTGGGTGTGCTCGGCGTCGTCGAGCACGGTAAAGCGCGCGGCGACATTGGCCTCGAACGGGAACTGGTGCAGGAGCTGGGTGCAGAAAGCGTGGATGGTCTGCACCTTGAGGCCGCCCGGAGTGTCGAGCGCCCGCGCGAACAAGCGCCGCGCCAGCGCCCGCCGCGCCGCATCGGACTTAAGGTTCGAGCGCTCGCGAATGGCTTTGTCGAGGCCGGCATCGTCGAGCGTGGTCCATTCGGCGAGCGTGTCGAACACCCGCTTGGCCATGTTGGCGGCGGCGGCCTTGGTGAAGGTGATGCAGAGGATTTTTTCCGGCTCGACGCCGTCGAGCAAAAGGTTGATCACGCGCTGGACCAGCACGTGAGTCTTGCCCGAGCCGGCATTGGCGGCGACCCATGCCGACACGGCCGGGTTTGAGACGGCGCGCTGCAGCTCGCGGACGGAATCGGGAATGACGCCGGGCGCTCTCATTCGCCGCCTCCGGAGTCTTCGGCCGCGCCACCGGTGCTCGACCATTCCTTGACGCGGGCGAGATGGTCGTAGTCGCCGTAGTGGGTCGTCCACATCGGATGAACGAGCGAGCGATAGGCGACGCTCTCGTCCGTGAAGCGTTTTGCGAGCGCCGTGAGCTTTTCCAGCGCGCGATCGGCGAGGTTGTCCGGCGTGTCGTCCTTGAACTTGAGCAACTTCGGTTCGCCCGGCGGCTCGCCGCCTTTGAGCAATACGTAGCCGAGCTCGGCGACCGACGCGCCGAGCGGAATGTCCTTGAACTTGCCCTGACGCAGCATTGCCGCTTCAAGGGTGAGCTGCGGCGCCAGCCCGGTGCGCACCTGCTTTTCGGTTCGCGCGGCGCCGGTCTTGTAGTCGAGGATGACGTAGCGGCCTTCGGCATTGCGCTCGATGCGGTCGGCGATGCCGCGCAGCTTGAACACGCCGTCATCGAGCGGAATATCGATTTCGCCGCGAATCTCGGCGGCGATGGCGCTGATGCCGGCGCGTCGCGCCATTTCCCAACGCGCGAACCAGCGCGCGATGCGTTCGAAGCGCGGCCACCAGAAGGCGCGCGCCTCGGGATAATCGTTCAGCGCGGCGAAATGCGGCCGTCCCAGTTCGATGAGCGCGCGCGCCGGATCGTCCGGCAGCTTACTCGCAAAGCGTTGCGTGAATTCGCCGATGGCGGCGTGAATGAAGGTGCCGCGCTCGGCGGCGCCAGGTTCCGCACCAATCGGGTCGAGCGGTGTGAGCCGCAGGATGTGCTTGGCGTAAATCGTATAGGGATCGCGCAGCCAGTGCTCGATATCGGTCACCGACAGGCTCGCCGGCCGTGCCGCGCGCGGTGGTTTCGGCGCCGGCTGCGGCTCCGGCGTAATTGTCTCGGGCCGGTCAAGCTCGCGCGCCCAGGCGAGGTAATCGTCGCCGCGGGCGCGCGCGTGTTTCCAGCGCTCGCCGGCGACCGCGGCGAGACGCTGGATAAAGCGCGACGGCACGGTCGGCGCGCCGGCGATCTTGGCGGCGTGGCTCAGCATCACGTCGCGGGCGCCGAGCAATTGCGCAAAATCGTGAGCGGAAAGGCCGATGCGGCGCTCCGGTAGATCGAGGCCGAGGTTGAGCCGCATCGGGCGGTTGAGCCAGGCATCGGTCCGGCTTTCCGGCGGCCAGGTGCCTTCGACCAGGCCGCCGAGCACGACGCGGTGGCTTTCCGTGAGCCGCGCTTCGAGCGGTCCGAGGATGCGCACGCGCATGCCGGGCTGGGCGGCGCGCCGCACGACGCGGCCGGCGAGAGCCGCTGAAAACAATTCGAGATAATCGGACGGTTCGACGGACAAGCGGGCAGCCGCGTCGCTCGCCGCCAGTTCGTCGAGCGCGTCGGCGAGCTTTGCGCCGTCCCGGCCGGCGAATGCGAGTTCTTCTTTGTCTTGCCGCGACAATGCAGCCAATACGGTGCGGTGGCGCTCAGCCAGCGCGCTGAGCGGCAACGACGTCCGGCCAAGGTTTTCGAATGGCGCCAGCGCTTCGCCGAGCTGTGCGACAAATTCGGCGGCGGCGGCGAGTTCGGCATCGGTCAATGCGCGGCGCGGTTCGGATGGATGCAGACTGTCTTTGGTCTCGCGAAATGTTTTTAGCGCGTGGGCCAAGCTGCGCGTTCCAGCACGTGGACGAGGCCCGCGGAGAATCGCGCGCTCAAGCGTGGCGACGGCGTCTTCGGTGCCGCCCATGTCGAGTCGCAGCAGCGGATGCTTCAGCAAGGCGAGCAGCGTGACCGGGGCAAAACCGTGGAGCGCGGTTTCGGCGGCGAGGCGGGCAAAGATCCCGGCCGGCGTTTCGGCGAGCGCATCGCCGCCGGAATCCTCGGCGGAAATTTCCCAGCGCTTAAGCGCGGCGAGCACGCGGCGCCCGAGCGCGCGGTCCGGCGTCACCAGCGCGGCAGTCTTGCCGTCGTGCACTGCCTCGCGCAGGGCCACCGCGATGGCAAGCGACTCTTCCTCCGCGTTGGCCGCTTCGATCACGGTGAGCGTTTCGAGCGCCGTCTCCACGTGCGCTTCGAACTCGGGCTCGGCGGCTTTTTGCCGCCACATGTCGGTCATGGCCGCCGGCCGCAACGCCTCCGACAGCCACCGCTCGCGGCCGTGCGGCGCCGCCAAGCTGGCGACGGCATCGCGGGCAATGCCGATGCGCGTGAGCAGCGCCTGCATGGCGAATTGCGGATGTCCCGGCGCCGGGGCGATACGCTTACTCTCATCGCCAGCGATCAGTTTCCACGACTCGTCGTCGAGATCGGTATCGAGGCCGGGCAGCACCACGGCGCCGTGGGGCAGCCGCGCGATGGTCGCGATCAGCTCGGCGGTGGCCGGGATCGAGCCGGTCGAGCCGGCGGCGATCACCGGCGCGTCGGTCTTGCGCGCAAGGCGCGCGGCTTCCGCCTTGATCAAAAGATCGCGCCGCGTGACCGCCTCGATGGCGCCGCGCTCGCGCAACACCTCCGGCCATTGTTTGATGGCGATCTGCAGGAATTTCAGCGTCAGCTGCCAATATTCATCGAGCTCGTCCGGCACCAGATTATCGAGACGCTCCCATGGCACGCCGCGCGTCGTCATGTCGTCGATCAGCCGCGCCAGATCGTCGGCCAGCGCGCAGGCCGCCGCGGGCGTCTGGGCGACCAGCGGCGAGCCGCTCAAGCCGTGCAGTTCGGGCGATGTCGCCCATTTTCTGATGAGCTGTGCCAGCAACAGGCGCCGTTCCATGCCGCCGAGCGCTTCCGGCAAAGCCAACGCATCGGCGGCGATGTCGCCGGTCGCGGCTTCGGCAAACGCTATCTCGTCCTCGTCGATATCGCCGATGGCGACGATGCGCGGCAGGATCGCCGCGTCGTCTTTCAGGACATCGAGAAAAGCATCGCGCGCCAGCCGGCAGGCGCGCCGCGTCGGCAGATAGAGCGTGGCCGCGGCCAGCGCCAACGGATCGCGCGCGGCGGCAAAGCCGAGCTTGCCGCCGATCAACGCCTCGATCAGCGTCGGCAAAAACGGCGCCGACGCCGGAATGGTGAATACGCGCGGTGCCATTTTGGGTTCGCGGAAAATCGCCGCGCCGGTCTAGCAGATTCCAATAGACAACTGCGAGTTTTAATGAGTCTCGGCGAGCGTCGCCTCGGCGGCTTTCACCGCATCCGGGGTGCCGACATGCATCCAGACTCCTTCAAGCCGCAGCCCGAACAGGCGACCCCGGTCGCCGGCGCGGTCGAATAGCCGCGTCAGCGGAAAAGCGCCCGTGGGCGCACCGGCGAACAGCGCCGGCGAAAGAATAGCCGCGCCGGCATAGACAAGGGGAACCACCTCGCGCTCGCCGCGCCGCTGCAGCCGGCCGTCGGGCGCCATGGCGAAGTCGCCGCGGCCTTCATAGCCGACGCTGCCGATGGCCGATGCCAGCAGCAGCAAGGCGTCCATGTCACGGGCGTCGAAGGCGTCGGCGAGTCGGACGAAATTAGGTTTTGCGCCGTCGAGCCAAAAGGTGTCGGAATTGACCAAAAAGAACGGCGCGCCGCCCAGTTGCGGCAACGCCTTGGCGATGCCGCCGCCGGTGCCCATGAGCGCGTCGCGCTCGTCGGAGATGACGATTTTCGGCCGCTGCCGCGACTTGAGATGCCGCTCCAGCGCGTCGGCGAGATAATGCACGTTGACCACCGCGCGCTCGACCTTCGCATCCGCCAGGCGGTCGAGCGAATAATCGATCAGCGACTTGCCGGCGACGGCGACCAGCGGTTTCGGGATGCTGCCGTTGAACGGCCGCATGCGCGTGCCCAGCCCTGCTGCCAACACGAACGCGCTGTTCGGCATCATCGCGCAAAATCCCGCCGCTGCCCGATTCGCCCCATCATACATCCCGGGCGGGCACATTGGTGGCATACCAGTCGGCGAGTAGGCCGAGTGCGGGATGCGCCAGCGCGCGTTGCAGGTAATTCCATATGCGCGGCATGTGACGCAGATATTGCGGCTTGCCGTCGCGACGGTCGAGGCGGGCAAAGATGCCGAGGATCTTTGTCGCGCGCTGCGCCGCCAGCGTCGCATAAAGCTGGGTGAAGCCGGCGGTGTCGAATTTCGCATCGTCCTTGAGGCGGGCGCGGACGTAGCGGCTGAGCAGCGCCACCTCCAACGCTTCCGGCACGTCGACGCGCGCATCCTGGAGGATCGAGGCGACGTCATAGGCTCCGGGCCCGATCACGGCATCCTGGAAATCGAGCACGCCGATGCGGGCGACGTCTTCGCGGTCGCCGAGCCACAACAGATTGGGCGAGTGATAGTCGCGCAGCACCCAGGTCGGCTGAGCTTCCAGCGCCGGCCGTAACGCGTTGCGCCACAGCGCGGCGAAGGCGTCGCGCGCATCGTCGGTCGGCGGCGCGTTGACGCTCGGCAGATACCAGTCGAGCAACAGCTCGGCTTCGATCAGGAAGGCGTCGGCGTCGTAGCGCGGCAGGCGGTAGTCGAAATGCGGCGCGATCGGCAAAGTCTCCGGCAGTCTCCGGCGATGCAGCGAGACCAGTACATCGATGGCGGCTTCGTAGCGCTCAGCGATCGGCGCCGGCGGGTCGCCGTCGACGATGCGCACCTCGCCGAGATCCTCCATGACGATGAGGCCGCGCGCCGGGTCGGCGTGCAAAATCTCCGGCGCCGACAGGTTGCGGTCGCGCAGGCCGCGCGCCAGCGCCACATAGGGGATCGTATCCTCGGCGAGATGGGCGATGGCGCTGTAGGGCTTGCCGTCGCGCACCGGCGGGCCGTCGGGCCGCGGCGGCGCGTTCATCAGGATCATGGTGCGGTTGTCGAGCGTCAGCCGCTCGAATATGCGCGTCGAGGCGTCGCCCTGCATACGTTGGCGCCGCGCCGCGCCGACGCCGGATTCGTCGAGGAAGGCGCGCACCAGCGCGATGCGCTCGGCGCGCGGCGCAAAGGCGCCGTAGCCGACATAGCGGACATGGCGGGCTTCGGCGCCGATTTCCGGCGCCAGCGTAAACGTGATGTCGAAGCGGTTGGGCGGCAGCAAGCCGGCGGCGCGGTCGGGCCATTCCAACAGCACCACGGCGCCGTCGGGCAAGTCGTCGAAGCCGAGCTCGGCCAATTCCGCCGTGCCCGACAGCCGGTACAGATCGGCGTGCACCAGCGGGAAGCGCGGCAGCTCATAGGTCTGGACGAAGGTGAAGGTCGGGCTCGGCACTTCGATGGTGTCGTCGCCGGCCAGATAGCGGATCAGCGCGCGGGCAAAAGTGGTCTTGCCGGCGCCGAGATCGCCGGACAGCGTCACCAGATCGCCGGGCTCGAGCGCGCCGGCGATATCGGTCATGAAGGCGGCCAGCGCCGCCTCGTTCGGGATGGTCACAGTGAAGCTTGCGCCACCCGTGGTCGTCAGCAGCATCGTGATTTAGGCCGCCGTGAGCGTAGCGGCTTCTCCGGTCGGGAACGTACATGTCACAGTCGTGCCCTCGCCGACAACCGAGCTGATGCTGACCGTGCCGCCGTGCAGCTCGACGAACGAGCGCACCAGCGACAGGCCCAGTCCCGGGCCGCGATGCTGCGAGCCGAGCGGATGGGTTTCGAACCAGTCGAACACCTTTTCCAGCACCTCGGACGGAATGCCCGGGCCGCGGTCGGTCACCGCGAAAGCCACCGCATCGGCGCGCCGCTCCGCCCGCAGCGTGATCTTGGCGCCGGGCGGCGAGAAGCTCACGGCATTGGCGAGGAGGTTGAACAGGATTTGCCGGACGCGCCGTTCGTCGGCGGTAAACGCACCGATATTTTGCGGCGCGCCGATGTCGAGCGTGAGGCCGGGGCCGGCGAGGCGATCCTGCACGCCTTCGGCAGCGGCCGCCATGGTGGCGCGGATATCGACGGCGCCGAGATTGAGCTGCATCCGGCCGGCGTCGATGGTGGCGAGGTCGAGGATGTTGTTGATCAGCGCCAACAGCGTGTCGGTAGAGACCGTGATGTAGTCGAGATAGTCGCGCTGCTTCGGCGCCAGCGGCCCGGTCGAGGGATCGGCGAGCAAATGCACGAAGCCGATGATGTTGGTCAGCGGCGAGCGCAATTCGTAGGACACGTGGTGGACGAAATCGATCTTGATCTTGTCGGCGTCTTCGAGCGCCTCGTTGCGCTCGCGCAGTGCGCGCTCGACATTCACCGAATCGGTCACGTCGTGGAACGTCACCAGCGTGGCGCCGTTGGGCAGCGGTACTGTCGTGCAATCGAGCACGGTGCCGTCGCGGCGCTCTAACCTGGCCTCGAACGGCTCGCGGCTGTCGATGGCGGTGACGAATTCGCGCAGTTTTTGCCACGTGGCGTTGTCGCCGTGCAGCGGGCGGCATAGCGCCGTGATGGTCTCGATATGCGGCCGCTCGGAGAGCGCCTGCGGCTCGAGCCGCCACATGCGGGCGAAGGCCGCGTTGTGCAGGCGAAGCCGCCCGTCGCTTGCGAACACGGCGACGCCTTCCGCCAGATTGTCGAGGGTCTCGCCCTGGACGCGGATCATTTCCTCGAAGCGGCGGTCGAGATCGAGCCGCTCGGTGACGTCGTGGAACAGATAGGTGACGCCGCCGTCGGGATTGGGCGTGGTGACGACGCGCACGGTGCGCCCGTCCGGAAGGTGCCACATATATTCCTTGGCCTCGACGGCGCGATAGGCTTCGTGCAGCTGCGCCTTCCATTGCCGGAAATCCTGCTCTTCCGGCAGCTTGCGGGCGCTGCGCAGCGCCTCGATCACCGCGGAATCCGTCGGCCCTTGGTCGAGATAGGCGGCGTCGAGGTCCCAGAGCGCGCGATAGGCGGCGTTGTAAAAGGTCAGCCGGTGATCGGCGGCGAACATGGCGACGCCGGTGGACAGCTGATCGAGCGTGCGGCGGTGGGCATCGACCATGCGGGCGAGCGCAACGCGCATGGTTTCCGCTTCGGTGGCGTCGAGTCCGATGCCGGCGCTGCCGGTCTCGGTGCGGAAATCGAG
>JBEKKM010000112.1:0-16704 GCA_050010715.1 Xanthobacteraceae bacterium | reverse complement strand
TTGGCCGATTTCACCATCATCATCTTGAGCGCGTTGTCGACGGTGACCTGGGTGCCGACCGGCAGGCCCATCTTGGTCGGCGCCTGCATACTGGCGTTGCGCGATACGGTGAACAGCGTGTCGAAGGTGATGCGATGATCCCTGACCGCGCTCAAGGTCATGTAGAGCGTCATCAGCTTGGTGGTCGAAGCCGGATACCACGGATAGGTCGCGTTATCGGCGCGCAGCACCTTGCCGGTGTCGGCATCGATGAGGATTGAGGCTCCCGACCAGGCCGGCGTCGCCGCCAGGACCGCCGCTGCACTGAAGCCGAAAGCGATGCCGAGCATCTGCGCTCGGAGAGATGTCATTCCATACACGTGTCGCGGTCCGTTCGGTTGAGCGAAGGGTAGGTTCACGAAGCGTGGGCGCGTCCCTATCTACCCGGTATGGCGGGTCGAAGGCAAAGGCGAATCCGGCTATCTTTCAACGCCCGTGTAGATGGCCTAAACCTTAAAGCCAAGGAAAAGCGTCGGAAATTCGGCAATCGCGGGGTAAGGAGCGAGCAATGACCGCCTGCATCGTCGGCTGGGCCCACACCCCCTTCGGCAAGCTTTCCGGCGAGACCGTTGAGAGCCTGATCGTGCGCGTGGCCAACGAGGCGCTGGCCGATGCCGGCATTGCGGCAAGCGACGTCGACGAGATCGTGCTCGGCCATTTCAATGCCGGCTTCTCGGCGCAGGATTTTACCGCTTCGCTGGTGCTGCAGGCCTCGCCCGACCTGCGCTTCAAGCCCGCGACGCGCGTCGAGAACGCCTGCGCCACCGGTTCCGCCGCGGTGCATCAGGGCCTCAAATCGATCGCGGCGGGCGCCGCCCGTATCGTGCTCGTTGTCGGCGCCGAGCAGATGACCACGACGCCCGGTCCCGAGGTCGGCCAAAACCTGCTGAAAGCGTCTTACGTGCGCGAGGAGGCCGATATCGACGGCGGCTTCGCCGGCATTTTCGGCCATATCGCCGGGCTCTATTTCCAGCGCTGGGGCGACCAGTCCGACGCGCTGGCGCGCATCGCCGCCAAGAACCATAAGAACGGCGTCGGCAATCCCTATGCGCAGATCCGCAAAGATCTCGGCTACGACTTCTGCCGCACCGAGAGCGACAAGAACCCGCGCGTCGCCGGCCCGCTCAAGCGCACCGACTGCTCGCTGGTGTCCGACGGCGCCGCCGCCATCGTGCTCACCGACGTCGAGACCGCTCTGAAAATGAAAAAAGCCATCGTGTTCCGCGCCGCCGAGCACGCGCAGGATTTTCTGCCGATGTCGCGGCGCGACATTTTGAAGTTCGAAGGCTGCGCCGTGGCCTGGAAACGCGCGCTGGAACAGGCCGGCATCGGGCTGACCGATCTATCGTTCGCCGAAGTGCACGACTGCTTCACCATCGCCGAGCTGATCGAATACGAAGCCATGGGATTGGCGGCGGAAGGGCAGGGTGCCCGTGTCATTGCCGACGGCGTGACGCAAAAAGACGGTAAGCTACCGATCAATCCGTCCGGCGGCCTCAAAGCCAAGGGCCATCCGATCGGCGCCACCGGCGTCTTGATGCACGCGCTCGCCGCCCTGCAGCTCACCGGCACCGCCGGCGACATGCAGGTCAAGGACGCGCGCCTCGGCGGCATCTTCAATATGGGCGGGACGGCGGTTGCGAATTACGTGAGCATTCTGGAGCGGCTGCGCTAGCTGCGCCGCGGTGACGTGAACCAAATCCGGATCAACAGGAGGGGGATGCCATGCAAATCAGGGTCGCGCCGGAAGGGCTCAACGATTGGAGCGCCGAGGAACGGCAGGCACGGGTCGATTTGGCGGCCGCGCATCGCCTCGCCTACATGCACGGCTTCAGCGAAGGGATTTTCAATCATCTGACCTTCGTCGTGCCGGGCCGCAGCGACCGTTACTACCAAATCCCGTTCGGGACGCATTGGTCGGAGGTCACGGCCTCGTCGTTCATGGAAGTCGGCATCGACGACGGCGAGGTCAAGCGCGGCTCAGGCGACGTCGAGCGATCCTGCTACTGCATCCACGCGCCCATTCACAAAGCGCTGCCGCAGGCCAAGGCGGTGTTTCACACCCACATGCCCTATGTCAGCGCGCTCACACGTCTTGAGGATCCGCGCATCAAGGAGATCGGCCAAACCGAGGTCGGGCTCATGGGACAGATCGCCTATGACGACGAATATACCGGCCCGGCGCTCGAGCCCGAGGAGGGCGAGCGTCTCGCCAAGGTGATTGGCGAGCATACGCTCCTGTTCATGGCCAATCACGGCGTGACGACACTCGGCGACACGGTGGCCGATGCCTATAACCGGCTGTACTACATCGAGCGCGCGGCGCAGGTTCAGATCTACGCCATGTGGACCGGACAAAGGCTCAAAGAGCTGCCTAAGGCAGTGGTCGAAAAAACCCAGCGCGACATCGGCGGCAACCGCTTCTACGAGGGCCCAACCCCGGCGCAACGGCACTTCGATGCGCTAAAGCGCATCCTCGACCGCAATGAGCCGGACTACGCGACGTGAGTGGGCCGCCCCGGCGGCTTCCTCAACATGGGCGGCGCCGCGGATGGCTATAGCGTCGTTCCAAACTGCGCCTTCACCAACTCGGCAAAAGAACCGCCGCGCTTCACCAGTTCGTCGAACGTGCCGGTCTCGATGATCCGGCCGTTCTGAAACACCAAAATGCGCGTCGCATTTCGCACCGTCGCAAGGCGGTGGGCGATGACGAAGGTGGTGCGGCCTTTCATCACTTCGTCGAGCGCCAGACTGACGCGCTGCTCGGTCACCGGATCGAGCGCGCTGGTGGCTTCGTCGAGGATGAGGATCGGCGGGTCCTTGAGCAAAGCCCGCGCGATGGCAAGCCGCTGGCGCTCGCCGCCGGACAATAGCCGCCCGCGCTCGCCGATCGGCGCTTGCAGGCCGCCGTCGTGGCGTTCGATGAATTCGAGCGCCTGCGCGCGGGCCGCGGCGTCGCGGATCTCGGAGTCGGTGGCGTCCGGCTTGCCGACGCGCAGGTTCTCCGCGATCGAGCGATTGAACAGCAGCGTCTCCTGGAACACGACGCCGATATTGCGGCGCAGTCCGATCAGCCTGAGGTCGCGGATATCGGTACCGTCGATCGCGATCTCGCCCGATTGCGGATCGAACGCGCGATAGAGCAGCGCCAACGCCGTCGACTTGCCGCTACCGGTCGGCCCGACCAGCGCGATGCGGTCGCCGGGCAGCGCCTTGAAGGTCAAATCGGAAACCGCAGGACGCTTGCCGTCGTAGGAAAACGACACGCCCTCGAATTCGACGTGGCCGTGCAAGCGGCCGGGATCGACCGCGCCGGGACGGTCGCGCACCGACGGCACGGTGTCGAGCACGCCGAAGAAGTCGGACAGTTTCGGCGCGTCGAGGAACAGCCGGTTGGCGAAGCTCACCGCCTGCTCGAGCCGCGTGATCAACAGCGCCGCGATGCTCATGAAGCTGACGATCTGGCCGACCGAGGCAAGCCCGACGAGCTTGAGGTAAGTCCCGACCAGGAGGATCACCAGCAGCGTGAGCGTGGTGCCGGCGCGCGTCAAAACGTTCGCCACGGCCCACCACGACAGCACCGGCATCTGCGCGCGCAATAGCGAGTTCACCAGGCTGCGCACCAGCGACACTTCGAGCTCGACGCGGGCGTAGCTTTGCACCAAGGCGACATTGCCAAGCGCGTCGGCGGCAGTTTCGGCAAGATCCGAATAGTGCTGCTCGACCGCGCGCTGCATCCCGTATGCCCGCTGCATGACCAGCACCGTCAAGGCGGTGAAGCCGATGCACAGCGCGAGCAGCGGCAGCGCCAGCCGCCAGTTGAGGCAGAGCGTCGCCGGCAGCAAGAGCGCGATGAAGACGAAAGCGGCGAAATGCTCGCGGAAGAACGACACCCACAGCCACCATAGCGTGTCGGTGCCCGACAGCATGATCTTCATCTGCCGGCCGGAATGCTCGACGGTGTGGTAAGCCAGCGGCAGCTGCAGCACGTGCTCGAAATAATCCGCCAGCACGAGGTTGCGGCGCTGATGCGCCAGGCGATCGGCGAACCAGGCGATGACTGTTCCGGCTATGATGATGAAAAGCCCGAAGGCGACCCAGGCGCCAAGTAGTGGCGCGAGCGCCAGGGCCGCCGCCCGGATGCCGGCCGGCAGCGCGCCAGAGAGCGCATCGACGATGCGGCCGAACAGCACCGGCTCGATGAATTGCGCCGCTGCGAGCGCGATATTCGCCAGCGCCAATGTCACCGCGAGCCGGACGTCGGCACTGAGCAGGCCGAGCACGCGAAGATAGACGCCGGCGAACGACATGGTGGGATTCCAGCCTCGATCGGCGTCACTTTAGCGCCGCTGCGATCGAATTATGACAATCAAAGCGCCGCGAGCGATCGCCCGGATTTCCGGTCGCACAGCGGCCGAAAAGGTGAGATTATCAGCTTGCGGGCGACCCCGGCGGCTTGCCGGAGGCGGTCCGCAGGCCGGGGGCGGCATCGGACGCAAAGAAGCGAAAGCGCATGACGAACATTCCGACCGACCTCTTGCGCACATTCGTTCTGGTCGTCGAGCAGCGCAGTTTTACCCGCGCCGCCAAGGCCCAGGGCATGACCCAGCCGGCGATCAGCGCGCAGATCAGGCGCCTGCAGTCGCTGCTCGGCATCGAGCTGTTTGACAAGAGCGCGCCCGGCGTCGCGCTCACGCCGATGGGCCAGCATGTCATCGAGTCCGCACGCCGCTTGCTGTCGGTCAACGATCACATCGTGCAGATCGCCAGCCCCAATGCGACGGCGCAACTCGTTCGCATCGGCGTGCGCAAGGATTGCATGGGCGAAGAGCTCACCGCGATGCTGGCCGCGACCCGCGCGCGCTGGCCGAACCTGCGCTTTGCGGTGCAGGGCGCCGGCCAGCGGCGCCTCTTGCAATATCTCAAGCAGGACGAGCTCGATATCGTCGTGGCGCTGGTTCCCGACGAGCCGGAGGGTGCCGCACGCCATTATTGGCCGGAAGAACTCGCCTGGGTGCGCGGCAAGACCACGACGCTCGATCTCTCAGCCCCGATCCCGCTGGTCGGCTACAAGGATCGCTGCATGTGCCATCGCGTCGCCATTGTGACGCTCGCCAAGGCCGACATGGCCGGCGAGCTGGTGTTCCGCGGCACCAATGCGGAGTCGCTGCGCAGCGCGGTGACCGCCGGCGTCGGCGTCATGCTGGTTCCGCGTAGCCGCATTCCGGCCGGGCTCGAAGCCTGGGACGACGGACCGCTGCCGGCGCCGCCCGTGGTCTATGGCGGCGTCTTCGTGCGCGACAATGCCGCGAGCGACACGCTCGATCAGCTCGCCGACCGTTTCGCGGAGACGCTGCGCCCGGTCGCGGTGACGCCCGACGCCGCGGTGTTAGCAGGCCACCGGGTTCCCGCGACACAGGGCGCGCGGCGCTCGGCCTGAATTAAGCGCATCGCTGAAACGCCTTGACGGCAGGGGGCGTATTCGGTATTAAACCAATCGGTTATTTAACTGGATGGTTCATGACAAACCTTGACGCCACATTTTCCGCGCTCGCCGATCCGACCCGCCGCGCCATCCTGGCCCGCCTGGCGCTCGGCGAGACCTCGGTCATGGAACTGGCAAAGCCATTCGCCATGAGCCTGCCGGCGGTGTCCAAGCATCTCAAAGTGCTGGAACGCGCCGGCCTGATCGCACGCGGCCGCGAAGCGCAGTTTCGGCCCTGTCGCATCGAACCGAAGGCGCTGAAAGACATCGACGACTGGCTCGAACACTATCGCCGGTTCTTCGAGGAAAGCCTCGATCGCCTCGACGCCTATCTGAAAGTACTGCAAGCCAAACCGCCGAAAGCCAAGAGCAAGAAACATGGCCGTAAAAAGTAATCTCGATCTCGATCAAGATCCGCGTTCGATCATCGGCATTCGCGAGTTCGACGCGCCGCGCGAGCTGGTGTTTTCGGTCTGGACCGATGCAAAACATCTGGCGCAGTGGTGGGGACCGAACGGCTTCACCACGACCACGTCGCGCTTCGAGTTCCGGCCGGGCGGCGTCTGGCGCTTCGTCATGCACGGCCCCGACGGCCGCGATTATCAGAACCGCGTCACCTTCGAGGAGATCGTGCCGCCCGAGCGCATCGTCTACCGCCACGGCGGCGGCGACGACGTCGAGCCGGTACAGTTCCGCCAGACCGTGATCTTCGAGGATCTGGGAGGCAGCCGCACCCGCATCATTTGGCGTGGCGATTTCCCGTCGGCAACCGAGCGCGACAGGGTCATCAAGGAGTACGGCGCCGACAAGGGTTTGGTGCAGACCATGGCGCGCCTTGCCGACTATGTCGCGGCGCAGGGTTAGCAGGGGGCTGTCCTTGCGCTAAACACCAACGACTGAACTTGGACTTTGTAACCTTGACCAGGAGACGACGATGCCAGTGCAACCGTATCTGTTCTTCGACGGCCGCTGCGACGGAGCGCTGGAGTTCTACAAAAATGCGGTCGGCGCCAAGGTCGGCATGCTGATGCGGTTCAAGGACGCGCCGGACCAGTCGATGATCTCGCCCGGCAGCCACGACAAAGTCATGCACGCCCAATTCGAGGTCGGCGACACCAAGGTGCTGGCATCCGACGGCCGCAATACCGGCCAGCCGAAGTTCGACGGCTTTGCCTTGGCCATCTCCGCGAATAGCGAAGCCGATGCCAACAGAATGTTCGCGGCCCTCGTCGATGGCGGACAAGTGACGATGCCGTTGGCGAAAACGTTTTTCTCGCCGCGCTTCGGCATGCTCTCCGACAAGTTCGGTGTGCACTGGATGATTCTTGTGGCGCAGTGAGCGCGCCAGTCGTCACGTCATGGGAGAGAGTGCAATGCTTGCTGAAACAAAACACGCCGACTTCGTCATCTCGCGGGTGTTCGATGCGCCGCGCGAGCTGGTGTGGCGGGCGTTCACCGATCCGGAGCACATGAAACAATGGTGGGGCCCGAAGGGCTGCGTCATTGTCGCCTCGAAGATGGATTTCCGCGTCGGCGGCACCTATCTCGGCGCCATGCGCGATCCGGCCGGCAATGTCATGTGGGCCAAGTTCGTCTATCGCGAGATCGTAGCGCCGCAACGACTGGTGTGGGAGCACTCGTTCTCGGATGAGAATGGCGGCCTGACGCGGCATCCGTTGAGCCCGACCTGGCCGCTGAAACTGCTCACCACCGTCACCTTCGACGAGCCGCTCAAAGGCCAGACCGGGCTCACGCTGCGCTGGTCGGCGCTCGAGGCGACGGCGGAGGAGCAAGAGACCTTCGATGCCGCGCACGACAGCATGCGGGGCGGCTGGGGCGGCACCTTCGAGCGGCTCACCGCCTATCTGGCGGCCGCGAAGTAGTCCTCACAAGCTTCAGGAAGCCAAACATGGCAACGATCAAACAAAAGATCAGCCCCTGCCTGTGGTTCGATACC
Organism: Xanthobacteraceae bacterium; assembly: GCA_050010715.1. GTDB lineage: Bacteria > Pseudomonadota > Alphaproteobacteria > Rhizobiales > Xanthobacteraceae > BOG-931. Next base: position 9,223 of record JBEKKM010000112.1, on the reverse strand, counting down.
GAGGCCGAGGACGCGGCGAATTTCTACACTTCGGTGTTCAAGAATTCCGCGATCAAGCAGATCACCCGCTACGGCAAAGCCGGCCAGGACGTGCACGGCAAAGAACCCGGCTCGGTCATGGTCGTCGCGTTCGAGATCGAGGGGCTGACCTTCACGGCGCTCAACGGCGGTCCGCAATTCAAGTTCGACGAGGCGGTGTCGTTCCAGGTGATGTGCGAGACGCAAGACGAGATCGATTATTTCTGGAGCAAGCTGTCCGCGGGCGGCAAGGAAGGCCAGTGCGGCTGGCTGAAGGACAAGTTCGGCTTGTCCTGGCAGGTCGTGCCGTCCGAATTGCCACAGATGCTGACCGGCGCCGAAGGCGCAAGCCTCGACCGCATGATGACCGCCATCATGCAGATGAAAAAGTTCGATCTGGAAACGCTCAGGCGCGCCCGCGCCGGCCAGGCGTGAGATCGAAAGATAGCGAAGCGGGGCACGGAGGGATAAATTGGCGCGATGAATGCGCCTGCCGCCACGCTGCCGCCGTTCCAGGCGCCCTTCGCCCCGCCTGACGAAGCGCTGGCGACCGTTCTTGTCGCCGACGCGGCCCGCGACGGCGCCGCGGAAAGCCGCATCGATGCCCGCGCCAAAAAACTGGTCGAGGCCATCCGCGCCAAGGCCGGCGGGCTGGGCGGCGTCGAGGAATTCCTGCACGCCTATTCGCTCTCGACCAAGGAGGGGCTGGCGCTCATGGTGCTGGCCGAGGCGCTGCTGCGGGTGCCCGATGCCGCGACCACCGACCGGCTGATCGAGGACAAGCTCGCCGCCGGCCGCTGGCGCGACGGCGACGTCAAATCGACCGCGCTGCTGGTCTCGGCCTCGGCCTGGACGCTCGGCATCGCCGCCCGCGTCATCCATCCCGGCGAAACACCGGAAACCATCCTCGACAGCATCGTGCGGCGGCTCGGCCTGCCCACGGTGCGCGCGGCGACGCGGCAGGCGATGCGGCTTCTCGGATCGCATTTCGTGCTCGGGCAGACCATCGACGAGGCGCTGCACCGCGCCCGCGGCCACAACGAACTCCGCTACTCGTTCGACATGCTCGGCGAGGGCGCACGCACCGCAGCCGACGCCGAAAAATATTTCGACGCCTATGCCGGCGCGATTACTGCGATCGGCGCGCAAGCCGGCAATGCGTCGCTGCCGCGGCGGCCCGGGATTTCCGTAAAACTCTCGGCGCTGCATCCGCGCTATGAAGCGGTGTCGCGCGAGCGCGTGCTCAAAGAGCTCGTGCCGCGGCTCCTCGCGCTCGCGCGTCTGGCGCGTGACGGCGATCTGCAATTCACCGTCGATGCCGAGGAGGCCGACCGGCTCGAGCTCTCGCTCGAGATCATTGCTGCCGTGCTGGGCGACGCTTCGCTGAACGACTGGGATGGCTTCGGCCTTGCGGTGCAGGCCTATCAGAAGCGCGCGGTCGCGGTCATCGATTGGGTCGAGGAGATCGCCGCCGCTTCGCGGCGCCGGCTGACCGTCCGCCTGGTCAAGGGCGCGTATTGGGACACCGAGATCAAGCGCGCCCAGGAGCGCGGCCTTGCCGACTATCCGGTGTTCACCCGCAAGGCGATGACCGACCTTTGCTACATGGCCTGCGTCAAACGGCTGCTCGCGGCGCGCGATCGCCTGTTCCCGCAATTTGCCACCCACAATGCGCTGACGGTCGCCAGCGTCATCGAGGACGCCGGCGGCGTCGACGGTTTTGAATTCCAGCGGCTCTACGGCATGGGCGAGGCGCTCTATGGCGCGCTGCTCGCCGAACTGCCGGAGGCGGCCTGCCGGGTCTACGCGCCGGTCGGCGGCCACCGCGATCTGCTCGCCTATCTGGTGCGGCGGCTTCTGGAGAACGGCGCCAACTCGTCGTTCGTATCGGTCGCCGCCGATCCAAGCGTGCCGATCGTCGACATTTTGCGCCGGCCGCAAAGCTTCATCGCCGGCCCGCAGGTGGCGCGCAGCGGCAGGATCCCGCTGCCGCGCGACATTTATCTGCCGGAACGGCACGCCGCGGCGGGCATCGAATTCGGCGATCGAGCGAGCCTCGATGCCTTGCTCGGCGAGGTTCGCGCCGGCGTTCGTGCGTCGGAAATTGCCGCGCCGCTGGTGGATGGTATCGCACTGCCCGGCCGCGAGCGTGCCGTGATTTCACCAATCGACGGACAGACAGTCGGCACCGTCCGCGAGGCCGACGACGCCATTGTCATTTCGGCCATGGCGGCGGCGGCAGCCGGGTTCCCGACCTGGGCGGCAACGCCCGTCGATGCGCGCGCCGCCATGCTCGAAGGCGCCGCCGATCTGCTCGAAGTCAATCGCGGCCGGCTGATCGCGCTGTTGCAAAGCGAGGCCGGCAAGACACTCGACGATGCGCTCGCCGAGCTGCGCGAGGCGGTCGACTATTGCCGCTATTACGCCGCGCAGGCGCGTACGAGCCTTGCGCCGCAGCCCATGCCGGGCCCGACCGGCGAAAGCAACGAACTGCGCTACCGCGGCCGCGGCGTCTTTGTCTGCATCAGTCCGTGGAATTTCCCGCTGGCGATCTTCCTCGGCCAAGTGACCGCCGCGCTGGTCGCGGGTAATGCCGTTGTCGCCAAGCCGGCCGAGCAGACGCCGCTGATCGCCGCGCTTGCCGTTGCGCTGTTGCACGACGCTGGCGTGCCGAAGAGCGCGCTGCATCTCGTTCCCGGCGACGGCGCTGTTGGTGCGAGGCTGGTGGCCGATCCGCGCGTCGCCGGTGTCGCCTTCACCGGCTCGACCGAAACCGGCCGCGCCATCAACCGCGCGCTCGCCGAAAAGAACGGCGCGATCGTGCCGTTGATCGCCGAGACCGGCGGCATCAACGCCATGGTCGTCGATGCCACGGCGCTGCCCGAACAGGTGACCGACGACGTCGTCACCTCGGCGTTCCGCTCCGCCGGCCAGCGCTGCTCGGCGCTGCGGCTGTTGTGCCTGCAGGACGACGTCGCCGGGCGCATGCTCGACATGCTGATCGGCGCCGCGCGCGAGTTGAAAGTCGGCGATCCGCGCCAGCTGTCGACCCATGTGGGGCCGGTGATCGATGCCGAGGCCAAACAAAAACTCGACCGCTGGATCGCCGAGAAGGAGGGCGCCGGCGCGTTGCGTTTCCGCTCCGACCGCAACACGGTGCTTCCTGCTGTCGGCACCTATGTCGGCCCGACGGTGATCGAGCTCGACCGCGCCCGCGACCTGAAGGACGAGGTGTTCGGCCCGGTGCTGCACGTGGTGCGCTGGCGCGCCGACGAGCTCGACGCGCTGCTCGACGACATCGCCGGCAACGGCACCGCCCTGACGCTCGGCATCCATTCGCGGATCGACCTGACCGCCGACCGCATCGCCGCCCGCCTCGCCAGCGGCAACGTCTACGTCAACCGCAGCATCATCGGGGCCGTGGTCGGCACCCAGCCGTTCGGCGGCACCCACCTGTCCGGCACCGGGCCGAAGGCTGGCGGCCCGAATTATCTCCGTCGTTTCGCCTCAGAGCAGACAATCACCGTCAATACCGCCGCGGCCGGGGGCAATGCCAGCCTCTTCGCGCAGGGTGAATGACCCCTAGCCATGCCCCTAGCCCTTGGGTCTGTCGGGCAGAATTAACACAATAGCGACAAGATCGCGCTATTCTGATGGGCCATGACTGATTCGATTTCACGCCTCTATCAGGCCGCGCTCGCCTGCCGCCACGACGATCCGTCGACGTCGCGGACCGCGCGGCTGTTGCGCTCGGGCCGCAGCAAGATGGCGAAGAAACTGGCCGAAGAGGCGGTCGAAGTCGTCATCGACGCCATGCACGGCGACCGCGACGCCGTCATCAAAGAGAGCGCCGACCTGATCTATAACCTCGTCGTGCTGTGGATCGCTTCCGGCATCCGTCCCGACGATGTCTGGAAGGAAATGGATCGCCGCGAGCGCCTCCTTGGCATCGCCGAGAAGGTGCCGAAGAAGCTCATCGACGACACTGCACGGCGCAAGATCGTCATCCTCGAAGGCCGCCGCGCGCGCAAGCGGCGCTGATCTCTCCAATCCGACACCTCAGTAATGATTGACCAGATCATTTCGGCGGTCGCGTCCTGGATCGTCGACGTGATCTCGGCCACTGGCTATCTCGGCGTCGTCATTCTCATGGCGATCGAGTCGGCGTGCATTCCACTGCCGTCCGAAGTGATCATGCCGTTCGCCGGTTATCTGGTGTCGACGGGCCAATTCAGCCTGATCGGTGCCGCGACCGCGGGCGCGCTCGGCTGCAATGTCGGCTCGACGATCGCATATTATGTCGCGGCCTATGGCGGCAGGCCCGTGCTCGAGCGCTGGGGCGAATACGTTCTGATCAGCCCTGCGGAGCTCAACCGCGCCGACGCGTTTTTCCGGCGCTACGGCTCGGCCACGGTGTTCTTCGGCCGGCTCCTGCCGGTGGTGCGGACTTTTATTGCCTTTCCCGCGGGCCTCGCGCGCATGCCGATGCTGAAATTCCAGGTCTACACGTTCCTCGGCTCCTGGCCGTGGTGCTTCGCGCTCGCTTACATCGGCTATGTGCTGGGCGCGCGCTGGAACTCGGACCCGACTTTCCGCAGGCTGTTTCACGACTTCGATGCGGTAATCGTCGCCGTGTTGGTGGCCGGCTTTGCCTGGTTTGTCTGGTCGCACTGGCGCGAGAGGCGTCGATCTTAGGCGGCCGGTCGGACCATGATCGGTATTGGCGGCGGGCCCGCGTTGCGCGTATTTTGACCTTATTTCGGGTCGAAATTCGGCGCCATGAGCGGGGCAGACATATCGCGGTTGTTTTGGGCGGCGGCCGTTGCCGTGCCGATCGCCCTGTCGGCGGCGACAATCGGCCCGGCCTGGGCCGATGACGGCCAGACTCCAGCTGGCGCCAGCGCGGTGCAGCAAGCACCCCCTGCGGGGACGCAGCCGGCGCCGGTCAACAGACCCGGCTTCCTGCATCAGCTCGAGGTCTGGTGGAACGACAGCTTTTCCGACTTCAACGCCAAGATGAAGAGCGCCAAAGACAAGCTCGACGACTACAACAAGCAGCAGGACAAGACGGCCAAGGAAACCTCCGCGGCGACCGAGCAGGCGCTCAAAGACGCGGCGCAAGCCACCAAGGACGCCGCGACCGCGGTGGTCAAGCTGCCGATCACGCGGGTGTTCGAGTTCCACGAGCGCTGCCAGGTGGCTGGCAACGGCGCACCCGACTGTCAGACGACGGCGACCAATGTCTGCCGCACCAAGGGTTTTGACAGCGGCCAGCCGCTCGACATCTCAACCTCGCAGGAATGTCCGGCCCGGGTCATGCTTTCGGGCCGGCCTCCGGTCGAAGGCGAGTGCAAGGACGTCACCTTCATCCTGCGCGCCGTGTGCCGGTGACGCGGTAGCGCCGCGGCGGCGGCGCATTGCCCCCATATTAAATGTGCTAGGTTCGGCGCCCTCGAGCATAATCCCGAAAAGTGGATTCCGGTTTTCGGAAAAGATCATGCTCCACTAAAGTGTTCAGGGGGGAGCCACGCATGCTGTCAGAAGCCGATCGCAAAAAGGCCGCCGATATTCTCATCGCCGCGGAGAGGGAACGCAAACAAGCCGTTCAACTGTCAAAGACCTGGCCCGGTATCACCATGGAGGACGCCTACGCGATCTCCACCGAGGTCGCCAATCGCAAGATTGCCGGCGGCGCCAAGCTGATCGGCCACAAGGTCGGGCTCACGTCGAAAGCGATGCAGCGCTCCTCGCAGATCGACGAGCCGGATTACGGCTATCTGCTCGACCATATGATGATCGCCGACGGCGCCAGCGTGAAGCATGAGAATTTCTGCCTGCCCCGCGTCGAGGTCGAGCTCGCCTTCATCATGGGCAAGCCGCTCAAAGGTCCCGGCGTGGGCTTAACCGACGTGCTGCGCGCCACCGAATATGTCGTGCCGGCGCTCGAGATCGTCGACGCGCGGCTGCAGGATCCGCGCAAGATATTCGACACGGTGTCGGACAATGGCGCCGCCGCCGGCATCGTGGTCGGCGGCCGGCCGGTCGGGCCGATGGACATCGATCTGCGCTGGGTCGGCGGCATCATGTATCGCAACGCCGAGATCGAGGAGACAGGCGTCGCCGCCGGCGTGCTCGGCCATCCGGCGCTCGGCGTCGCCTGGCTCGCCAACAAGCTCGGCCAGCACGGCGTCGCGCTCGAGGCCGGCCACATCGTGCTCGCCGGCTCATTCACCCGCGTGGTCCATGCGCGCAAAGGCGATACGCTGCACGCCGATTTCGGCCAGCTCGGCGGCATCGCGCTGCAGTTCGTTTGATCTAAACCCTCCCCACAAGGGGGAGGGGAAAGAAAAAAGAGGGGGAGGGGACAATGAGCGCGAGCGACAGCGTTGCGCCCGGCAGCGGCTCGATCGACGACGTGGTCGCGCGGATCGAGCGGATGCCGATCTCGTGGTGGCATGTGCGCACGCGGATCATCATCGGCGTCGCCACGTTCTTCGATGCCTTCGATGCGCTCGCCATCGCTTTCGTGCTGCCGGTTCTGGTGCCGATGTGGAAGCTCAACGGCCCGCAGATCGGCTTCCTGATCGCCGCCGGCTATCTCGGGCAACTCGCCGGCGCGCTGTTCTTCGGCTGGATCGCCGAGCGTTACGGCCGCCTCACGGCGGTGGTCTGGTCGATCCTGATCTTTGCGGTCATGAGTCTGGCCTGCGCCTTCACCTGGGATTACCAGTCGCTGATCGTGGCGCGAACCATCCAGGGTTTCGGCCTGGGCGGCGAGGTGCCGGTCGCCGCGACCTATATCAGCGAGCTCGCCCGCGCCAAGGGCCGCGGCCGTTTCGTCCTGTTGTACGAATTGATTTTCCCGGTCGGGTTGGTCTCGACCGGCCTGGTCGGCGCTTACGTCGTGCCGCGGTTCGGCTGGCAATGGATGTTCGTGATCGGCGCGCTGCCGGCCTTCGTCGCCTTGTTCCTGCAGCGGCTGTTGCCGGAATCGCCGCGCTGGCTGGCGACGCACGGACGCCAGAAAGAGGCGCAAGCAGCGCTTAACTGGATCGAGCGCGAGACGGAGAAATCCACCGGCCAGCCGCTGCCGGCACCACGACCCATCGTTCACAGCGAAGGTAAGGCGGCGTCATGGTCGGATCTGTTCGGCCCGCTCTATCTGCGGCGTACTCTTGTCGTTTGGGTGATCTGGTTCGCCGCCTATTTCTTCAACTATGGCTTGGTGGTCTGGCTGCCGACCATCTATACGACGGTGTTCAAGCTGCCGCTGCAGCTATCGCTGCAATACGGCCTGATCACGCAAGCGGTCGGCTTCTGCGGCGCCTTGACCTGCGCGCTGACCATCGATCGCGTCGGCCGCCGGCCGTGGTTTGCCTTTGCATTCGCCATGAACGCCATCGCGCTCGGTGCGCTGTACGTGCTCGGCCCGGATTCGCCGCAGCGCGTACTCGCCTTCGTCAGCAGCGGCTACTTCTTCGTGTCGGTGCTGTCGATCGGCGTCTATGTCTACACGCCGGAGCTTTATCCGACCCGCGCCCGCGCCGTCGCGGTCGGCACCGCGACCGCCTGGCTGCGCTTTGCCTCGATCCTCGGGCCGAGCCTCGTCGGTTACGTCGTCGGTTCGGGGCTCGGCAAGGTGTTTCTGATGTTCGCCGCGGTGGCGGTCGTCGGCGCGGTGGTGACCGGGCTGTTCGCGGTTGAAACCAAGGGCCGCGTCCTTGAAGATGTCTCGCCTTAGAGGAATGATGGGTGGGGCGTGCCGGATGGCGAGTGGACCGTGTTTGCGCGCGACAATAGACGTCGGCACTTCAAGCCTTGGATTTTGGCCGCCGTGGTCATCGTGCTGTCGGCGGGCGTGCTTCATGCGGCGTTGCCGACCGATTCCGACACATCGGGCCGGACGTCGTTCGCCGGCCAGCTCCTCATTGCGGCGCCGGCATTGCAGGGCTCGCCGTTCGAACGTGCCGTCATCTTGATGGCGCAACATAGTCGCGAGGGCGCCTTGGGCATCGTCATCAACCGGCCGCTCGGCGAGCGGCCGATCATGGAATTGCTGCAAACCTTCGGGATCGATGCCACTGGAATAAAGGGCAGTGTGCACGTCTTTCTCGGCGGGCCGGTCGGTCCCGAGATCGGCTTTGTCGTCCACGGCGCCGACTATCACCTTACCAACACCATCGATATCGACGGCAAGGTCGCGCTCACCGCGGCGCCCGACGTGCTGCGCGACATCGGCCACGGCAAGGGGCCGGCCAAATACCTGGTCGCGTTCGGCTATGCCGGTTGGGGCTCGTCGCAGCTCGACGACGAGATCGCGCACGGCGATTGGTACAATGTGCCGGAGGACCCGGCGCTGGTGTTCGACGACGACCGCGCGAATGTGTGGGCGGACGCCATGGCGCGCCGCAAGGATCACTGATGCCTGAATTCCACGGCGTGTTTCCTTATCTTGTTTCGCCGATCGATACCGACGGCCGGGTTCGCAGCGCCGTGCTCGGCCGGCTGATCGACGATCTCATCGCGGCCGGCGTGCATGGCGTGACGCCGCTCGGCTCGACCGGCGAATTCGCCTATCTCAATAACGAGCAGCGCTCAGCGATCGTGCGCACATCGATCGAGGCCGCCGCCGGCCGCGTTCCGGTGGTCGCCGGCGTCGCCGCGACCGCGACCGCCGATGCGGTGGCGCAGGCGCGGCTCTATAACAAGCTCGGCGCCTCAGGCATCCTTGCCATCCTGGAATCCTATTTCCCGCTCAAGGATGCGCAGGTCGAGGATTATTTCCGCGCCATCGCCGACGCCGTCGACGTGCCGGTCGTGCTCTATACCAATCCGCAATTCCAGCGCACCGATCTCTCGCTCGATGTGATCGCGCGCCTCGCCGAACATCCGCGCATCCGCTACATCAAGGACGCATCGACCAATACCGGCCGGCTGCTTTCGATCATGAATCGCTGCGAGCGGCTAAAGGTGTTTTCCGCGTCTGCGCATATTCCGGCCGCCGTCATGCTGATCGGCGGCGTCGGCTGGATGGCGGGCCCGGCCTGCGTCATTCCGCGGCAGAGCGTTCGTCTCTACGACCTGTGCCGCGCCGGACGCTGGGCGCAGGCGATGGAGCTGCAGCGGCTGTTGTGGCGGATCAACGAGATCTTCGCGCGATTTAATCTCGCCGCCTGCATCAAGGCAGCGCTGGACATTAAGGGTT
>JBEKKM010000111.1:0-16730 GCA_050010715.1 Xanthobacteraceae bacterium | reverse complement strand
GGCCGGGTTTTTCCATCACCGCGACATAGAAGTCGCCCTTCTTGTCCGGCTGCACTTTCGCTTCATCGATCGATTTCAGCCCGGCGGCTTTGAGAAAGCCGGCAATCGCATTGTCCGGCGCGCCGACTCGCGGGCCCTTCTTCTCCTCGCGCAAATCCGGCTGCCGCGCCGGCACGCCGTGCACGGACAGCGTCAGCCGCCGCGGCGTCACGAACGCCTTGGCGCCCTCATAGACGAGGCCGGCGCCGACCAGCCGGTCGGTCACGCCTTTAAGCAAATCCTCCGCCGCCCGCGCCTGCATGCGCGCGGGAATTTCCTCGGAGAACAATTCGAGCAGGAGATCGGGCATCGTTGCTGACACTAGCTGCTCCCCTCCCCCTTGTGGGGAGGGGCGGGGGTGGGGGTCGTGAGGCAAGCACTCTGAATCACTTCCAGAACGCCGTCGATGTTGCCAAGGACTTCATTGTTCCAGAAACGCAAGACGCGATAGCCTTCGGACTCCAGAAACTTCGTTCGCATGGCGTCCTGCTTGTGTTGTGTCGCATGTTGTCCGCCGTCAAGTTCAATCACTATCTTCAAGCCGTGGCTGGCAAAATCGACGATATAACGACCGAGATGAACCTGGCGCCGAAAATGCGAAGTCGGCAATGCAAGCCGATGACGCAAATGCCACCATAGTTTGCGTTCGGCGTTGGTGGGTTCCGAACGCATTACACGCGAGCGGGCTTTGTTGACCGGTACAATGCCGCGATCGCGCAGTGCCCAGACGCGAGGCTCGATGGTCTTCGGTCGCCTCTCCGGCATCACGTAACCTCCCGACCCCCACCCCTACCCCTCCCCACAAGGGGGAGGGGAAAGTTAGAGGGCTTTATGGCTCCCCTCGCATAGCGGCTGGTGCGAGGAGCGCTTGCAGGCGCAGAACCAGACTTCCTCGTTGGCGGTCGCTTTCCATTCCTGCGGCCGGAATTCGCTGCCTTTGTGCGAGCCGTCGCAGAACGGCTGCGTCTTCGAGCGCCCGCAGGCGCACCACCAATAGCTTTCGCCGGCCACGACGTTGATCGGCAGCGGACGCCGCCCGCCGATTTCAGGAACTCCGCTCATATCGCTTTCCCTCCGCCTTCAGTCGCAAGCCACGCTTCGCCGCAGGCTTTGGCGAGCTCGCGCACCCGCAAAATGTAACTCTGCCGCTCGGTCACGGAAATCACGCCGCGCGCGTCGAGCAGATTGAACACGTGGCTCGCCTTGATGCACTGGTCGTAGGCCGGCAACGCCATCAAATGCCGGCCGCGATTGTCGCCATCGGCGCCCGCGGCCCAGCCGTCTCTAAGATATTTTTGGCAGGCCTGCTCCGCCATGCGGAACTGCTCGAACAGCATGTCGGTGTCGGCATATTCGAAATTGTGCCGGGAATATTCCTGCTCGGCCTGCAGGAAGACGTCGCCGTAGCTCACGCGCTGCGCACCGTCGCGGCCGTTGAAGTTGAGATCGAACACGTTCTCGACGCCCTGCACATACATCGCCAGCCGTTCCAGGCCGTAAGTCAATTCGCCCGCCACCGGGGCGCATTCGAAGCCGGCGACTTGCTGAAAGTAGGTGAACTGCGACACCTCCATGCCGTCGCACCAGCACTCCCAGCCGAGCCCCCAGGCGCCAAGCGTCGGGCTCTCCCAATCGTCCTCGACAAAACGGATGTCGTGAATTTTTGGATCGATGCCGATGGCGTAGAGCGACTTCAAATACAGATCCTGCAGATCGTCGGGCGACGGTTTGAGGATCACCTGCATCTGATAGTAGTGCTGCAGGCGGTTCGGGTTCTCGCCATAGCGACCGTCCTTCGGCCGGCGCGACGGCTGCACATAGGCGGCGTTCCATGATTTCGGCCCGAGCGCGCGCAGCGTCGTCGCCGGATGGAAGGTGCCGGCGCCGACCTCCATGTCATAGGGCTGCAAAATGACGCAGCCCCAATCCGCCCAGTAGCGTTGCAATGCCAGGATAAGCCCTTGAAAAGAGCGTTCCGGGCGCATGTGGGGCGGCAGTTCGGCGGTCATCGGCGGGGTCATAGCAGAAATCGGCGATCAGGCATCGGGGATCGGTACGATTTGATTCCTGACCCCCGATACCTGATACCTGATCGCTCGAAGCCGATACAGGGAGGACGTGGTGCGAAAAATAACAGGCGTATTGGTGTGTGCGGCGCTGGCCTTGACCGGCGCGCAAGCCGCGTCGGCGCAAGCCTATCCGACCCGGCCGGTCCGTGTCGTGATCGCGTTCCCGCCCGGCGGACCTACCGATTTCGTCGGCCGCCTGGTCACCGACAAGATGTCGGCCGAGCTCGGCCAGCGCGTCTATATCGAGAACCGGCCGGGCGCCGCCGGCACCGTCGGCGCCGACAACGTCGCCAAGGCGGACCCCGACGGCTATTCGCTGTTCCTCACCACGTCGGGCGCGGTAACGATAGCGCCGCACATTCAAAGCGTGCCATACGATCCGCTACGCGATTTCGCGCCGATCGCGCTGGTCACCAAGGTCACCGAGGTGCTTGTGGTGACGCCCAAGCTTGGCATCAAGACGGTCAAGGAACTGGTCGCGCTGGCCAAGGAAAAGCCCGGCGCCGTTTCTTTCGCCTCGACCGGCATCGGCTCGCCGCCGCATCTCGCCCAGGAATTGCTCGACGTTTCCGCCGGCGTGAAATTTCTGCACGTGCCCTATCGCGGCGCGGCGCCGGCGCTGACCGATCTGCTCGGCGGCCAGGTGCAGGTGCTCGCCGCCGATTTGCCGGTGTTGATCGCGCAAATCCAGGCCGGCACGCTGGTGCCGATCGGCGCGGCGGCGGACAAGCGCGACGCGCTTTTGCCCGACGTGCCGACGCTGGCCGAGCAGGGCTATCCGAACACCGAGGCTTCGAACTGGTACGCTTTGCTCGCGCCGGCGAAGACGCCGCCCACAGTGATCGCCAAGCTCAACAAAGCAGTCGACGACGCGCTCAGCGATCCTGAGATACACGAAAAACTCGTGAAAGCGGGCGCCACGCCGGTCGGCGGCACGCCCGAGGCGCTCGGCGCCTTCATGAAGTCGGAATACGAGAAATGGGGCAAGGTGGTTGCGGAGCGCGGCATCAAGGATACGCCGTAGTTCTCGTCATTCCGGATCGCCGCGCAGCGGCGAGTCCGGAATCCATATTCACGAATCGTGGTTATGGATTCCGGGTTCCTCGCTTCGCGAGGCCCCGGAATGACGAATTAACCCGGCCGATACTCGCCGCTTTTCGGATCGCGCTTTAATTTCGGCAGCGCGTTGCGGTCGACCGCATCGACCGGCGCTTGCCCGCGCATGCCGTCGAGCTCGCTGTTGACGCGCTGCACCTCTTTCACGCACCAGCGCACCAAGGCGAACGCTCCGGCCATTCCGAGCGTCACGGCAAGCAACGGGTGCATCTCATTCTCCGTTCTAAAGTCCGTAGCGCGCCCATAATGCGCGCGATTCGAGCGCCGAGATAAAGTCTTCGGCAAGACCGGCCGGCATGCCTTGCAGCAGATCGCCACCGGTCACGCCCGCAACACGCCACCCCAGCCAGCCGCGCTCGGCGCTGATCAGGGGCGTGACAACCTTATCGCCATAACGTTCGCGCAGCACGGTCCGCAAATCGCCGAGGGCGTCGACGAGGCCGAGCTCGAGCCCGCTCGTTCCGGTCCAATACTCGCCGGAGAACAAGTCGTTTTCTGGGCCGGCAAGCTTGCCGCCGCGGCGCGATTTTACCAGCGCGATGAAGTTGTCGTGGATTTCCCGCTGCAGCTTCTTCAGCCGCGCGACGTCGTCCGGGTTCTCCGGCAGGAATGGATCGAGCATCGATTTATGCTCGCCCGACGTATAGATGCGGCGCTCGATGCCGTACTTCGCGATCAGCTTGTCGAGGCCGAACGTACCGCCGACCACCCCGATCGAGCCGACGATCGAATTCGGATCGGCGATGATCTCGTCGCCGGCGCAGGCGATCATGTAGCCGCCGGAGGCGGCTGCGTCCTCGACGAATGCGATGACGCGGCGACCTTTCTCGGCCGCCAATTCGCGGATGCGGCGAAAGATCAGGTGCGACTGCGCCGGCGAGCCGCCCGGCGAATTGATGGCCAGCGCCACCGCCGGCGCGTTGCGCATGGCAAAGGCCCGATCCAGCGTGCGCGCGACCGACGCCAGCGACAGGCCCGGCCGCAGCGGCGTGCCGAAGCCGATAACCCCGGTGAGCCGCACTACCGGCACCACCGGCTGATCGCGGCGGAAGCGCTTGGGGATGAGCGGCCGAAGCGCGCTGAGCGCTTTGGCGCCGATGCCCCGGACGCCCTCCTGAGTCGATGTGTCAATCATGAAACCCACATAAGATTTGCAAACAAAAGCGGCAAGTAACCCTTTGTTAATTCATGGAACGCTTCTTGCTTAGGGAGATAGCGCCGGGTCTACAGGGGACGATGGACTGGAAATGAAGATATATATTTTGATGATGCTGATCGCCGTCATTGTTGGCCTTTCGCATCTTCCCATCCGCGTCCGGGCAAAACAGAGTGCCCCAGTACCGCCCGATTCGGTGCCAGCTTGATGCCTAACGGCTGAGCAGCGCCTAGTGCATGATCCGGAAAAGTGGATACCGGTTTTCCGAAAAGACCATGCACCATCAAGATGCTAGAGCGTCGATCGATTCAATTTGAAGCGATTGACGCTCTGGCGTTTCAGTTCCCAGTCAAAGATAGTACTTCACCGCTACGCAGGACGGCTTCGGCCGCCGCGGTGGGTTTGCCGTCTTGATCAGCGAGCAGAAAACCGGGCAGCAGCGTGAGCGGCGCCCGGTTGCCCTTCGTCGCCCGCACCAGCACGCGGATCGCCGCTGCGCCGGGTTTGGGATGGACCGGCAGCACGGTGATCGCACCAAAATCCTTGTCGAGCGCGGCCAGCACATCGGCGAGGCCGTCGGCGCGCCAGATGAGCGTGACGACGCCGCCGGCGTGGAGCAGCCGCACCGCCGTGCGCAGCCACCGCTCCAGCGTCTGGTCGGACGCGGCATGCGCCGCGCGGCGCGCCCGATCAGGCGACGGCTGTTGCGCGACATTGAACGGCGGATTCATCAACACCTGTGCCGCGGACTCCGGCGCAAGTCCGGCAGCAGCAAAGGCGGCGGCCGGCGCCTCGACGTCGAGACACACCGCGCGCACCCGATCTGAAAGCCCGTTGCGTTGCGCATTGCTTGCCGCGAGCGCCGTCAGCGCCGGGTCGATTTCCACGAGTGTGACGTCGAGGCCTTCGATCCGGCGCGCCAGCGCCAAACCGGCGCCGCCGACGCCTGAGCCGAGATCGACCGCATGGTCGCCGGACTGCGCGGCGGTCGCCGCCGCGAGCAAAATGGCATCGTGCCCGACGCGATGGCCGCGCAGCGGCTGACGCAGCACCAGCCGGCCGCCGAGGACGGCGTCCTCGCTCGTCTCGCCTTGCTCAGGGGGCATCGGGGCGGAGTTCGTGGCCGAACCCGGCTTCGGTGAGCAACTGCCGCGCGGCGTCGATTTCGTCCTCGCCGACCAGGATGCGCCGCTGGAAAGCGCCGATCGAGCCTTCCAGCACGCTGATATTTTGATCGGCGAGCAGATGCGGGATACCGGCGCTTTTGAGCAGTGCCTCGATCGCCGAAATCACCACTGCATCATTGGTGCGGACCAGTTCGCGCAAGGTTTTAGCTCCGCCGTCGTTCTTCGCCCGGCGCGCGTAGCGCCAGATAGGCAATCAGCTTCACCTCGCGGCGGCCGCGCGTCACGGTATCGAGAATGAGACCGCAGGCGATCGACAGGAAAGCGACCAGCATCAGCCCGGTCGAAAGCACCGCTGTAGGCAGCCGCGGCACCAAGCTCTCCTGCACATAGGTGATGACCAGCGGAATGGCGAGGCCGATCGACATGATGGCGAGCGCGATGCCGAGCGAGCCGAATAAAGCGAGCGGCCGCTCGGCGCGATAAAGTTTCAGCACCGTCCACAGAATGCGAAAGCCGTCGTGCCAGGTCGACAGTTTTGAGGCCGATCCGGCCGGCCGCGAATAATATGGCGTCGGTACCTCGCCCACCGGCAATTCTAATTCGAGCGCATGCACCGTCAATTCGGTCTCGATCTCGAATCCGCCGGACAAAATCGGGAACGATTTGACGAAACGCCGTGAGAACACCCGATAGCCGGACAGAATATCGGTGAAGGCGCGGCCGAAAATGTGGGTGATGAAGCCGGTCAGCATGGCGTTGCCGGTGCGGTGGCCGGGGCGATAGGCGGCCGCATCGCGGTCGATGCGCGAGGCTACCACCATGTCGAGCCGATCGCCGATCAGTTTTTCGATCATTACCGGCGCGCTCGGCGCGTCGTAGGTGGCGTCGCCGTCGACCAGCACGTAAATGTCGGCCTCGATGTCGTTGAACATGCGCCGCACCACATAGCCCTTGCCCTGGTGCGTCTCGCGCCGGACCACGGCGCCAGCCTGCTGCGCCGCCTCGACCGTACCGTCGGTCGAATTGTTGTCGTAGACATAGATCGTGGCGTCGGGCAGCGCGGCACGGAAATCGGCCACAACCTTGGCAATCGCCCGCGCTTCGTTGTAGCACGGCACGAGAACCGCGACGTCGTGCTGGCTCTCGGTCATGCTCCGCCCAATAAGTCTCGCATGAAGCGTTCGTGACTTGACATCGCCCCTCTCCGCCGCCACGTCGGGTGCGCAATGCGGCACCCGCGGACCGGCGCACTTGCCGCAGCACCATAGCGTTTCTATGCTCGCACGTCGTTAGCGGAGAGACCTTAAGTGGCCGTTGTCATCCCCTTCGAAAGCCGGAACGAACCCTCAATCGACCGCCTGGTCGACCTGGTTACCGCCGACATGCAGCGGGTCAACGGCGCGATCCTGGCGCGGACCGGCTCCGAAGTGACGATGATCCCGGAGGTCGCCAACCACCTGATCAATTCGGGCGGCAAGCGGCTCCGCCCGATCCTCACTTTGGCGCTGGCGCGGCTGACCAATTACGGCGGCGACGGCCATATCAAGCTCGCCGCCGCGGTCGAGTTCATGCACACGGCGACGTTGCTGCACGACGACGTTGTCGACGAGAGCGAGCTGCGCCGCGGGCGGCTCGCGGCGCGCATGCTGTGGGGCAACGAAGCGAGCGTGCTGGTCGGCGACTTCCTGCTCGGCCAGGCGTTCAAGATGATGGTCGAGGTCGGCAACCTCAAGGCGCTGGAAATCCTGGCCGCCGCCGCCGCGGTGATCGCCGAAGGCGAAGTCATGCAGCTCGCCGCCGCCAAGAACACCGCGACCACCGAGGACGAATATATCGCGGTGATCCGCGCCAAGACCGCCGAGCTGTTCGCCGCCGCGTGCGAAGTCGGCCCGGTGCTGTCGACGCGGCCGCGCGACGAGCAGGCAGCCTGCCGCTCGTTCGGCATGAATCTCGGCATCACGTTTCAGCTGATCGATGACGTGCTCGACTACGGCGGCGCCGCGCAAAAGCTCGGCAAGAATGTCGGCGACGATTTCCGCGAGGGCAAGATCACCTTGCCGGTGGTGCTCGCCTTCCGCCGCGGCTCCGACGCCGAGCGCGAATTCTGGCGGCGCACGCTCGAGCGCGGCGAGGCCAACGACGCCGATCTCGAGCACGCCATCGGTCTGATGGCCAAGCACCGCGCGCTGGAAGACACGATCGGCCGCGCCCACCACTACGGCGCGATTGCGCGAGACGCGCTGGCTCTGTTTCCCGACTCGCCGATGAAGGCCGCGCTCGCCGAGACGGTCGATTTCTGCATCGCGCGCACGCATTCAAGCCCTCCCCCCTTGTGGGGGAGGGTTGGGTGGGGGGTCGGGAGGTGATGTGAAGGTGTCGACGTTTTCGCGTCACCTCCCGACCCCCACCCCTACCCCTCCCCACAAGGGGGAGGGGAATAAGCTCACGCCTTAAGCAACTTTGGCTATTTGGCTTCGCGTTTGCACAAGACGCGCGGCGAGGCGCGCGCGCACGTCATCGACGTGGGATTTAATTGAAAAAAACAGTTGCGAATGCTGCATCGGCACTCCGAGATTGCTTATCGCCTGATCCACTCGCTCGAAATCGCCTTCGAGCGTCAACACCTCCGCGGTCGTAACGTCTATTTGCAGGCGCGCTTCGATAGCCCGCAGCCGACGGTAAATGGAGCCAAGGCGGTATTCAACGAACCCGCGGTATAATTTCGGCGCAAAGCTGAACAGGGGGAGCCCGATGGCTATGCCGGTCACAAGCAGCGCGATTGCCCTTTTTACGTAAACGCTCAGCCGTAACGGCAAATACGCCTGCAGAAACGAGGGGCCGTTTTTGTAGAAATCGACAGCGCTCTCGGCCATCGGAAAATCAGGATCGGTCGACGTCGGAAATTCTCCCGCGCGATGGAAAATCCCCGGCCCGCCGTGTTCCTTGATCATCGTCTGCAATAATAGCCGCACAATTGCCGGATGGAGATCGTCGCGGATCAAGACGTGGACAGTGGTCGAGATGAGGGAGACGTCGTTCGGCGGAATGTTGCCCGCAATATCGAATACGCCCTGTGGCAATGCCAGCCGGACGAGATCCGGGAAAATACGGGTGAGCGCCTCCGCCCTGGCAAGGCTCATGAGCCGCACCCCAGGCATTCGCAGCAGGGTTTGGATGATCGGGGTATCCGGCGTACTGGAGATCCATACGGCATCGACCTTGCCGTCTTGCAGCGCGGCGACCGCGGCGGCCCCCGTGTAAGGCAAAAACGTCGCAGTCATGGCCGTGACGCCGTCGGTGGCGAAGACTCTGTCGGCGATCAGCCTAACGCCGCTTCCGGTAGGCCCGACGGCGATGCGTTTGCCTTTGAGCTGCGCCAAGCGGTCAAGCGGTTCGTTCGACGCGTAAAAAATCCAAAACGGGGTATTATAGATAATCCCCAAACGACAGCAGCCCGGGCGCCTGTTCGCCGTTGGAAATACCCCCGTAGACAAAAGCCATCTGAACGCCGGAGCGCGGGTTCTGCAAAAGAGCGAGATTTTCCTCGGTTCCCCCGGTCTCGCGCAGCTGCAGCTTCACCTGCGAACGTGCGAATGCATCGCGGTATCGCCCGCCGTAATAATCAAAACTGGTGCCTTTGAATGCCGTCGCCATTGTCACCGTCGAAGGCATTGCAGGCATGAAATAGCTCAACGCGAGCCAGCTAATACGTCCAATGCAGAGCGTCGCGGCAAACAACTTGAACAGATGCCAACGATTAAACCCGAGCATAGGCTTTCCTTCACCGGAATGCGTCTTTCAGCCGACTTCCGGTGAGCGCTCTTTCCGAGCCTTAGGAGGAGAGCCGTTAGCTCCGATCACAGGGTATTTTTGATTGTTCTTGCAAGACATCATACACGCCGAGGTCATCCAATAGATACGGCAAACTTGGCCGCCGCGGATAACAATTTGGGGCGAAGTTTGACCGTACCGGATCACGCCCTAGCGCGCGCCGCCGAGCGCCGTCGCGCGCACCCACCAGTTCGGATATTCGGCGTGAACCGCTTCGGCCGCCTTGATCGCGTCGGCAGCGGAGGCAAAGATCGCAAAACAGGTGGCACCCGAGCCCGACATGCGGGCCAGTTCGCAATGCCGCTGGCTGCTCAGCGCCAGCAGCACGTCGGCAACGACCGGCGCCAGCGCGATCGCCGCGCTTTCAAGATCGTTCGCCTGGCTCAGGAGAAAGCGCACCAGTTGGTCGCGTTTGGACATTGCCGTGAGCACCGTCAGATCAGCCGGAACCAAAGGTGTCTCCGGCGGCTTCCAGCGGGCGAACACCGCCTTGGTGGCAAGCGCGACGCCGGGATTGACCAGCACACCCTGGAGCGGCGGCAGCTTGAAGGGGCCGAACAGAACTTCGCCGATGCCGCGCATCAGCCGGGTGCGCGGATCGAGACAGACCGGCACGTCGGCGCCGGTGGCGCGGGCCGCCGCAAAAAGCAGCGGGTCGTCGGCTGCAAGCTTGTTGGCCCGCGCCAACAACCGCAGCGCCGCGGCGGCGTCGGCTGATCCGCCGCCGAGCCCGGCGGCGACCGGCAGTGTCTTGTCGAGATCGAAAGTGCCCGCGCCGACGGTCGGCAGCCTATCGGCGAGCGCGCGGGCCGCCTTGAGCACGAGATTGTCGGCGGTCGCACCGGCCTCTTCCGCGCTTGGGCCGCTCACGGTCAGCGCAAGCGCGCCGCCCGGCGCAAAGCTCAAACGGTCGCTGACGCCGGCGAACGCCACCAAGCTTTCGATCTCGTGATAGCCGTCGGCGCGACGGCCGAGCACCCGCAGCGTCAGATTGACCTTTGCAGGCGCCTCTTCAACGAGCGAAGGCGGCAAGGAAGCCCCTCACCCGCCGTCCCCGGGCTTCTTGGCCTTGTCGGCATCGGCCGCGGACGATTTGTCGTCGGGAAGCCCGTCTTTGATCTTGGCCTCGATCTTGGGCAGGTCTTCCTTGTCCGGACCCAAGTCCTTGGCCTGCGACCACTGGTAATGCGCTTCCAGCGTCCGGCCGACCCGCCAATAAGCGTCGCCCAGATGATCGTTGATAGTCGGATCGTCGGGCTTGAGCTCGACGGCGCGCTCGAGATTCTTCACCGCCTCATCGTAATTGCCGATGCGGAAATAGGCCCAGCCGAGCGAATCGACGATGTAGCCGTCGTCCGGCCGCTGCTCGACGGCGCGGCGGATCATGTCCATGCCGTCGTCGAGATGGACGCCCTGGTCGACCCAGGAATAGCCGAGATAATTGAGCACCAGCGGCTGCTCCGGGAACAATTCGAGCGCCTTCTTCATGTCGGCTTCCGCGCTCGGCCATTGATGCGAGCGCTCGTAGCAAATGCCGCGGAAGTAGAACACGACCCAGTTCGACTTATCGGGATTGGCGATGGTGTCGATGGCCTTGGCGTAGGTGTCGGCGCATTCGGCGAATTCCTTGCGGCCGCGCTGGATATTGCCGAGCGCGAGGATCGCCTCGGTGTCCTTCGGGTGATCGGCGATGACGTGCTCGAGCTTCTTCTTGGCCTCGTCGGAGCGATCGAGCTGATCGAGATCGCCGGCGAGCTGGATTTCGGCGTTGCGCGACAGCGGCGACGACGGCGGCACGCGCTCGTACACTTTGATCGCGAGATCGGGTTTTTTCAGCGACTCGTAGAGATCGGCGAGCGACAACAGCGCCATGACGTGGGACGGCTCGAGATAGAGCGCCAGCTGCAGATAGATCAGCGCCAAATCCTCGCCGCCGCGACGGCCGATCGAGGCGCCGAGCCCGTAGAGCGCCTCGGCGGCGCCGGCCTGCGGTGAATCGACCAGAAGCGGCAGCTTGTCGCCGTCGTTGACCGCCTTCATTTCCTGGACGATCAGCGGATGGTCCGGCAGCACCTTGTTGAAATCCTCATAGACCTTGAGCGCATCGGCCTTGTTGCCGTTGCGCGCCAGGTAGCGGCCGTAAGCCTCGACCATGCGCACCGCGGTGGGATCGACTTTATAGGCGCGCTCGTAGCGCTTGCCGGCTTCCTTCTTGTTGTTGGCAAGTTCGAGGATGAGGCCGGCGTGCATATCCTTGAAGATCGAATACCAGTCCGGGCCCGACAGCTTGTCCATGGTATCGATCGAGACACGCGTATCGCCTGAGCCGACGAGCGCCCAGGCCGACAACAGCGTCGCGGTGAGATCGGTCACCGGGCCGCGCACCGACTGGGCAAAATTCTGCCGGGCGGTGGAGTAGTCCTTCTGCTTGAGCGCGCGAACGCCGACGACGAGGCGGGCGATACGGTCGGTGTGGTCGACCTGCAGCAGCCGGTCGGCGAGCTTGCCGGCCTGATCGATGTCGCCGCCGGTGAGCACGGAGAGAAAGGCGCGGCTGAGCAGATCGGGATTTTTCGGATCGTCCTTGAGCACGTTGAGGTAATAGGCCGCCGCGGCGGCGGAATCGCGCTCGGTGCCGGCGTGGCGGGCGGCCAGATAATTGCCGGCCGGATTGTCGTGCAGCAGTTCCTGCTCGGTTGGCGCAGCGATTGCCGGCGGCAGGATGGCAAGTACGGCGGCGCCAACAATAGCGGCGCGCCAGGGCAGCAGCGGATGAGTCACGACAGCTCCATTGGCAAACTGGATCGGCGAACCGGGAATCAAGCGCCGGAAGCCAGTGTGGACGCGAGAATGACCTTTTTGCTCCGCCCCCGCAAGGACGCGGAAGAACACCAGTTTGTGTGCAATCCGCAAGGACTAATTTGACCGTTTAGGCCACAAGGGCGGCGAAATCGCGGCAGTATCGGCCGAAGGCAATTCGCCGCAAGCCCTGTCACATATTCGGGTAATTCGGCCCGCCGCCGCCTTCGGGCGGCACCCAGGTGATGTTTTGGTTGGGGTCCATGATGTCGCAGGTTTTGCAGTGGACGCAATTCTGCGCGTTGATGACGAAACGCGGATTGCCTGCCTCTTCGACCCATTCGTAGACGCCGGCCGGGCAATAGCGCGCCGACGGGCCGGCATAAACGTCGTGCTCGGAAGATTTTTGCAAATTGCCGTCGCGCACCAACAGGTGCACCGGCTGGTCTTCTTCGTGATTGGTGTTCGACAGATAGACCGAAGACAGCCGGTCGAAGGTCAGCTTGCCGTCGGGTTTTTGATAGGCGATCGGCCGGCACTCCGCCGCGGGCTTGAGCGTCGCGAAATCGGCCTTGCCGTGCTTGAGCGTGCCGAACAGCGAGAAGCCGAGCGTGTTGGTCCACATGTCGAGGCCGCCGAGCGCGACGCCGGCCAAGGTGCCGAGTTTTGACCACAGCGGCTTGGCGTTGCGCACCCGCCACAGATCGCGCCCGATCGGCGAGGAGCGCCACGCCGCCTCGTAATCGGCAAGCTCGTCGTTGGCGCGCCCTTGCGCCAGCGCCGCGGCGACGTGCTCGGCCGCGAGCATGCCCGACAGAATCGCGTTGTGGCTGCCCTTGATGCGCGGCACGTTGACGAAGCCAGCGGCACAACCGATGAGCGCGCCGCCGGGAAACGTAAGCTTTGGCACCGACTGGTAACCGCCTTCGGTGATGGCGCGGGCGCCGTAGCTGATGCGTTTGCCGCCCAAGAACGTGTCGCGGATCAGCGGATGGGTTTTGAAGCGCTGGAATTCCTCGAACGGCGACAGATACGGGTTTTGATAGTTCAAGTGCACGACAAAGCCGACGGAAACCAGATTGTCGTCGTAGTGATAGAGGAACGAGCCGCCGCCGGTGCGGTTGCCGAGCGGCCAGCCCATCGTATGCTGCACCAGGCCGCGGCGATGCTTGTCGGGCGCGACCTGCCAAAGCTCCTTCAGGCCGATGCCGAATTTCTGCGGCTGGCGACCTTGCGCCAGCGCGAAACGCTCGATCAAAATCTTGGTCAGGCTGCCGCGCGCGCCTTCGGCGAACAGCGTGTATTTGCCGCGCAATTCCATGCCGCGGGTGAAGCTTGATTTATGATGGCCGTCCTTGCCGACGCCCATGTCGCCGGTGGCGATGCCGGCGACGGCACCGTTCTCGAACAGCACTTCGGCGGCGGCAAAGCCCGGATAAATTTCGACGCCGAGCGCTTCGGCTTTTTTCGCCAGATAGCGGCACACGTCGCCGAGCGAGACGATGAAATTGCCGTGATTGCTCATCAGCGGCGGCAGCAGAAAATTCGGCAGCCGCAACGCGCCGGACGGCCCGAGCGCACAAAAGTGGTCGGCGGTCACCGCGGTCTTGATCGGCGTGTCTTCGCCGCGCCATTCCGGAATGAGGCGATCGAGCCCGATCGGATCGATGACGGCGCCGGACAGGATATGGGCGCCGGCCTCGGAGCCCTTCTCCACCACGACTACGGTGCGCTCCGGCGCGAGCTGCTTGAGCCGGATCGCGGCGGCAAGGCCGGCCGGCCCGGCGCCGACAATGACGGTGTCGAATTCCATCGCCTCCCGGGGCGGAAGCTCCGGTGTGTTCATAGTTTGCTCCCTGTCCCGGACGGCAGACGATGATTTTTCACGAAATGCGCGCGCTGACAATCGTCAGCGCTGGTGTGGCCGGCGCTTGCCGGCGAGCACGGCCCGGCGCCGCTCCACGCCCACCGGCCCGGCCATGGTGAGCTCCAACGCACGCTGTTCGGCATAGGCCGACGCGGAGAAATCGACTTTTTCCGCGTCATCGAGCGCCACGATGAACGGGTCGTCGCCGAACGACGTGTAGCGGACGAAAAGCTGCTCTGCGGTGGCGCCGTCGCGGTATTCCGCCATCAGCGCCTCATCGACCAGCCGGCGGCAGGCGTCGAGGGCTTCTTCGGCACTGGCAAAAGTCCCATATTCCCAGCGTTCGTCCTCTTCCATGTAATGAAAATTGTCGTCGACCATGACCTTGTATGGAGACATCGTTCCGGATCCCAAATGCTCGAACTCAATGTAATCGGGCGCATCGTGGCCGGACAAATGTTCCACGCTTTGCCGCGCAAGCATAGACTTACACCCTCGCTCACGAGTCCTCGCCGCCCATGAGTCCTCGCCGCCAAATGAGTTCCGAACGCAAAGACGCCCGCGACCTGCTCGCCTTCTATGTGGAGGCCGGCGCCGACGCGCTCCTCGGCGAGGAACCGGTCGACCGCATGGCCGACGAAATCGCACCTCCCCCTGCAGGGGGGAGGACCGACAGCGAAGCTGTCCGGGTGGGGGCAAGTAATCAACGCACTCCCCTCCAGAACGGCCCTACCCCGGATCGCCCTCGGCGACCTACCCCTCCCCCGACAAGGGAGGGTCGAGTGCTCGCCGCGCCGACCACGCCCGACGCCGCCATTATGGCGGCGCGTGAGGCGGCCCGCACAGCCGCCAACCTCGACGAGTTACGCGCTCTCCTCGAAAACTTCGAGGGCTGCTCGCTGCGCAATACCGCGACGCAACTGGTGTTCGCCGACGGCAATCCGGAAGGCCGCGTGATGTTCGTCGGCGAGGCGCCCGGCCATGAGGAAGATATTTCCGGCCGCCCGTTCGTCGGCCGCTCCGGCCAATTGCTCGACCGCATGATCGAGGCGATCGGCCTCGACCGCACCAAGGTCTACATCGCCAACGTGGTGCCGTGGCGGCCGCCCGGCAACCGCACGCCGACGCCGCAGGAGACCGCGATCTGCCTGCCCTTCATCCGCCGCCAGATCGAGCTCGCCGACCCGGATATTCTGGTCTGCCTCGGCGGCCCGTCGATGCAGACCCTGCTCGGCACCAAGGACGGCATCACCCGGATGCGCGGGCGCTGGCTGCCGTTCGACACCGGCACGCGCGAGATCCGCGCCATGGCGACGTTCCACCCCGCCTTCCTGCTGCGCAGCCCGCTGCAGAAGCGATTGTCCTGGCGGGATTTTCTGGCGATCAAGAAGGCGCTGGCCGATTAAGCGCGCCACAATAGGGCTTGTACACGCCACCCCAGCAAAGATAGACTTTTCAACTGTACATTGCGCGTCCGATTAAGCGCGATTCCGTCGTCCGCGAGGGCCATCAATGGGACAAGGGCTTGCAAACCTTGCACAGGTATCCACTGGCCTTGTCACGTTGATAGGGGCTGTCGCAGCTGCGATTTTTTTCTGGAGAAGACGTGAATATGCCCCGCGGGTTCAATTCGATCTCGGAATGCGGATCGTTGGAGAGCGGGAGAACGAGTTGTTCATCGAACTAACGGCCATCATCCGCAATGTTGGCTATGTTCGTCACCGAATCAAATCTCTCACATTTTCCGTCCGGGCACTCCGCGACAACGACCCATGGGAAGAAAATAAGCGCAAAAATCGCCTAATTGGATTTGCACATGGAATAATTAAGCAGCGATCTTGGATTCCGGATAACTGGCAGACATTCGTTGAACCGGGAGTGACGCAAATCTATCCGTACACTATTCGAATCAGTTCAGATTACGCGTATCTGCTTCTCTACGCGGATATGTATTATCATCAATCAGAAGATGATCATGTCGCAATGATCACAAAATCAGTTACGGAACTTCGAGCAGCATATTTTGAGGCAATCAAGAAGGTACCGGCACAGTAACTACTTGATTCCCATCAGCGCAGCGCCACCAGGATCGCACCGGCGGCGACCAGCGCGACGCCGAGCCAGTTCACGGCGGAAAGTTTTTCGCCGAGAAACAGCACGCCGAAGATGGCGACCAGCACGACGCTCAATTTATCGATCGGCGCTACCTGCGCCGCGTTGCCGAGTTTCAGCGCGCGGAAATAGCACAGCCACGACGCGCCGGTGCCGAGGCCTGACAGCAGCAGGAACAGATAAGTGCGGCCGGAGATTTCCGCCGGGTTCTGGAATTGCCGCGTGGCAAAAACAATCAACGCCAGGATGCAGACCACGACGACGGTGCGGATGAAGGTCGCCAGATCGGAATTGACGTTCTCGACGCCGACCTTGGCGAAGATCGCGGTGAGCGCGGCGAACACCGCCGACAGCACTGCCCAGAACTGCCATGACGAGAACGCGCTGGCATTCATGGCGCCGGCTCCTCTCTCGCGATCCCTGCTCTATCCGATCCAGAACTTGATGACGAAGACTAGCGCCAGCGCCAGCACCGCGGGCTTGAGATCGGCGAACTTGCCGGCGATCAGCTTCGCCAGCGCGTAAGTGATGAAGCCGAGCCCGATGCCGGTGGCGATCGAATAAGTCAGCGGCATCGACACCGCGGCGACCACCGCCGGCGCCGACTCGGTGAT
>JBEKKM010000110.1:0-16965 GCA_050010715.1 Xanthobacteraceae bacterium | reverse complement strand
ACGCCGTCGCCGTTTTCCATGTTCGGCATCAAGGGCATCGGCGAGAACGGCGCGATCGGCCCGCCGGCGGCGATCGTCAATGCGGTCAACGATGCGCTGCGGCCGCTCGGCGCGGCGGTGTTCGAGACGCCGATCACGGCGTGGCGCGTTCGTGCGGCGATCGCTCGCGCACGTTCGACCGACACCGCCTAAGCCGAAAGCTTCAACAATCGGTCTGCGTTGCCGTAGGCGAATTTGGCGCGATCCGCGGGCGACAGCGGCACATTGTCCAAAAACGCCCGACCGTCGGCATTGCTG
Source organism: Xanthobacteraceae bacterium (assembly GCA_050010715.1). GTDB lineage: Bacteria > Pseudomonadota > Alphaproteobacteria > Rhizobiales > Xanthobacteraceae > BOG-931. Next base: position 16,668 of record JBEKKM010000110.1, on the reverse strand, counting down.
GCATAAGGGTAATCCACCGAGAACATCAGGCGGTCGATGCCGAATGTTTCGAGCGCCGCCACGAACGGCGGGTTGGTGAAAAAGCCGGCCGAGGTGACGTAAACCTGATCGGTGATGGTTTTGGCCAGCGGCCGCGACAGAAACGAAAGCTCGTTGCGGAATTGATGCTCGCAGCGCGCCAGCATCACCGGCAGGCCTTCGCCCATATGGCCGATGATGAAATTCAGCTTCGGGTATTTGTCCATCGTGCCGGACACGGCGAGCCGCATCACATGCAGCGCCACTTCGTAGTGCCAACCCCAGGCAAAGGTGGCGAGCCCGAAGTTTATGTTTTTCGAAAATCCCTCGTAATAGGCCTTGCGCACGTCGGCGGGCGGCATGCCGGGGTGGATATAGATCGGCACATCGAGCTTTTCCGCCCGCGCCAAGAGCGGCGCGAACTTGGCATCGTCGAGGAACGCGCCGCGGATCGTGCCGCTGATCAAGGCGCCCTTGAAGCCGAACGCGGTGACGGTGCGCTCCAGTTCGTCCGCCGCAGCCTCCGGGATGCTCGCCGCCAGATGCGCGAAAGCTGCAAAGCGATCGGGCCGCTCGGCGATCTTTTCCGCAAAGCCGTTGTTGAATTTTTGCGCGAATGCGATCGCCTCCTTGCCGTCGAACTGATCGGCGCTGGGCGTGATGTGGACGCCTGCCTTCGACAGCACCTGCACGGTGATGCCGTTGCGATCCATGTCGGCGAGGCGGCCGGCGCCGATGTCGGTCATCTTGTCCGCCGCATTGGCGACCACATCGGGCACGTTGCCGGCGGCGGGCGACGGTGCCGAGGGATTCTGGCTGCCGGGCATCAGCAGACTGAAATGTTCTTCGAGCGTGACGGTACGCATCTTTTCTCCTGGCACCATTGGCGTTTCGTGCGGCCATGGTATGACAAGCGCATCGGCGTTGACAGGAGGCGTCCATGAAACAACTCGCGCTTGCCGTGGGCTGCGCCGCGCTCGCGGCGATAGCGCTTGGCGTGGGTGTGCAGGCGCAAGAGCAGTTTCCGACGCGTCCGGTTCAAGTGATCGTTCCGGCGACAGCCGGCGGCCCGGTCGACACCGCGGTGCGCATGATCGCGCCGACGCTAGAGACGGCGCTTGGACAATCCGTCGTGCTGCTCAATCGACCTGGCGCCAGCGGAACCTTAGGGATGCACGACGTCGCGACAGCCGAGCACGACGGTTACACCATCGGGCAAGGGGTCAATTCGATTTTCACCATCACCCGCATTTCCGGAACGACGGTGCCGTTCACGCTCGATGACTTCAATTTGCTGGGTAACTACGCGACCGACGTCAGCGTGCTCGCCGTGAGCGCGGACGCGCCATGGCGGACGCTCGACGACATCGTTGACTATGTTCACGGCAACCAGGGCAAGCTTAACTACGCCTCAGCCGGCGTCGGGACCGTATCGTCGCTGAGCATGCAGGCGCTGGCGCATCAGTTCAAACTGACCATGGTCGCCGTGCCGTTCCAGGGCGGCGCGCAGCTCACCACCGCGATTCTCGGGCGCCAGGTCGATATCGGCATGGTGCCCTACACCACGGGTGCGGCCATGTTCGAGTCCGGTAAGCTCCGCGCCTTGGTCACGACGGCGCCCCAGCGACTGCCGAAGTTGCCTGACGTTCCGACTTTCGCTGAAAAGGGCATTACCGCGAACGGGCTCAATCTCATCATGGGCCTCTACGCTCCGCGCGGACTGTCGGACGGGATACGGAGCACATTAGTCGACGCCGTCGCCAAGGCGGCGAAGGACCCTGCGTTTATCGCCAAGATCGAAGCGATCGGACTCTTCGGCCAATACGAGGATCCGGCGAAGGCGCGCAGCCGTCTGGAGTCCGAATACTCCGACATCGTCGCGCTTAACCGCGCGCTGCAAAATTGATCATTTCAGGAAGCCGATCGAGATCCACGGTACGGCCGCTACGACAATTGTTCCGATAACGAGCGCGAGCATATAGCCCCAGATCGGCCACATGCCGTCCGCCGGTTCGACGCGGCCGATGGCGCAGGCGGCGTAGTAGCCGACACCGAATGGCGGTGCGAATAGCCCGATGCCCATCGCGAGAATGACGACCATCGCATAGTGCACTTCGTGGATGCCGACGGCTTTGGCAATCGGAAACAGCAGCGGCCCGAACAGAACGATGGCCGGAATGCCTTCGAGCACGGAGCCGAGCACGACGAAGGCCGCGATCGATGCGGCCATGAAGGTGACTGCACCACCTGGGAGCCCGGTCATCGCTGCCGCAAGCGAGCGCGAGAAACCCGATTGTGTCAGGCCCCATGCCATTCCGGTTGCCGTGCCGATGATGAGCAGGATCGCGCCCGACAGGCACGCGGTCGAGACCAGCATCGGTTTGAGTGCCGCCCAGTCGAAGCGGCGATATATCACGAGACCGACAATCGCCGAATACACGATGCCGATTGTCGAAACTTCGGTGGCGGTGGCGATGCCTTCGACCACGGCGGCGCGGATCAAAAACGGCAGCGCCAGTGCCGGCAGCGCGATCACAAAAGTGCGGCCGATGTCCCGCGCCGTGGCGCGCTTCACATCGCCGAGATTTTCCCGCCGATAGCGCCAGCGCACGACAAAGCAAAGCAGGATCGCGAGCACCACGCCGGGCAACAGCCCGCCGGTGAATAGCGCGGCAATCGATACGCCGGTCACCGAGCCGATGGTGATCAGAACCAGACTCGGCGGGATGGTTTCGGTTTGCGCCCCGGTCGCGCCCAGAAGCGCGACAAGATCGCCGGGCTTGGCGCCGCGCGCCTTCATCTCGGGAAACAGCACCGGCGCGACCGCGGCCATGTCGGCGGCTTTCGAGCCCGAGATGCCCGACACCAGATACATTGCGGCGACCAGCACATAGTGCAAGCCGCCGCGGACATGGCCGAGCAGGTTTGCCAGAAACGCGACCATGGCGCGTGCCATGCCGGTCATCTCGATGAGCAGGCCGAGAAAGACGAACAGCGGCACCGCCAGCAGGATGAGATGGCTCATGCCCTCGTCCATGCGCCCGATCAGGACCAACAGCGGCGTATGCGTCGTCAGCGCCAGGTAGCCGAAGATGGCAAGGCCGAACGCGAATGCGATGGGCACCCCGGCAAAGACGGCGGCGGCCACCACGCCGACGAAGAAAATCAACAGGTTGAGGTTGCCGAGCTGCCGGAACAGCGGCCCGGCGAACCAGAACAGTGCGACGAGAGCAGTCACGGCGCCGAGCGAAATCGCGATCGACCGCAGCGATCCGGCGCGGCTGACGCGAAGCACCGCGAAGACCGCCATCAACGCTATCCCGCTCGGCAAGGCCGCGGCGCGCCATGCATTGTTCAGCCCAAGCGCCGGCGTCGTGATGAAAGTTTCTTCTTGCGCATATTCGCACGCTGGCCACACGATCAGCAGCAAAAATGCTAGCGCCGCGCAGGTCGCGAACAGGTCGAATGTCGCCCGCGTCGGCGCCGACAGACTGCCGACGGCCGCGGTCATGCGCATATGCTCGTCGCGGCGGAACGCGATTACCGCGCCGAGCATCGCCAACCACAGGAAGAGGATCGAGGCCAGCTCATCCGACCAGACCAGCGGATGATTGAAGACGTAACGCGCGATGACACCGCCGAACAGAATCGCGATCTCGGTCGCAACCAACGCTGCCGCCAGAATCTCGACAGCAGCGCCAAGCACGGAATCGAGCGCCGTCGTCACCGAGCGCATCATTGATTACGCGAGCTTGCCGACCGACTTCTCGAGAATGCTCCAGGCTTCGTCGCCGTACTTCCCCTTCCACTGGGTGTAAAAGCCAGCGGAGCGCAGCTTGTCGCGGAACGCCGCCGGATCGGGCTGATTGAATACCAGGCCCTTGGCCGCCAAGTCTTGTTGCAAGGTCGCGTTCAGCTTGGCGACGTCGTCACGCTCTTTCAGCGCGGCGGCATTAACGTTCTTGGCGACGATGGCGCGCACGTCGTCGGGCAGCGCCTGCCAGGCGCGCCGGTTGGCCAGGAACCAAAAACCGTCCCACATGTGATTGGTCAGCGAGCAGTATTTTTGCACTTCGTACAATTTGGCCGTGGCGATGATCGCCAGCGGATTCTCCTGGCCGTCGACGATCTTGGTCTGCAGCGCCGAATAGACTTCGTTGAAATTGATCGAGGCCGGCGACGAGCCGAAGGCTTCGAACATCGACGTCCACAGCGGCGACGGCGGCACCCGGATCTTGAAGCCGCGCAGGTCGTCGGGCGATACGATCGGCTTGGTCGATGTCGTGGTTTGCCGGAAGCCGTTGTCCCAGATCTTCTCCAGCACATCGAGATTGGCTTTCTCGATCTGCGCCCGGACATAGGCGCCGAGATCGCCGTCCATGGCCTTCCACACCGTGTCGTAATTCGGGAAAGCGAAGCCCATGCCGTTGATCGAGGCCGGCAGCACCAGCGTCGACAGGATCAGCCCCGAGAGCGTGAAGAACTCAACGCCGCCGGAGCGGACCTGGCTCAGCGTGTCGGTATCGGAACCGAGCTGGCTCGACGGAAAGATCTGCAGGTCGAAGCGGCCGCCGGTTTCCTGTTTGATCGCCGCCGCCATCTCCCGGGCCCGCACATTCATCGGGTGCGTCTCAGGAAGATTGTTGGCGTATTTGTAGGTCCATTGCGCCTGCTGGGCACGGGCGACGAATGGCGAGGCGACAGCGGCCGCGACAATCGCCGTGCTTCCGCCGGCAAGCAAACGACGGCGAGATACGTTCATGGAAAATCCTCCCCTGATAAGCGCCTTTGGCGACATGCTGCCGACGCAGCTACGGGGGATCAACCCCCCGGCAGCGCCAATTCGGTGCGCAAGCCCCCGATTGGCGCCGTGCCAAGTGTCAGCACCCCGCCGTAGAGGTCGGCCAGCTCGACCACGATCGACAGGCCGAGGCCGGAGCCGGGCTTGGTCTCGTCGAGCCGCGCGCCGCGCAGCGCCACCTGCTCGCGCTCGGCGGGAGACAGGCCCGGCCCGTCGTCGTCGACGATGATGCGCACGCGCGACTTCTCGCCAGTCTCGCTTGTTTCGTTCTTTGCGCTATCCGACGTCGGCCGGTCGGCCACCACCTCGATGGCGACCCGCGACTGCGCCCACTTGCAGGCATTGTCGACCAGATTGCCGACCATCTCTTCGAGGTCCTGCTGCTCGCCGCGAAAGCGCGCGTGTGCCGGCACATCGACGTCGATGGCGATGTCGCGCTCGCGGTGCAATTTTTCCATGCTGCGGGCAAGCGCGGTAACCACGGGCGGCACGTCGATCAGCGTGCCGACGACCGTGGAACGCGCCGCAAGCCGCGCGCGCTCGAGCTGGCGCGCCACCTGATCGCGCATGATGTCGGTCTGCTCCAGCACCTTGTGCGCCAGCGGATCGTTGCCGCGCGCCGCCGCCTCGTTGACGATGACCGACAGCGGCGTCTTCAGCGCGTGCGCCAAATTGCCGACATGGGTGCGGGCGCGTTCGACGATCTCGCGATTGGCGTCGATCAGCGCGTTAGTCTCGCGCGCCAGCGGGGCGATCTCGAACGGGAAATCGCCTTCGAGCCGCTCGGCGCGGCCGGAGCGGATGGCGGCGAGGCTTGCCGAAATGCGCTTGAGCGGCGCCAGGCCGAAGCGGACCTGCAACGCGGTGGTCAGCAGCAGCGCCGCGGTCAGCGCGGCAAAGGTCATCCCGATGGCGCGGTCGAAACTTCGAGTTTCATCGTCGATCTCGGAGGCGTCGCCGGCGACCGCGATCAAATAGCGGCCGTCGTCGCCAAGATCGATATTGCGCTCGACGATGCGCAGCCTCTGGTCCTCCGGGCCGTCGGCATAGCCCTGCCTCGCTTCGGCGGTGGACGCCGAGCGGTCGACCGGCAGGCGCGGCAGCCCCGAGTCCCAAAGCGAGCGCGACGAATGGACGTCCGGCTTTTTGCTGTCGAGCCGCGTCACCTGCCAGTACCAGCCCGACAGCGGCAATTCGAACAACGGCTCGCCGATCGATTGGGGAAACTTGTCGGTGCCCTCCTCGGGCGACGCCACGTCGGCAACCAGCGTGCGCAGATAGACGTCGAGCCGGCGGTCGAAGGCGCGCTCGACGGCGTGGCGGTACAACGTCGACAGCGCGATGCCGGTGACGATGAGAATCACCACGGTCCAGGCGGTGGCCCACAGGAACAGGCGGAGCGCGAGCGAGTTAGCGCGCATCGGGCGGCGTCAGCAGATAACCGAGACCGCGCACCGTCTGGATCACGTCGACGCCGAGTTTTTTGCGGATGCGGCCGACGAACACTTCGATGGTGTTGGAATCGCGGTCGAAATCCTGGTCGTAGAGATGCTCGACAAGTTCGGTGCGGGAGACGACGCGGCCGGTGTGGTGCATCAAATATGATAACAAGCGGTATTCATGCGAGGTGAGCTTGACCGGATTGCCGTCCACGGCGACGCGTCCGGTGCGGGTATCGAGGCGGACCGGTCCGCAAGTGAATTCGCTCTTGGCGTGACCTGCCGAGCGGCGCAAGAGCGCGCGCACCCGCGCCAGCACTTCTTCGAGATGAAACGGTTTTGCGACATAGTCGTCGGCGCCGGCGTCGAAACCCTGCACCTTGTCGCTCCAGCGGTCGCGCGCGGTGAGGATCAAAACCGGCATGGCGCGGCCGGCGCGGCGCCAAGATTCCAGCACCGAGATGCCGTCCATTTTGGGCAGGCCGATGTCGAGAATGACGGCGTCGTAGGGTTCGCTCTCGCCGAGATAATGGCCCTCTTCCCCGTCGAAAGCACGGTCGACCACATAGCCGGCATCGGTCAGCGCGGTGGCGAGCTGCCGGTTGAGATCGGGATCGTCTTCGACAACGAGAAGGCGCAAACCAAAAAGCTCCGGTTAGGATTTTCGCTCAGAGCCCGCCGACGAGGGTACCCTTCACGGCGTCGACGGTCAGTCGCGCCACTTTGCCATCGCGCGCCAGCACTGTCAGCACATAGACGAGGCCATCGTTACCGTGGCAGAGCCGCGCCCGCACCAAGGTGCCGGGCATTTTGCTCCTGGCCGCCCGCGAGGCGGTGGCGAGCCGCACCACCCGGCCGCTCTCGATTTCGGCCCGGCGTTGTTTTTGATCGAGGCAATCGTGGGCAAGCTCGGCCCCGCGTGCCGGGGCAAGCGAAAGTATGGTCAATGCGGCAACGGCGAATCGGCGGGCAAAGCGCATGGTCTATCCTGAGCGCCACGCACTGAACCGCGCCTGAACGGTCGATTTAAGGCGGTTAGGCCGCAAATCCCTCAAATGTCGCGAATGAATCGAGCGGTTCCCGCGGCGAGCGCCAGGAATTGATCGGCGCTTGCGTATCGGCATGGCCGAGCGCCATGCCGCAAAATAGCATCAGTTCGGACGGCAGGTGGAGGAATTCCCGCATGGTGCGCTGCCAGGTGATCCAGGCCTCCTGCGGGCAAGTGTGCAGGCCATAGCCGCGGGCGAGCACCATGACGGTCTGGATGAAGCCGCCGAGATCGGCCCATTGCGCCGGCAGCATGGCGCGGTCGATGGCGAAAAACATCCCGACCGGCGCACCAAAGAACTCAAAATTCTTGGCATATTGCCGATAGCGGCCGGGACGATCCTGGCGCGCGACGCCGATGGAGCGGTAATGCTGCTCGCCAACAGCGAAACGGCGCGAGCGGTAGGGCTCTTTGAGATCGGTCGGAAAAATCTGGTATTCGCCGCCCTCGCCTTTCGGCAATTCGCCCATGCGCGGATTAAGCAGCGCCTTGAGCGCCTCGACCCGCGCGCCGGCGATGGCGTAGACGCGCCAAGCCTGCAGATTGCCGCCCGACGGCGCGCGCGCCGCGCGCTCGACAATCTCGCGTACGGTTGCTTCGGGCACGGGGTTGGGCAAGAAAGCCCGGCAGGAATACCGGCTGGCAACAGCCTCGCGCACGTCCATCATAATTCCTCCACGACAGTACGGCCTTCACTGTGAACGTAGCCGGCATAAGATGAAAGCGATGATGATTTCCATTCGCGCCTTTACCCTTGGCTTGATCGCCTTGTTCGCGATCACGCCGGCCCGCGCCATGGTCGGCGGCGCGCCAGCGGCGGCCGACGGCGCCGGGCGATCGGTGGTGATGATCTTGGGCTCGGGCGGCACCGCATGCACGGCGACGGCGATCGCGCGCGATCTGCTGCTCACCGCCGCGCATTGCGTGCAGCCGGACTCCGAATACAAGCTCGTCGCCAGTGCGCCGGGCGAACGGCCGGTGCTCAAGGACATCGCGCGCATCGAGCGTGACCCGCAATTCGATCTCAAGCGCCTGTTTGGTCACCTCGCCACCGCCGACGTGGCACTGATCAAGCTCGCGGAACCGTTGCCGGCGAAAATCCCGCCGGTGCCGCTCGGCGCCGAAGAGGAACCGGTCGTCGTCGGCGACGCCTTTGTGGTCGCAGGCTACGGCGTCACCGTGCGCGGTGACGGCCGCACCGGCGGTACGGTTCGTGCGGCGACGCTGGTCGCCACCGGCCAGCCCGGCAGCCTGCAAATTCGACTGTTCGATCCGAAGACCAAAGGCGACAGCCCCGGGCTGGGCGCCTGCGCCGGCGATTCCGGCGCGCCGGTGTTTCGCGACAAGGATGGCCGCATCGTCATCATCGGCGTGGTGAGCTGGTCGACCGGGCCGAAACTCGAAGCCGGCTGTGGCGGGCTCACCGGCGTCACACCGCTTTCGCGTTACCTCGGCTGGATCGTCAATACCGCGCGCATGCTCGGCTCGCCGCTTGCGCCTTAGCGCGGCGGCGGCGTAGGCTTGCCGCAAGAACAAAATATCGCCGGGAGAAAAGCCGCATGAGCCGCAGCGCGTGGATGATGTCGCTTGTGCTTTGGCCGATTGTCGCGGCAGCGCAGCCGGCGAGCGGCGATCAAACAATGCTCGGCATGCGGCTGTTCAACCAATCGTGCCGCGTCTGTCACACCAAGCCGCAGCTGGTGAGCCCACAATATGCGCCGGTGCTGTCGATGAATACGCTCGGCGGCAAGGCCGACGTCATGCGCGAGGTGATCGGCAACGGCACGCCCCGCATGCCGGGCTTCAAGTATCACTTCAAGTCCGCCGAGATCGACGCCATCGTCGCCTATATCAAAACCATTCCCGCGCCGTCGGACGCGCCGCCGCCCGTCAAAGCCGGCTCGTCGCGCGACGCCGACTAGAAACATGGAGAGCCTCATGCGCCGTGGTCTCATCGTCGCGAGCCTCACCGCGGTCACCGCGATCCTGGTTTCGGTGCCGGCCTTCGCCGACGCGCTGTTGAGCGGCACCATCAAATCGTCGGACGGCAAGGCCATGGGCGGCGTCACGGTGTCGGCCAAGCCCGACGGCGGCACCATTACCACCACCGTATTCACCGATACCGACGGCAACTTCTATTTTCCGGGATTACCCAACGGCAGCTACCGGGTCTGGGCGCAGGCGCTCAGCTATCAAACCGCCAAAAGCACGGTCGATCTGTCGGCAAATCGCAAGCAGGATCTCACGCTCACGGCGATGAGCGATTCGGAAGCGACGTTCAAGCAGCTTCCCGGCAACCTGATGCTCGACGCACTGCCGCAGCGCACGCCGGAAGAAGGCCGCATGAAGCGCATCGTGCGCACGGTCTGCACCGGCTGCCACACCGCGAGCTTCCCGTTGCAGCACCGCTTCGACGAGGCCGGCTGGAACGCCATCATCGAATTGATGAAGAATGCCAATGTCTACGGCACCTATGTCGGCGGCGAGCGCAAACCGTCCGGCATTCTCGACTATCACCAGAAGGAGCTTGCCGCCTATCTCGCGCAAGCGCGCGGCCCGGGCGCTACCGACATGCGCGTCAAGCTCGAGCCGCGGCCGTCAGGCGAAGCGGCACGCGTGATGTTCAAGGAATACGACGTTCCGCTCGATCCCGATGCCAACCTGCCCGCCAACTTCGTGCAGAACGACGGCAGCGACTGGTCGCTGGGCACGCCGTCGGTTCTGATCCCCGGCTGGGGCATCCACGATTCCTGGCTCGATATGTCCGGCAATCTCTGGTTCACCTGCAACATCCCCAACAAGCGCACCACCATCGGCCGCATCGACACCGCGACCGGCGAGGTCAAGCTGTTCAAGGTGGCGGGACCGAACGGGCTTGCCGCGCAAACCCACGGCATGACGCGCGATCCGCACGGCATCATCTGGTTCAACATCAACAACGGCCGCGGCGGCATCGGCCGGCTCGATCCGGCGACGGCGGAGATCAAAGTCTATCTGCCGCCGAACGGCATGACCCAGACCGGCGGCGCCGCCACGGTCGATTACGACGGCAAAGGCAACATCTGGTCGTCGGCGCCCGACGGCGCGCTGCGCTTCGATCCGGTGGCGGAGAAATTCACCGAGTTCAAATCGATCACGTACAAGACCGCGAATGGCACCGGCGTCACCTACGGCACCGCGGCCGACCGCGACGGCAACGGCTATTGGGCCGAAATGGTGCTCGACACTATCGGCGTCGGCGACGGCGGCTCAGGCGGCGTGTCCGAGATCAAATTGCCGCCGGACAAGATCCAGGGCAGGCTGCTCACCGCCGACGAGATGAAATTCTACGAAACCTACAATCAGCCGGATTTCAATAACCCGCTGCCGTGGGCGCAGGGCCCGCGCCGCATGGGCACCGACAAGTTCGCCGACGTGCTCTGGGTCGGCGATTCCTGGGGCGCCAACCTCGCCCGCATCGACACCCATACTCGCGAGGTGAAGCTCGTGTTCCTGCCCGGCGAGCAGCAGCCCTATCACGTCGCGGTCGACAAGAACCACGACGCCTGGACCAACATCTGGGGCGCCGATCGCGTCATGCGCTACGACCCCTTTACCCGCGGCTGGACCGCGTTCGACCTGCCGACGCGCGGCGCCGAGCCGCGCTACGTCTCGCTGCTCGAACAGCCCGGTCAGGACACGAAAGTCGTGCTGCCCTATTTCCGCGCCCGCAAGGTCGCAGTGATGACGTTACGCAGTCAGGATGAGATCGACGCGCTGAAGGCGCAGGCGCAGCGATAAGCTGAGCCTAGCCTGTCTGGATTGCGGAGACGATATAAACTGGGATCGGGGAAGACTGACCACGTGGCAAAATCGGCCCGCCTGGCCCAGGGATCCCTCACAAAAGCAAATCAACGACCGACGCCGGTGTGAGCGCAGGCCGTCGTGCGCATTGCTCAGCAGCTCACGAACCGGTCAAGGACATATCGCCGGCGCCCGAGGGCTTGCCCTTGAGCTTGTCGAAATCACCCTCGATGTCGGCGGCGCGCCGAATGAATTCGGCGCGCCGTCTCCACTACGTGTCAGGTGGGTCGAAATCCCAAGGGAACATGCTCCGGTCAGGCCAGGGCGAGAGGCCATACCCTGTCGACAGATAGGACTTGCAACTACCGTACCTTTACCCCCGCAGCTTCCAACTCGCTTGCCGTCGGCGCCGCCCGGACGGCTTGCGGCGTCGCGCCGACAGTACCGGACGCATCGACGGGCCCCTGCGGCGGTGGCGGCGCTTCTTCGACGGGCTTCTCGGCCTCGCTCGTGCTAACAGGCGAACCCGGGACCGCCACACCGGCAGCGGCCGAGTCGCTTTGTGTGAGTTCACGAGTTGCTGGGGCCTTACCCACTACACCCGAAGGGTTGGCAGCCTGCCCGAGTGCTCCCGGTCCTGCGATGACGGTTGCGCCCAATGCCAAGGCGGCCAAGGCGAACCACCGCAACTGGATACAGCCAAAATGATGCTTGACCATTGGAATAACCTCCAAGAAAGACGGCTATGATCGACGCATCAGTGATGCACGCCAATTGTGGCGCTTCCAGTAGTCGCAGCGGTGCTGCAGCATTGAGTGGCCAGTAGGCATTGGAACTTGAGGTCGCCGAGCAGACCAATGGCCGGCGTACTGCATATCTTGCCCGGAGCGGCGCTGCACGAATTGATGACCGTCGCGTTCACGCCGATCAGGCTGATATTGAGAGTCTTGTTAGTGCCATTGGCCACTATTTCGCAGAAGTAATTCCCGCCGGCTGGCGTCGTTTGAAACTCGAAGCTCTCCATCTCGATTGCCCCACCACTTGCGGTAAGCGGAATCGGGTCCTTCGGAGTAGTTTCGGCCGTTACAGAGCCGTTCACCGCGAGGGTGTTGGTATTGAGTGTTTTAAATTCCCCCGCCTGAGCCGCGGCGAGCAACCCCGACGCTGCGACGGCGATGATGGCTGACAACACACCGTGGAATCTGTACCTCATCACATTCCTCCCTGATGTTTTACTCGTGGCTTTACACCCCCGGTTGAGCCAGCGGGCTCCGCCGTTCGGGCACTTCCCGACGAAGAAATGAATTATTACTCGTTAAGGTAGCATAGAGCTCTCACCCCCGCAAGGGGCAGACACCGCGTTCGCGGACGCGCCAGGCGTGCGATCGATCGTCCCGTGTGAGGACCTAAAACCCGATCATGTCGAGCCTGGTCAGCGTCACCTGATTGCTGATACGCGCCGCATTGGCGAGGTGCCAGGCGGTGTAGAGTTCGGGAAAAAGATCGTCCGCCGACATCGCATCGACCGGCACAATTACCTTGAAGCCGCGCAGCGCCGCCTCGCCGCCGGTGTGCAGCACCGAGGTCTGCGCCTGGGTGCCCATCGCCACCACGGTCTTGATGCCTTTGTCTTTCAGCGTCTTTTCCAGATCGCTGTTGATGAATTTGTCGGGGCCGAGCGGCGGCAGCACCTGTTCGCCGGCAGCCGGCGTCAATTCCTTAAGCACATCGGTGGCGACCGAGTTCGGCACCGCGACGCTGTAGATGATCAGCGCGCCGTGCTCGCGCGCGGCCTCGACGAATTTTTTCACTTTCGGCACCGAATCGGCGCAGCGCTTGCGCCGCTCCGGCGTGCAGGTCTGCACGGTGAAATCCATCACCAGGAGCGCAGTCTCCTTGGCAACGAGCGTCACCGGTTTGAGCGCCGGCGGCGGCGGCAACTTTGCCTGGCTCCAATCGTCGATGATGGTCTGGGCGCGCGCCGGATATGACGCAAACAGCGCCGCGGCGATCGCGATTGAAATGGATTTGCGATCCATGAGTTCCTCCCGTTTGGTTTCTTGCAAGCTTAAGCCGCGACGCTGGATGGCGCTACTGCGCGGGCGCGCGCGGTGGTGTTTCGCGTGTGGCGGGCACGGCCAGAACGGTAGTGCGCAACGGCCGTTCTTCCATGATCAGCAGCGCCACGATGCCGATGATCAGGAAAATCACCGCGACCGCAAAAATATGGCTGAAGGCGCGGGCGAGATCGTCGAGCGAGGCATTCGCCGCGGTCGCGATGAACGCGGACGACGCCGCGCCGCCGCGCTGCGGCGAGGCGCCGAGCTCGGCCAGCATAATCGCGCCCATCGCCGCGACGACGAATGCGCTGGCTAGCGCCCGAAAAAAATTCATCGCGCCCATGGCGACGCCAATCTGCTGGTGCGCGACCGCGTTCTGGATCGATACGGTCACGGTCGGATAAGAGCTGCCGGTGCCGATGCCGACCAGGCCGGTGATCAACGCCACCGCCCACACCGGCATCAGCGGGTGCACCACGAGCAGCGCGACCGCCGCGGTAGCGATGCTAAGCATTACGATCGGCGCCCATTTGTAGCGGTCCATGTACAGCATGGCGCGGCCGGACAGATACGAGCCCGGCGTCGTCATCACCACGATGGGAATGAGCGCCAAACCGGAATCGCTCGCGGAGAGGCCGTGGACCATCTCGTAGTAAAGCGGCACGAAAATGGTCAGGCCGATGGAAACACTCTGGGTGCAGGCGGTGGTGAGGCAGCCGGCGCGCATCACCGGATTGTTGAGGACGGCGAGCGGCAGGAACGGCTCCGGCGCGCGCAGCACCCACCAGAGGAAGGCCGCGGTCAGCACGGCGGCGGCGACAAGCAGAAGGACGATCTGCTGCGACAACCACGGATAGCGCGTGCCGCCCCAGGTCAGCGCCAAGAGCAGGGCCACCGCGGCGGCCATCATCAGCGCGGCACCGGTGAGATCGATCTTGTGGGCGCGTTCGTGGACCGGCACGAGTTTCAGCTGCCGGCTGGACAACATCGCCGCCGCCAGGCCGAGCGGCACGTTGAGCCAAAAAATCATCGACCAATGCAGATGCTCGGCAATGACGCCGCCGAGCACCGGGCCGGCGGCGCCGGCGACGATCCAGACCGAGCCGGTATAGGCCTGGTAATAGCCGCGCTCGCGCGGCGGCACCGCGTCGGCGATGATCGATTGAGTCAGCGGCACGATGCCGCCGCCGCCGATGCCTTGCAGGCCGCGGCCGAGGATCAGCATCAGCATGCTCGGCGCGGCGGCGCAGGCGGCCGAGCCCGCCATGAAGACGCCGAGCGCGACCAACATCATGCCGCGCCGGCCGTAAATGTCGCTGAGCTTGCCGTAGAGCGGTGCGACCACGGTCGAGGTCAACAGATAAGCGATCACCACCCAGGACAGATTTTCGAAATCGTCGAAGGCGCGCCCGATGGTCGGCAGCGCCGTCGCCACGATGGTCTGGTTCAGCGCGCCGAGAAACATCGCCAGCGCCAAGCCGCCGATAATGGCGATGACTTCGCGCCGGCCGAGCTTGCGCTCGGTGCGATGGCCGCCGGCATCCGGCGCGGCGCTTTCGACCTCCCCTCCCCCTTGCGAGGCGGGCTCGCCGGCCTGGTATTTTTGCTGTTCCAGCGATGCCATGACCGAGAATAACGACCGCATCCGTCGATGAATTTGCGCTACACCTTTGCGCCGCGCTGGCGACAGCGCAAGACACATGGACAGCACACTTGGAGCGGGTCAGCTATGCCGTTTTCTTGTTATTCGGATACACGATCGGGTACCCGCATCGGCCCGTGCAACGGACGCTCCTCGATCACCAGAAGGCAGAGAAGCGAAACCGCAAGGCAGATCGCGGCCGCGATGAACACCCAGTGGAAGGCCGGCGCCAGGTCGCTGTGCCCGGCCGCGATCTTTTCCAGCGTCGTCACGCCGGGCCCGTCGCCGATGCCGCCCAACACGATGGCGCCGAATATCGCCACCACCAGCGCGCCGCCGAGCGTGCGGAAAAAATTCAACGTGCCGGTCGCGGTGCCGAGCTGGTGCGGCTTGACCACGTTCTGCATGACGATCGTGGAGACCGGATACATCGGGCCGACACCGAAGCCGAGCACGAACAACAGCACCACGACGGTGCCGAGCGTGTGCCCCGCCGGGTCGGCGGCGAGAGCGGCAAGCGCCGCGATGGCGACGACAAGGCCGAGGATCGGCACGCGCATGTAATTCTTGATGCGCACGATGACCCGCGTCGACACCAGCGAGCCCAGCGTGGCGCCGCCCATATAGGCGATCAGCGCCAGGCCGGACAGGCTCGCCGAAACGCCGAGCACGGTCTGGCAATAGAGCGGCATGTAAATAGTCACGCCGATGATGGTGCCGATTGAGAAGAACGCCGCAACGGTGATCGTGCTGGTGACCCGCCCGTGCAGGATCGCCAGCGGAATGAACGGTTCGCGCGCGGTGAGAAGCCGCAGCGTGAACAGCACCCACAGCGCACCTGAGCTCACGATCAGGGTAATGATCCGCAACGAGCTCCAGGGATAACGGACGCCGCCCCACGACAGCGCCAGCATCAGTCCCAGCGCGGCACCGACCATCAAGCCTGCACCGATCACGTCGAGCTGATGCGGCCGGTCGTTGCGCGGCAGGCGGCGCAGCGCGCGCTCGGTCATCACTAGCGCCACCGCGCCGAGCGGCAGGTTGATCCAGAAAATGAACGACCAGTGCAGATGGTCGGTGAGCAAGCCGCCGAGCACCGGGCCAAGAATGCTGGCGCTCATGAACATGATCGAGGTGCGGCCCTGCACCACCGGGCGCTCGCGCGGCGACAACAGGTCGGCGATGATGGTTTGCGCGATCGGCAACAGGCCGCCGCCGCCGATACCTTGCAGGGCGCGCGAGAGAATCAGCACCCAGATCGTCGGCGCCAGCGCACAGGCCACCGAACCGGCGACGAAGATGACGATTGCGGCCAGAAGCAGCGCACGGCGACCGTAAATATCGGAGAGCTTGCCGAACAGCGGCGTCGCCGCGGTGGCGGCGAGCAGATAAGCGGTCACTATCCACGACAGATCGTCGATGCCGCCAAGACTCTTACCGATCGCCGG
This sequence comes from Xanthobacteraceae bacterium, assembly GCA_050010715.1. GTDB lineage: Bacteria > Pseudomonadota > Alphaproteobacteria > Rhizobiales > Xanthobacteraceae > BOG-931. Next base: position 429 of record JBEKKM010000110.1, on the reverse strand, counting down.
CAGAGCGGGCGCGACGATGGTCTGTTCCAGCGCCGAGAGAAACATCGCCAGCATGATGCCGGCGACGATGGCGCGGATGGTGGCGTGATCGAGCGGTGCGGCCGGTGCGTGATGTTGCGGCGGCCGATCCGGCTCCTCGGCTTTAGCAGCCGGCCGCGCGTCGCCCCGCCTTTGCGCTCGCACATCGCCGCCGATGTCGGGGGCGATGCTGTGGGCGTCATCGGGAGCGATCTGGCGGGTCATTGCGGGGAAATCCTTGGCGGGCATCACTTGGCCCGCGCCGCGCCGCAATGCAACCGGCCTCTGCGCAGAGCAGACGCGCGGTTCAACATTTGCGAGCTTAGCCCCGCCGCCTTGCCGCCTTCGGCAGCTTCAGCGGCCAGCTGACGATGTAGTCTTCGAGCTCGCTGTCGGGCACATTCACTTCGC
>JBEKKM010000109.1:0-24950 GCA_050010715.1 Xanthobacteraceae bacterium | reverse complement strand
TGGGGATACGACTGCTGCGGATAGGACTGCTGCGGGTAGGGCGGATACGATTGAGCGCCGCCCGCTTGCGGCGGCGGCAGCGGTTGCGAACTGACGCTCGATGACGGCGCTGCGCTCGGCTGCGTCACCGGCCAATGCTGCGGCAGCGATGCGTTGGGGATGGCGCCCGGCGGTACCGGCGCTTCGTCGGTGTAGCCAAGCGGGCCGCTCTCGCCCAATGCCGAGACGCGCAGCGGATAATCGGCGCCGCACGCGCCCGGACCGCTGATGGAGGAGATGCGCACGCGCGTCGGCGATTCCTTCACCGCGCCGGAATTCAGACACGCGATCTCGGCGTCGTGCCGCCATGGCTCGCGCTCGGCAAGCATGAAATGACTGCAGCCGGCAAGAGCGATCAGCGTGACGAGGATAAAGGAGCCGACGAGATACCAACGAACTCCACGCGTCATGCGCGCTACAATGCGAGGAATTCTGTTAAGGACTGCTCAATGATGTTGCGATGTTGACGCGCGAAGGAATGCGTTAACCATGACAGGGATCAGGCATCCGGCAATCAGGGCCGGGAGCCGGGTTTCGCCGCTTCCCGATACCTGATACCTCACTGCCGATGCCTGGAATCCCGATGCTTTCCGCACTCGATCTCGCCCGCCGCATCGAGGCCGGCGAACTCACGCCGCGCGCGGTCGTCGACATCTGCGCCGAGGCGATCGCCGCGCGCGACAAGGAGATCGGCGCCTTCGTCGTGCTCGACCTGGTCGCGGCGCGCCGCGCGGCGGAAAATCCAAAACTCGCCGCGACGCCGCTGCGCGGGCTGCCGGTCGGGTTCAAGGACATTTTCGATACCGCCGATTTCCCGACCGAATACGGCTCGCCGATTTACGCCGGGTTCCAACCGCGCGCTGATGCCGCGACGGTGGCGCTGACGCGCCGCGCCGGCGGCATCGTCATCGGCAAGACCGTGACCACGGAATTCGCCACCATGGTGCCGGCGGTGACGCGCAATCCGCACAATCTGGCGCACACGCCGGGCGGCTCGTCGTCCGGCTCCTGCGCGGCCATAGCCGCCGGCATGCTGCCGATCGCGTTCGGCAGCCAGACCGCGGGCTCGGTGATCCGGCCGGCGGCGTTCTGCGGCATCGCCGGCTTCAAGCCGTCGTATCGGCTGATCCCGACCGCCGGCGTCAAGGACGTCGCCTGGCATCTCGACACCGCCGGCGTGTTCGGCGCCGGCGTCGCCGACGTCGCTTTCGTCACCGCGGCGATCACCGGCCGCGACCTGCGCGTGGATCGCGCGACGCCTTCGCCGCCGCGCATCGCGCTGGTGCGCAGCCATTTGTGGCCGCAAGCAAGCCCGGCGATGCAACAGGCGCTCGAAAGCGCGGCGCACGGTGCGGCAGCGGCCGGCGCCAAAATCGTGGATGTGACGTTGCCGCCGATCTTTGAAGAGGCCTACGCCGCGCAAATCGTCATTCAGGAATACGAAACGCTGCTCGCCCGCACTTTTGAATACGATCGCCATCGCGACCGCCTCGGCAAGCAATTGCGCGAGGCGCTCGATGCGGCGACCGCCATCACCACCGACGCCTACGACGCGGCGCGCCGCACCGCCAAGCGCGCCCGCCAGGTGCTGGCCGACACCATGGCCGACCACGACGTGATCCTCACGCCATCGGCACCCGGCGCCGCGCCACACGGCTTGGCCTCGACCGGCAATCCGATGTTCAACCGGCTGTGGACGCTGATGGGAACGCCGTGCGTCAACGTGCCGGGATTGGGCGAAAACGGCCTGCCGCTCGGCATCCAAATCGTCGGCCGCTTCGGCCGCGACCGTGCGGCGCTGGAGGCAGCGCTGTTTGTGGAGCGTGCGATTGCGAAGACGAGAGGTGAATGATGCCCTATCCACTCAACGAGCATCTCGACTTGAGCGAATGGCAGGCCGCCGGCGTGAAACAAGCCATTGCGTCGCTCGACCGCGGCGAAGGCATCCCGCATCAAGAGGTTAAGGACTGGGTCAAGTCCTGGGGCCGCAAGCGCGAGCGTACGGTTCCCAAACGATCGGCGACATGAATTTCATCAGGTCGCGCGACGCGAGGCTCACTCCGCAGCGCTGCGCACCAGCGCCAGTGGATCGTAGTTGAGGATCGGCGCCAGCCATTTTTCGGTTTGCTCCAGCGTCAAGCCTTTGCGCCTTGCGTAATCCTCGACCTGGTCGCGCTCGATCTTGCCGACGCCGAAGTAATAGCTCTCCGGGTGGCTGAAATAGAGGCCGCAGACCGAGGCGCCGGGCCACATGGCGAAACTTTCGGTCAGGCGCACGCCGATCGTGCGCTCGCCGTCGAGCAGCTCGAACAAGGTTGCCTTCTCGGTGTGGTCGGGCTGCGCCGGATAGCCGGGCGCCGGGCGGATGCCGCGATATTTCTCGGCGATCAGATCGCCGCTTGCGAGCGTCTCGTCGGCGGCATAGGCCCAAAACTCCTTGCGCACGCGCTGATGCAGGCGCTCGGCGGCGGCTTCGGCGAGGCGGTCGGCCAGCGCCTTGGCCATGATCGCGGAGTAATCGTCGTTGGCGTGCTTGAAGCGCTCGACGATGGTTTCCTCGCCGATGCCTGCGGTCACCGCGAAGGCGCCGATGTAATCGGCAAGGGCGCTGGCCCGCGGCGCGACGAAATCGGCGAGCGCCACGTTGGCGCGGCCTTCGCGGCGCGCGAGCTGCTGGCGCAGCGTGTGCAACGTGGCGATCGGCCTGCTGCGCGCCTCATCGTCGAAAACGAGAATGTCGTCGCCTTCGCTGTTCGCCGGCCATAAGCCGATGACCGCATTGGCGCGGAACCAGCGTTCGGCGACGATCTGGCGCAGCATGGCTTGCGCATCGGCAAACAAGCTCCGCGCCGCTTCGCCGACCACCTTGTCGTCGAGGATCGCGGGATATTTGCCGTTGAGCTCCCAGGTGGCGAAGAACGGCGACCAGTCGATCAACTCGACAAGTTCGGCGATCGGCAGATCGGCGAGGTTTTGCGTGCCGAGACGTTTTGGCACCGGCGGCCGGTAATTGCCGGACCAATTGAGTTTTAGCGCATTGGTCCGCGCATCGTTGAGCGGCAGCCGCTGCTTGTTCTCCTCGCCGCGGGCATGCGCCGTGGCGATGCGGGCGTATTCGGCGCGCACGTCATTGACATAGCGCTCGCGTGACTCGCGCGACAACAGCGCGGCAACCACGCCGACGGCGCGGCTCGCGTCATTGACATAGACGGCCTGGCCGCGCCGGTAGTGGGGATGGATTTTCACCGCGGTGTGCACGCGGCTGGTGGTGGCGCCGCCGATCAACAGCGGCACGTCGAAACCCTTTCGCTCCATCTCAGCGGCGACATGGCACATTTCGTCGAGCGAGGGCGTGATCAGGCCGGACAGCCCGATGATATCCGCCTGCTCGGCAATCGCGGCGTCCAAAATCTTGTCTGCCGGCGTCATCACGCCGAGATCGATCACGTCGTAATTGTTGCACTGGAGCACGACGCCGACGATGTTCTTGCCGATGTCGTGGACGTCGCCCTTGACCGTGGCGAGCACGATCTTGCCGTTCGACGAGGCGTGCTCGCGGCCGTCCTTGTCGGCTTCCATGTAGGGCATCAGATAGGCGACGGCCTGCTTCATGACGCGCGCCGATTTCACCACCTGCGGCAGGAACATCCGGCCCGTGCCGAACAGATCGCCGACCACGTTCATGCCGTCCATCAACGGGCCTTCGATCACCGCGAGCGGCCGCGGCACGTTGCGGCGCGCTTCCTCGGTATCGACCTCGATGAAGTCGGTGATGCCGTGCACCAGCGCGTGCGTCAGCCGTTTGCCCACCGGCCATTCGCGCCAGGCGAGATCGGCTTCCTTCTTTTCCTTGCCATGGCCACGGTGGCGTTCGGCGAGCGCTAAGAGCCGCTCGGCGGCATCGGCGCGGCGGTTGAGCACCACGTCTTCGCAGGCTTCGCGCAATTCGGGATCGAGATCGTCGTAGACCGCCATCTGGCCGGCATTGACGATGCCCATATCCATGCCGGCGGCGATGGCATGATAGAGGAACACCGAATGCATCGCCTCGCGCACCGCCTCGTTGCCGCGGAACGAGAACGAAAAGTTCGAGACGCCGCCGGAGACATGGGCGTGCGGCAGGTTCGCCCGGATCCAGCGCGCCGCCTCGATATAGGCGACGCCGTAGCCGTTGTGCTCCTCCATGCCGGTGGCGACGGCAAAGATGTTGGGATCGAAAATAATATCCTGTGGCGGAAAGCCGACGCGGTTCACCAGAATGTCGTAGGCGCGCGCGCAAATTTTCGTTTTGCGCTCGAGCGTATCGGCTTGGCCGGCCTCATCGAACGCCATGACCACGACGGCTGCGCCATAGCGGCGCACCAGCCGCGCGTGCGCGATGAAGGCGTCCTCGCCTTCCTTGAGCGAGATCGAATTAACCACCGACTTGCCCTGCACGCATTTCAAGCCGGCCTCGATCACCGAGAATTTCGAGGAATCGATCATCACCGGCACGCGGGCAATGTCGGGCTCGGCCGCGACCAGGTTGAGGAAGGTGATCATGGCACCCTCGGAATCGAGCAGCCCCTCGTCCATGTTGACGTCGATGATTTGGGCGCCGTTCTCGACCTGGTCGCGCGCCACCGCCAGCGCTGCCGTGTAATCGCCGCTGGTGATCAGCTTGCGAAACCGCGCCGAGCCGGTGACGTTGGTGCGCTCGCCGACATTGACGAACGGAATCTCCGCGGTCAGCGTGAAGGCTTCGAGGCCTGAGAGCCGCAGCCGCGGCGCGATCTCCGGCACCGCGCGCGGCGCCTTGCCGGCGACGGCGCGGGCGATGGCGCGGATGTGGTCGGGCGTGGTGCCGCAGCAGCCGCCGACGATGTTGATGAGGCCGGCATCGGCGAATTCGCCAATCAGCGCCGCCATGGCGTCGGGGCCTTCGTCGTAATGGCCGAATTCGTTGGGCAGGCCGGCATTGGGATAGGCGCAGATCAGCGTGTCGGCGACGCGGCCGAGCTCGGCAAGATGCGCGCGCATTTGTCTCGCGCCGAGCGCGCAATTGAAACCCACCGACAGCGGCGCCGCGTGAGCGATCGCATTCCAGAATGCTTCCGGCGTCTGGCCGGAGAGCAAGCGGCCGGAGCGGTCGGTGATGGTGCCCGAGATCATCACCGGCAGGTCGATGCCGCGGGCGTCGAGCTCTTCGACGATGGCGAAGATGGCGGCCTTGGCGTTGAGCGTGTCGAAAATGGTTTCGATCAACAGCGCGTCGACGCCGCCGTCGAGCAATCCGCGTACCTGTTCGGCATAGGCGACGCGCAATTCGTCGAAGGTGACCGAGCGGAAGCTCGGATTCAAAACGTCGGGCGAGATCGAGGCGGTGCGGTTGGTCGGGCCGATGGCGCCGGCGACGAAACGTTGCTTGCCGTCCTCGTTCTGCGCGATACGCGCAGCATCTCGGGCGAGGAGGGCGCCTTCGAGGTTCAATTCGTAGGCGATCTCCGCCATCGCGTAGTCGGCCTGTGCGATGCGGGTCGAGGAGAAGGTGTTGGTCGAGACGATGTCGGCGCCGGCGCGGAAATAGGCGAGTTGGATGGCGCGCACCGCGTCGGGCCGGCTGAGATTGAGCAAGTCGTTGTTGCCGCGCACCTCGCGGTTCCAGGCATCGAAGCGCGCGCCGCGAAAGCCTTCTTCGTCGAGGCTGAGCGCCTGGATCATGGTGCCCATGGCGCCGTCGAGCACCAGAATGCGCTCGGCGGCGAGCCGGCGCAGCGTGGTCTCTGTTGGCGATTTTTTTGACGCGGACGCGACCATGGATTTACGCGCGCTCCTTTTCGGCCGCGCCGCGAGCGTGGGTGCCGTGTACGGTGCTTGGCCGCGGCCCGAGCAAGTGGCAGATCGCGTAGACGAGATCGGCGCGGTTCATGGTGTAGAAGTGAAAGTCGGTCACGCCATGATCCACCAGGTCGAGCACCTGTTCGGCGGCCACGGCTGCGGCGATCAGCTTGCGGGTCGCGGCATCGTCGTCGAGGCCGTCGAAGCGGTCGGCGAGCCAGGCCGGCACCGAGGCGCCGCAGCGCGCGGCAAAAGTCTTCGTGGTCTTGAAATTCTGCACCGGCAGGATTCCCGGCACGATCGGGATGGCGATGCCGGCCGCGCGCACGCGATCGAGATAACGGAAATAAAGATCGTTCTCGAAGAAGAATTGGGTGATCGCGCGTGTCGCGCCGGCATCGACTTTGGCTTTGAGCATGTCGATGTCGGCCGCGACCGAGGGACTGTCCGGATGCTTTTCCGGATAGGCCGACACCGACACTTCGAGATCGGCGAGACGCTTGATGCCGGCGACCAGATCGGCGGCGTTGCGGTAGCCGCCGGGATGCGGCGCGTATTTCTCGCCGGCGCCGCCAACCGGGTCGCCGCGCAGCGCCACGATATGGCGCACGCCGGCCTGGGCATAGGCGCCGATCACGGCATCGATCTCGGCGCGGGTCGCGGCGACGCAGGTCAGGTGCGCCGCCGGCGTCAGCATGGTCTCGGCGAGAATGCGCTTGACGGTGGCGTGGGTGCGCTCGCGCGTCGAGCCGCCGGCGCCATAAGTGACGGAAACGAAATTCGGCTTAAGCGGCGCCAGCCGGCTGATCGCCTCCCACAGCGACTGTTCCATCTCCGCGGTTTTCGGCGGAAAGAACTCGAAAGACACCCGGATGCCGCTTGGCTTGCCGGCATTGATGAAGCGGCTTGGACGAGAAACATCCATCAGGCGACCTCGCGTGTCTTCGGCGTCGCGAGCAGGATGCGCGGATCGCGGGCGAGCCAGAGCGAGACCGCGATCTTGCCGTGCGGCCCGGGCGGCAGCGTCTCGTGGCGCACGATGTCGAGGCCGGCGGCTTCGAGCCATTGCGTTACTGCCTCGGGCGCAAAGCCGAGCCGGCGATGGGCGTGCTCCTCGCGCAGGAATTCGAGGTCATGCGGCGCGAAATCGACGACCAGGAGCCGTCCGCCCGGCCGCAGCACCCGCACCGCTTCGCGGATGGCGCGCGCGCTGTCGTCGAGGAAGTGCAGCACCTGGTGAATAATGACGACATCGAAGGAATCCCGCGGCAGCGCCAGGTCGTAGATGTCGCCTTGCCGCACGCTGCAATTCTTCAAGCCGGCGCGATCGAGCCGGGCGCGGGCCAGCGCCAGCATGTCGAGCGACAAATCGAGGCCGAGGCCGCGCTCGATGTCGTTCGCGAACAGCTCCAGCATACGGCCGGTGCCGGTGCCGAGATCGAGCAGCGACCGGATCGGCTTGTCGGCGAGCGCTGCGCGGATCGCCTCTTCGACGGCGGTATCGGCGACATGAAGTTTTCGGATGCGATCCCATTCGGCGGCATGCCGCCGGAAATAATTCTGCGCCGCGGTGGCGCGCGCGGTGCGCACCGCGGCGAGCCGCTCGCGGTCGCGGGCGATGACCGGGTCGTCGGCATCGAGCCGCGTGATCATCGCGCGCGCGATATCGGCCGAACTGCCGCGCTCGCGCAAACGGAAAAACGCCCACGAGCCTTCGCGGAAGCGCTCGACCAGGCCGGCCTCGGCGAGGAGGCGCAGATGGCGCGACAGCCGGGGCTGGGACTGGCGCAAAATCTCGGTGAGATCAGAGACCGTCAGCTCGGCCTCGGCGATCAGCGCCAAAATGCGCAGTCGCGTGGCTTCCCCCGCTGCCTTGAGCATGGTGGTCAGGGCCGGGAAGGCGAGGGGTTCCGTGTCCATGGCGGCGGCTGCTTTGAACTAGATATAAAGATATCTTTATACGATTAATTTGAGGGTGGCAAGGTTTGTGGGAGGCTGCCCAAAACCAATGGGATGCAGCCTTTTGCGAGACCGCCCCGCGCGGTGGCCTTAGGCGGCGCTGACGCGGCGACTTTCCGGTGGCCTTAGGCGGCGCTGACGCGGCGACTTTCCTAGCGCTTCCTAGTTCGGATTGTTGTTGCCGCTAAAAATCCCGAGCGAACTGCACGGGCATCCGGTCCCGGTTGCCGAAACCAGCGTTCTGGTCGCTATCGGGGTATGAGCGGACATCGCGCCAACCCTGCGAATAAGTAGCGATTGACCCATAGCGGCCGCAAAGGCAATCGAACTGGATACCCTTGAGCATTCTAGCTGGTTCGAGGAATCGTCCAGCAACTCGCATGGCGTTTCATGCCGATTTTGGGATAGTAAGTTTCGGCGGCTGGAGCCGACACCAGGGTCAAGGTGGCGCATTCACCCGCCCTTGTACGAGTCTCCGCAATCAGTCGTTTACCGATGCCTTGATGCTGATACGCAGTATCTACCGCTAGATCGGAAAGATAGCAGCAATAGGCGAAATCGGTGATAGCGCGAGAGATGCCGACTAATCGTTCGCCGTCACGTGCCGTTACAATAATATCGGCATGTCGCAGCATCCGTTCCAGCCGTTCTAGGTCACTGACCGGCCGACGCTCGGCCAGCGTCGAGGCAACAAGGATGTCGCGAAATTCCTGTGCTGATAGATCGGGCTCAAGAGCGTAAGCAATCTGCATGGCGCATCCATTTCGAGATGGAATGGCGGCAGGATCATTTGTGGCGGAACTTCAGTCAAGTTGCTTCGTCAGCGGTTGCCTATGACGTTAAATTGCGAGGCGCTTTTGCACCGAGCGGGGCCTCCTAAAGGTCTGCTATTCGGTTTCTGCCTGGCCAGATTTGAAATAAACGTCGACCTGCTCGCCGACGACGAGGGGTCCCGGATCGGGCAAATCCACGACGATCTCCAGCACCTCGACGTCGCTGAACTTATGCGGATCGTCGGAATTGATCCGGCTTTGACCGACAATGCGGGCGATGGATGATACCTTTCCGTCAAATTCATGGCCGCGAAACGCAGCGGCGCGAATCACCGCACGTTGTCCAATCCGCATTTTTCCGAGGTATTGCTGGTCTACTTCGGCGCGCACGCGCAACGCCGACAGATCTCCCATGATCAGCAGCGCCGGCCCCAACGTCGGCACTGCCAATTCGCCTTTCTTGGCGTCGACCTGCAAGACTACGCCGTCGATCGGCGCGCGGATTCGCGTCTTTTCGAGCTCCGCCCGCGCCAGTGTCCATTCGGCCTGGGCAACATTGAGTTCGCCTTCCGGTCGGGTAGGCAATGGCGTGTCAGGCGCCGCCCTGAGTTTGGCGAGCGTGGCCTGCTGTTCCCGCAGGCGATCCTGCACACGCGACAAGGCGGTGCGGGCCGCATCGAGATCGGCCTTCTGTGCGGTGCCTGCCCGCCAGTCATTCGTGATCTTATCTAGCGCGGATAAGGCGTCGGCAGCACTTCGCTCGGAATCTGCGACTGCGTCCTCGGCCTTTCGACGATCTGCCGATGCCGCTGGCGTAGCCTGGTCGTTGCGGGCGCGCTTATGCAGCGCGACTTGAGCATCGGCTTCGGCCACGCGTGCCAATGCCTCCTCGTCATCGAGACGAACTAGCAATTCGCCGGCGAATACGTTTTCATTGGCCTTGACCAGCACATCAGCGATTCGTCCCGGCACCGGCGCCGCGATTTTGATCTCACCCGATCGCGGCTCGACGCGTCCAAGCGTCACCGCTTCCCAGGCGTCCTGAACCGCCGAACCGGAAGGAGCTGGATGCACTCCATCGGCGCTAAATTCTTGCGCGAATACTGAAAGCGTCGAAACGACCGCCAATAGAGCAATCGCACCGAAGAGCATTATTTTTCTATTTTGAGTAAGCATACTGTCTCCAATCAGCTCGCATATTTCAGAGCGCGGACGGCGCGAATGTGCCCGCCACCCGGTCGGTCGCTGACGATCCGGCCGTCTTCGATGCGAAGAATCCTGTCGGCGAACGGCATGATGCGTGGATCATGCGTAACGATGAACAACGCGCGCGCCGGATCCTTGGCGATTTCCGCCAGGACCGTCATGACGGCGTGACCATTTTCGCTGTCCAGTGCCGCCGTCGGCTCGTCGGCAAGAATGACGGATGCGTCTCCGACGATTGCGCGGGCAATCGCCACACGTTGCTGTTCGCCGCCGCTGAGCTCGCGCGGAAACGCGTGCGCTTTATGAGACAGCCCGACTGTCGCCAGGGCCGCGACCGCCTTAAGTCGCGTGCCGGGCGAGCGGTCGCCGCGCACATCGAGCACCAGTCGAACATTTTCCGCGGCGGTAAGGGTCGGAAACAAATGATACGATTGAAACACAAACCCCACATTGTCCCGCCGCAGTCCGGCCAGTTCTTCCGAGTCGAGGCCAGTCGTCGAGCGGCCGCGAATTTGGACAGTGCCGCTGGTCGGCGACAACATGCATCCGAGCACCGAGAGGAGTGTCGTCTTGCCGCTGCCGGAAGGCCCCATCAGCAGGGTCAACTCGCCACCGGCAAGCGACAGATTAATGCCCTTGAGCGCTTCGATACGCCCGGCACCGTCGCCGAGAATTTTCACGATATCGGTTGCCGCGATCATGTTGGTCGTCATTGTGCGAACACCAAGACGGGATCGATGCGGGTTACGACCCTGATCGCGGAAATAGCCGCGATCGAGCACATCGTGACTGTGAGCATGAATAGGCCGAGTGTCAGTGCGGGCGTCATGATGATCGGCAGCGCCGCATCGGCGGTCATTTCCACCAGCACCAGGTCGATCGCGGCGGCTATGGAAAATCCGATAACGGCGCTCAGCAGCGCCTGGCTGAGAATGACCTTGAGGATGTATTTATATGATGAGCCGATGGCGCGAAGCGTCGCAAACTCCTTGAGATGGTCCTTCGTGCTGGAATAAAGCGTCTGCGCGACGATAATCGTGCCGACGATGATGCCGAGTATGGCGCTGCCCAGGAGCGCGGCTCCGGCGCCCGTGTCGTACAGCCAGAACTGGCGGGTGCGGTGACGAAACTGTTCTGACGTCAGCACCTCCGCGCCGGACAGGCTTGAGGCAAGCCGGCTGCGAATCAACTCGGCATCTGCGTTCGGCGAGATACGCACGATGAAGAAGTTGGCCTTATTGGGCGGCGCGCCCAAATACGCCCGGGCCCGCTCCAGCGAGGCAAAGACGTGCGGTGTCGTCGTGAACGAGCGGATACCCTTGGTCACCGCGACGACCCGCGCTTTGTGATTGTTGATCTCGGCATGCTCGCCGATTTGTGCGATCCCGAGCTGCTCGAAATACGATCTGTCGATCGCAACGCCTTCAGGCATCGACAAATCGCGCAGACTTCCTTCGACCACGTTCCATGGTTGCAAACCGATGGACGTGTCCGGCGTGCCGATGACTAGGACCGGCGTTGACGCGCCGCCATTCGGCTTTCGCCATGACGCATAGCCGACAAGGACCGGTACCGCCGCCGTGACACCGTTGATGGACAATGCTTGGAGACGTTCAGATCCAGTTAGGAACGAGGACTCTTCGAAGCTCTTGGTTTCGCTTGGAACGATCCAGAAATCGGCCTGCGCGTGGTCGATCATCGTCGTAACCATGCGCTCGAAGCTTAGGAACACTCCGAGTTGAACAGTGACAAGAATAATAGAGAAGACGATCCCGACGACTGTGGCGACCAACCGAACCCGGTCATGAAACAGATTGCGGAATGCAAGCGTAAGGACGAGGGTCATCGCGCCATACATCGAGCAAGAAATTTGGAGAGTCCGCAGAACGGCATGGCTTTTGATCAATCCCCAACGTCGATGGAGCGGCAGTCTGCCGCCGATGACGACATCAAATTCAGCGATCGCGCGATGAGTGGGTTTAGGCCCCAGCCATTAAAGCAAACGGCGTCCCGTTAACCCACCAAAGGTATGCTGCAACGGCAGCAATTTAAACGATGTAGGTAACCCATCTAAGGGATTCAAGGGCAGCGGATGGGTAGAGCGCAGTGACGGTTAATGGAGGAACCCACGATCTCGAAAGTTCCATTCATCAGCATTGGGCGTTTTGAGCGCAAGCTAAGGTTTGCGGCACGGTGAGGCACAGAAAGAGAAAGCCCCGCGCACGTGAGTGGTGGAACTTGGATTTTGAGGGAGATTGGCTTTGGAGGGAGAGGGGACATCGTCGGTTCAAAGTGAGCAATTTTGTACAGATTTGGAAAAGTGCCCGGATCAATTTGGCTAGAGACGCGGGCGATCCAAATTAAACTGCTTGGCAGGGCAACTAATTCGCTCGTAACTTATTATATCCACAATCATGACTATTTGCAGCCCATACTTATCACGGCCTCTCCGAACCCTTCGGCAGGCTTGCCGTGACGTCTCGGCATCGCATCCAGAATTGATACCTCCCGGATTTGATGTGCACGCCGGCGCCGAGCAGGGCGTGGCGTACGACTACTCGCTCGCTATTAAAAACAGAGGGCGCCCACCCAAACCATGGCGATGGGAAATTTACACGGCCGGCAAGAGCAAACCCGTGCGGCAATCCGAATTCTTCGAGACGATGTCCGAAGCTACCCGTACAGGCAAGGTGGCATTGGCGGGACTGCGGGCCAACCGAGCCGCTTGATGGCTGTTACTGGCCTGTTGCGTCGGTAGCCGTAATGCAGCAATCCGGTCGCTACATAAATCTAATCGCTTTTATCGACTGCCGGGCGGTGAGGGACCGTTACCGTGACCCTATAACCGGTCGCCAACACCTCTTTCGCAATCGTGGCATCGATCTGCCGCGCCAGCGTCTCGACAATTCGAGTACCCAGTCCTGAATGTCGACTGCCGAGGCTGCCAGGGGCTTTGGCGGCGGGGCCGTCCCCCGGGTCGGACACGCTAATCGAATAATTATCGGCGTGGTCCTCGAGCACGATATGCACGCTGCCACCTTCACTGACCGGTCGCGAATGCAGAATGGCGTTGGTGATCAGTTCGTTTACGATGAGTGCGAGCGGTACCGCCACGTCAGTGCAGATGATGAGCGGATCGGCATCGACCACAAGCGGCCACGTTCGATCCGGGCTGCTGGATACAGTTGTAATCTCCCGGCAAAGATCAATGAGGTACCGGTCGAGCACCACCGTTCCGACATCGTCATATTTGTGAAGCTGTTGGTGGACGGCGGCAATGGCCGCGACGCGAGCGGCGGCGTTCTGGAACTGGCTTGCCGCGGACCCCGCGGTTTTCGCTTGCAAATACAGAAGGCTGGAAACAATTTGCAGGCTGTTCTTGACGCGGTGATCGACCTCCTTCAGCAAAATGTCTTTTTGCCGCCCACTTTCCTCGAGCGCACGTTTTGCCTTCTCCAGCTCCTGTCGCTCGTTGAGATCGCGGAGCGATTCGAGTTCGTCGAATAACCGCGTTCCCATCTCACAATGGCCCGCTTCCGGATCCTCCAAGAGCATTCGCGCCAGTTCCGCGTGCTCGCGCAGCAGCTCCTTTACGTCGTCTTCAAGCGCGAGCTCCGGGTGCATCAATGTCCAATAGTGAGCCGAACGGACAAAGGTCAGAAATGCGACCAGCAACTCGAATTTTTCGCCGCCAAGGGCGATGCGGAGCGCGTGTTTCGCGCGAACGGCCCGCGCCGGCTGAAGAAAAAGCACCGTGGCGGAAGTTAACAGATCATCGTCGTATGAGGTTTCGGGCGAGGGCCAATCGATCGGTTCGGCAATGGCTTCCAACCGGGCAAGTGCCGCGTCAGTGCGTTTTACGTCAGGCAGGGGTCGCTGCAACAATCGAATGACCTGGCCTATCGTCATCGGCTGCGCATCAGCGTTGCCTGCCGCTCGACCGAGCCCCAGCAAGAATCCGCAATGTCGCGTGATGCAATAGCGCACTTCGCAGAAGCGGGAGAGGTAGACAAAAAGCCGTTCCTTAAAAAGCGTCGGGATAGGAGTGTCGAGATACGCCGACTTCGCGAACGCCCACAATTCGCGGGTGACGAAAGGGGCTTCCGGGGCAGAACGGAAAAAATTCGGGACGAGGCCGAAGCGCGCTGCGACCTCACGTTCGAAATCCTCTTGGTCGGTTTTTTGAGGGTTCGAAGTGCCAGGAAACAGCGGAACTATCGCCATAATCACACTTCCCTCTCCTCCCGTAGCATGCTTCGATCGCGGAACTGCTCGCAAGATCACGCATCGTTGCATACAGCCTAACCTTCGACCGGACCGAGTCTGTGCAAAATCGCTCACTTTGAAACGTCGGTCCCTATGCCGCGGGTTGGAAGTCGATTGAACGGGAATGACAGGAGCGAAGCGGACGTTGAGCCGGATTTATGAGTACACGGTCTAGCCCCTTGGGCGGCCGGCATGCGAACCTAAGGCCATGACCGAAGCAGCCAAGACAAACCAAGGGTCATCGGGCGACGACCGCTCCGGCCTGCGCGAGGGCGAAGTCGCCGTCGAACTGCCGGAACGGTTCGATGCCCAGCTTTATTTCATCGGCCGCATCCGCACGCCGTGGCAGACCCGCGACGAGTGCCCGAAGAACGGTCGCGAGACCGAGGAGGTGTGCACCATCGAGCTCGACCCGCGCTGGGCCAAAGGCCTGCAAGGGCTGGAGACGGTGAGCCACGTGCTGGTGCTCTATTGGATGGACAAGGCGCGGCGCGATCTGGTGCTGCAATCGCCGCGGCACTACGCCGAGCATCGCGGCACGTTCGCGCTGCGCTCGCCGGTGCGGCCCAATCCGATCGCAGCGGCCGTAACGCGGCTTAAGCGCATCGAGGGCAACAAGCTCTTCGTCGTCGGGCTGGATTGCATGGACGGCACGCCGCTCATCGATCTCAAACCCTATTTCGCCTCCACCGATTCAGCCCCCGACGCCTCGGTCGGCTGGCACGCTTCGCGCAAGCGCTAATCACGTCATCGCGAGCCAGCGAGTCGGCCCGATGACGCGCTTTGCCGATTTTGATATTTGCAAGCGGCCGGCAACCGTAGCGAGGGCAGGTACCCCATGGGCATCGTGAAGACCAAAGACGGCGTCGAGATCTTCTACAAGGACTGGGGCAAAGGTCAGCCCATCGTGTTCAGTCATGGTTGGCCGCTGTCGGCCGATGACTGGGACAATCAGATGCTGTTCTTCCTCGGCCACGGCTATCGCGTCATTGCCCACGACCGCCGCGGCCACGGCCGATCCATGCAGACCGGCGACGGCCATGACATGGATCACTATGCCGACGATCTCGCGGCGGTAACCGCGCACCTCGATCTCAAGAATGTCATTCACGTCGGCCATTCCACCGGCGGCGGTGAGGTGGTGCATTATTTGGCACGGCGCGGCGAAAGCGGCGTGGCGAAGGCGGCTATCATCAGCGCGGTGCCGCCGCTGATGCTGAAGACACCGGCCAATCCAAAGGGCCTTCCCAAGGAAGTCTTTGACGACTTGCAGGCGCAGCTCGCGGCCAGTCGCTCCAAATTTTATCGCGACCTTCCTGAAGGTCCGTTCTATGGCTACAATCGACCCGGCGCAAAACCGTCGGAAGCCGTCATCGCCAACTGGTGGCGTCAGGGTATGATGGGCGGCGCGAAAGCGCATTACGACGGCATCGTCGCCTTCTCGCAGACCGACTTCACCGAAGACCTGAAGAAGATCACCGTGCCGGTGCTGGTGATGCACAGCGAAGACGATCAGATCGTTCCCTACGTCGCCGCCGGACCATTGTCGGCGAAGCTTCTGAAGAACGGGACACTCAAGACCTACAAGGATTTCCCGCACGGCATGCCGACGACGCAAGCCGACACGATCAATGCCGATCTGCTGGCTTTCCTGAAGGCGTAACGAAGAGGCCGTTTATTGTGGCGCGAAGCTTCGTCGCTTCGCGCTCGCAATGACACCGATTGTCTCAAAACAGCGCCGGCACCTCGCCGAGCGGCACCATGCCGAGCGAGACAAAACCGTCGGAAAAATTCAGTGGCAGCACGATGGCCGGCTTGTTGTCGATCTCGGTCGGCTGGCCCATTTTGTTGAGGCTGTCGATGACGGTTGCGGCGGCGTTGTCGCGCACCACGCTGCCTAAGCCCGGCATCAGGCGATCGAGCGCGCTGAGGCCTTGCTGGGCCTGGCCGGAGCCGCCGTTGAGTTTGTCGATGCCGCGCCCGATCAGGCGGTCGATGCCGAGTTTCGGCACGATGTTCGCAAGCCCCGCGATGCCGACGCGGATCAGGCCGTTGAGCTTGCCGTCCGCGTTCACGGTGAGCGTGCCGGCACCGACGATGATGGCGTCGGATCGCTCCAGGCGCAGGTGCTTGATCTCGATATTGCCGCCGGACGCCTGCATCTCGCGGAAGCGCTGCGGCCACGGTTTTGGTGTGAGATCCTTGAAACCGCGGAACACGGCATCAACTTCGCCTTGTACCGGGTCGGCGAGCAGCGGATGCAGCGTCGGCGTCGTCGCCGCGGCGAACGTCAAGAGCGCATCGATCACCGGATTGTTGGCGGCCGAGCCGTCGACGATGCGGCCGTGGAATTCGGCGCTGTCGGCCGTGAATATCGTGGTGCCGTTGGCGGCGACGATCTGATCGACGTGCGGGTGATCCAAGGTGACGGATACGCTGTCGGGCTCCGGCGGCAACCCGCTGACGCTCCCCCGCGCGCGCGACCAGTTGGCGACAAAACGCGGCGGCTGGCCAGGCTCGGCGACGGTGAGGGGGCTCGAGACTTCGCCGACCAGCAGCGTCGGATGATAGACCTGCGCGGCGACGCTGACGTCCTTGGCGCTGACGGCAAATGGCGGCTGGGTGCTGTTGATCGTGGCGCCGGCCGCCGTGCAATCCGCTTCGATGCGGAACGGGAAACCGCTGATGGTTTGGCTGCCGCAGCTATAGACCCGCCCGGCGGCGGTTTCGCGCGCCATCCAGCCGGTCATCGCGCGGTCGGCAATGCCGGCGGCGTAGTACCACAGCCCGCACCAGATCGCCCCGAGCCCGATGACGACGCAGATCGGCAGCACGACCGGCCAAAGCCTGCGGCGCGGCGGCGCGGCGCCGGGTTGCCGGCGCGGACGCTGGCGCTGCATCATGTTGAGTGGAGATTCGCCTGGCATGGTTCCTGTTCGCCCGCCGCGTGCGGCGTTTTCAAGACTGTCAAACCCAACATACTAGATTGGCGCCCGAGATTGGCGCCCGAGATTGGCGCCATTGTGCCGCCCGCATCGTCCTGTTAGGCGAGCAAAACCGGCTCATCAGGAGTTAGCGCGCAAGATGGACGCAAGCAATGAGCATGAAACGGGCGACCTGTGGGTGTTCGGCTACGGCTCGTTGATGTGGCGGCCGGGTTTCGACGTCCTCGAGCGGGTGCCGGCGCGGCTCATTGGGCTGCACCGGGCGCTCTGTGTGTTTTCCTTCGTTCATAGGGGCACGCCGGAGAAGCCCGGCCTGGTCTTGGGCCTCGACCGCGGCGGCATGTGCCGCGGCATCGCCTACCGCGTCGCCGCCGCCAAGCGCGAAAAAACCATCGCCTATCTGCGCGGCCGCGAGCAGGTCACCAGCGTCTATCTCGAAACGGTGCGGCGTATCGAGCTCGAGGACGAGGCGCGCCGCCAAGTGCGGGCGCTCACCTACATCGTCGACCGCGGCCACGTGCAATATGCTGGCCGGCTCAGCGTCGTCGAGAGCCTGCATTATGTCCGGCAGGGCCACGGCCGTTCCGGACAGAACCGCGATTACGTCATCGAAACGGTCCGCGCGCTCGAGGCGCTCGGCTACCGCGAGAGCGATTTGCATTTGCTCGCCGACCGTTTGAAAGGACCTCACGAGGCCGAGTCCGCCGCCGTGCCGTCGTCTTGAGGGTTTTGCGCCGCTTCGCTTATTGCGATGTCGCGCCGGCCTTCGGCGACCAGACGCGCGGTTGCTTCCTCAAGAACGCTCTCCAGCCGCGCAGCAAAAATCTTGCGGTCAAGTCCGGGCGCGATGGGTTCAAGCGCCTCGACGAGAATCGTACCGGGAACACGGCGCAATGACCGGCGCGGCCAGAACAGCCCGGAATTGAGCGCCAGCGGCACGCAAGCGACGTCGGCTTTGCTGTAGAGGTAAGCGATGCCGGGTTTATAGATCGGTTCGGCGCCCGGCGGCCGCCGTGTGCCCTCCGGGAAAATGACGATCTGGCGCGAGCGTTCGAGCTCTTGCCGCGCCCGCGCCGTCATGCGCGACAGCGCCGCCAGTCCGGCTTCGCGATTGACCGGAATGAGGCCCGCCTTCCAGGTGTACCAGCCGAACAGCGGAATCCACATCAATTCGCGCTTGAGGATGTAGGCTGGATCGCGCAGCACCGCATAAAGCGCGAACGTCTCCCAGGCCGATTGGTGCTTGCAGGCGATGATGCAGGCGCCGCGCGGAATCTTCTCGATGCCGCGCCACTCGACCTTGATGCCGCAGACGATGCGAAGCAGCCACAGGCTGGTTCTTGCATAGGAGCGGATGAAGGCGAGCAGAACCCGAGACGGCAGGAAAAAAGCCGGCAGCGCCACCACCATATGAATGGTCAGGTTCGCGTAGAACAGCGCGTTGAAGGCAAGCGAGCGTATGAGAAGCGACGTTGATCGAGCCAAGGCGGACCTGTCGGCGAGCGGACAATCGGACGCGCGCTATTATAAACCGCGCTCCTCGGCAACGCGGCGGCTCCCACCGCCTTCAGCCACGGTGTCGAACCGCATGCGCAACTTGGCGAAAAGGTATTTGAGATATTCCGACAGCACCAGCTTCGTGGTTTCGCTGTTCGACCACCACGGCTCGATGCGCAGGCGGTCAGATACCACCGGGAACGGTATGAGGGCGGCGTCGGGAAGCTGATGGGCGAGTTCGGCCAGCGCGCGCGGCATGTGGTAAGCCGACGTCACGACGATGAGCGACTTGAAATCGTGCTCGATCGCCCAGTGCCGCGCCTGGACCGCATTGCCGAGCGTATTGAGCGCGGAATAATCGAGATCGACGCAGCAGTTCAGCAGGCGGCCATAGTCGACGGTCTGGCGGGCGATGTCGGCCGTCGTCGTGCCCGGATTGACGCCGGTGATGAGCAAGCGCTTGCCGCGGCCGGCGGCGAGCAATTCGAGCGCGTCGGTGACGCGCGAAGTGCCGCCGGTCAGCACCACGATGCCGTCGGCGTTGCGATCGAGGGCTACTTCCTGGCTCGGCAACAGCCAGACGAAGCCGGCGAAGCCGAGCACGAGCGCGATGACGCCGACAACGGCGAGCTTGACGGTCGCCGATGTGACGCGCCGCCGCCTGACGGCGGCCTTAAGGCCCGGCATCGCTCTCCCCCGCGCCGAATTTTTTCCCGGCGGCCCGCGTCGGCATGCGAGCGATGCCGATCATAGCCGCATTCAATCGATGGTCTCCAGGGTCCGGTTGACCGTGTAGCGGGACACCAAAGCCGTCACCACGGCCATGACGATGATCTGGATGACGATAGCCACATAGCCTTTGACGCCGATGGACAGACTGCCGAACAGCGCCGCCGCCTCGTCGCCCGAGGGCGTGCCGGCGAGCCAGGCGCGCGCCGCTTCGGCGCAACCGAACAGAATGATCGCCGCGCCGCCGCCGATGGCGCCGCCCTTGAGCCCGAGCAGGAGAAAATGGTGCTGGAATTGGCTGGCGACAAAGCTGTCGGTGGCGCCGACATAGTGCAGCACTTCGACGATGGGCCGGTTGGTCGCCATGGCGCCTCGCGTGGCAAAGGTGACCGAAAGCATGGTCACGGCGACGACGAGGCCGAGCACGGCGAGCCCGCACACCACCGCCGTTCCGGCCATGGTGCGCATCCGCTCCATCCAGCCGCGATGATCGTCGAGGCTCGCGGTCGGCACTTGGTTCGCCAGCGCCTGGCGCAGCGCGGCAAAATTCGGCGTCACGCCGGGCGCGAGCTTGATGACGATCAGGCGCGGGATCGGCAGATCGTCGAGGCGCAGGCCGGCGCCGAGCCATGGCTCGACCAGCTTTTCGGATTCCTCCTTCGAATAGGCGCGGACATCGGCGATGCCGGGAGCGGCGCGCGCGGCGGCGACGGCCTTGCTCACGTCCGCCTCGATGTCGCGCCCGGCGGCGGGACGGACCTGGACCGTGACTTCGCGCCCGACGTCGGCTTGCCAATCGTTCGCCGTGCTCACCACCAGCATCGCGGCGCCGGTGGTCAGCGCGGCCAGGAAGGTCATGATGGCGACGACGGCGGCCAGCGAGCGGCCGGCAATCGAACTCGACGGCACGATCGAGGCCGCGCCGCGCGGCGCGCGATCAAGCGCCCCCGCGGGATCGATGTCGTCCCATGGCTCGATCATGGTCTCGATCGGATTAGTCATAGACATGCAGCCGTCCTTCATGCAGCACTAGGCGGCGCGCATCGAACTCGTCCATCAAGGCGATATCGTGGGTGGCGATGACCACGGAGGTGCCCGATTTGTTGAGCTCGATGAACAGCCGCAGCAGGCGCTGACCGAGATTGGGATCGACGTTGCCGGTGGGCTCGTCGGCGAGCAGAAGCTGCGGTCGCGCGATCACTGCGCGCGCAATCGCCGCGCGCTGCTTCTCGCCGCCGGAAAGGATCGGCGGCAGCGCCCCCATGCGATCGCCGAGCCCGACCCATTGCAACAGCTCGACCACCTCCGCCCGGTATTCGGCCTCGTCCTTGCCGATGACGCGCAGCGGCAGCGCCACGTTCTCGTAGGTGGTCATATGGTCGAGTAGGCGAAAATCCTGGAACACCAGGCCAATGCGGCGGCGCAGCGTGGCGCGGCCATCCTTGGAGAGCGTCGCCGCATCCTGGTCGAACATGGTGACCAGGCCGCGGGTCGGCCGCAGCGACAGGAACAGCATGCGCAACAGCGACGTCTTGCCGGCGCCCGAGGGGCCGGTGAGGAACTGAAACGATTTGGGGTCGATGCGGAAGGTCAGGTCGCGCAAAATCTCGGGGCCTCGCCCATAGCGCAAGCCGACATTTTCGAAGCGGATCACGCCGTCCTCCGCAATGCCGGGGCGGGTCGCCACCTGATTCGCCCGTCCCGCCTATTTAGCACCTTGTCGGGCCGGGCGGCCCGGCCGGCTTGGTTTCCAATCCGTTAACAAATCGGGTGCTACGGTCGCCCAAACACCGCCGACCGTCCTGATTCGCCAATGCTGATCGTCTGCCCGACCTGCGCTACATCCTACGATGTCGAGCTGGCAAGCCTGCAGCCGGACGGGCGCCAGGTGCGCTGCGTGCGCTGTCGCACGGTGTGGCGCGCGGCGCCGAGCCATGCCGACAAGCTCCTGGCCGCGGCCGAGGCGATTGGGCCTGAGCCGCAAGTGGCGCGCGCCCCGGCCGAGGCTTTTGCCGAGGAACCGGCATTGCAGTCGACCGCTGAGCAGGTTGCCGATACCGGCGCGTGGGCGGCGCCGGCCGAATTGCCCGCGGCCGAGCCGGCTATAGCCGAGATCGATGCCGGCGAGCCGGCAGTTGCGGTCGATGTCGACGCCCCGTCCATCGCGCCGGTCGATCTCGATGCGGGGCAACCGCCGATCGAAGTCGAGGCCACGGCTGAAGGGGATGCCGAGCCGCTCGAGGACATCGAGACCTATGCGGCGCGGCGCCAGAAGCGCGGCTTCCGGCGGCCGTCGCTGCACTGGCCGCTGACCAACCTGCAGAGCGGCATTCTTGTCTTGCTCATCGTCAACGCCATTCTGGTCGGCTGGCGCGACGATGTGGTGCGCATTTTGCCGCAGACCGCTTCGTTCTATTCGATGCTGGGCCTGTCGGTGAACTTGCGCGGGCTGGCGTTCGACAGCATCACCACGACCACCGAGCAGCACGAGGGCGTGCCGATCCTCGTGGTCGAGGGCAGCGTCGTCAACAATACCCGCAAGATCGTCGACGTGCCGCGGCTGAAATTCGTGGTCCGCAACTCAGCCAACGAGGAAGTCTATTCCTGGACCGCGGTGGCGCCACGCGCGACCTTGCCGCCCGGCGAAGCGGTGGCGTTCCGCAGCCGTCTCGCCTCGCCGCCGACCGACGGCCGCGACGTGCTGGTGCGTTTCGTCACCCGCCACGACATCATCGCCGGGACACGCTGACCATGTCGCGCATCCTTATCGCCGAAGACGAGGAAGCCTTGTGCGCCATGTGCGCGCGGGCGCTGACGATGGACGGCCACGAGGTCAAGACCGCGGCCGACGGCAGCGAAGCGATCGACCTGCTCATGCGCGAGGAGGGGCGTTTCGATCTCCTGCTCACCGACGTGCGCATGCCGATCATGGACGGCATCGCGCTGGCGCTGAACGTGGCGCGCGATTTTCCGAACATGACGATCCTGCTGATGACCGGCTACGCCGATCAGCGCGAGCGCGCCCAGGGCCTCGACGCCTTGATCCACGATGTGATCACCAAGCCGTTCACGCTGGCCGTGCTGCGCGCCGCGGTGAATGAAGCGCTCACAGTCAAGGCGCGCGGCTGAATTTCAAATTCTTGATTAGTCGTCGTCCAACGCCGCATAGGGCCGCGGTAGCGGCTCGGCCTTCGGCTTGGCATCCGGCTCGCGAAAATCCGGCACGGGCGAGTCCAGATTGAACTGGCTCATGCCACGGCGGATGGCACGGCGCTCGGCGAACACATTGTATAATGTCTCGGCGTCGCCGTTGCGCACGGCGCGCGTCAAGGTCGAGAGATCCTCGTTGAAGCGGCCTAGGACTTCCAGCACCGCCTCCTTGTTATTCATGAAAATGTCGCGCCACATGGTCGGGTCGGACGCGGCGATGCGCGTGAAATCGCGAAAGCCGCCGGCGGAATATTTGAGGACTTCCGATTCGGTGACGAGACGAAGGTCGAATGCAGTGCCGACGATGTTGTAGGCGATCAGGTGCGGGACGTGGCTCGTGACCGCGAGCACCAGGTCGTGATGCTCCGGCGACATGATTTCGACGCTGGCGCCGAATGCTTTCCAGAATTGAGCCAGCCGCTCGACGGCAGCCTGGTCGGCGTCCTTCGTCGGCGTGAGGATGCACCAGCGGTTGATGAACAGTTCGGCGAATCCGGAGTCCGGTCCGGAGTCTTCGGTGCCGGCGACCGGATGGCCCGGGATGAAATGGACGCCAGCGGGAATGTGGGGCGCCATGTTGCGCACCACCGCGGCCTTGACCGAGCCGACGTCGGAGACGGTCGCGCCGCGCTTGAGGTGCGGGCCGATGTCTTTCGCCACCGCGCCGCAGGCGCCGATCGGAACGCAGACGATCACCAGGTCGGCATCGGCAACCGCGGCCGCGCTGGTGTCCACGACCGCGTCGGCGAGCCCCAGTTCGCGGATGCGCTGCCGCGTCGGCTCGGAGCGCGAGGTCGCCACGATTTCGCGCACGATGCCGAGCGCGCGCGCGGCGCGCGCGATCGAGCCGCCGATCAGGCCGACGCCGATGAGCGCCAGGCGGTCATAGAGGACTGGCGAAGCCATCACTGCCGTCCCATGAATTCCTTGAGCGCCGCGACCACGAGCCGGTTGGCCTCCTCGGTGCCGACGCTGAGCCGCAATGCGTTCGGCAACTTGTAGGCGGCGACGTAACGCAGGATCAGCCCGCGCGCGGTCAGAAACGCATCCGCGTCCTTGGCGGTGCGCCCCTTGGTGTCCGGAAAGTGGATCAGCACGAAATTGGCGACGCTCGGCGTCACCTTCAGGCCGAGCTTGCCGATCTCTTGCGTCAGCCAGGCGAGCCAGCGTGTGTTGTGCTCGCGCGAGCGCTCCTGGTGCTCGGTGTCCTTGATGGCGGCGATGCCGGCGTCGATGGCCGCCGTTGAGACGTTGAACGGGCCGCGGATGCGGTTGATGGCGTCCACCACATGAGCTGGACCGAACATCCAGCCGAGCCGCAATGACGCCAGCCCATGGATTTTCGAAAACGTGCGGCACATGACGACGTTTTCCGACGTCGCCACGAGCTCGATGCCGGCTTCGTAATCATTGCGCTGGACATATTCCGCATAAGCGGCGTCGAGCACCAGCAGCACATGCGGCGGCAGGCCGCGGTGCAAGCGCTTCACCTCGTCGAAGGACAGACACGTGCCGGTCGGATTGTTCGGGTTGGCGAGGAAGACGATTTTCGTCTTCGGCGTCACCCGCGCGAGGATGGCGTCGACATCGGCTGTGAACTCCGTCTCCGGCGCCACCGCTGGCGTGGCGCCCGCGCCCAGCGTTACGATCGGATAGATCAGAAAGCCGTGGGTGGTGTGGATCGCCTCGTCGCCGTCGACCAGATAAGCGTAGGCCAACAGATGCAGGAGATCGTCGGAGCCGGCGCCGCAGACGATGCGGTCGGGATCGAGCCCGAACGCGTGCCCGATCGCCTCGCGCAGATCGATGGCCGAACCGTCCGGATAATCTTCGAGATGATCGGCGGCGGCCTTGTAGGCCGCGATCGCGCGCGGGCTCGGCCCGAGCGGCGTCTCGTTCGACGACAGCTTGAATATCTTGGCCACGCCCGGCGCGCTGCTCTTGCCGGGCACATAGGCCGCGATATCGAGCACGCCGGGGCGAGGTTTTGGACGCGTGGCAGTCATTATCTTCCTCAATTCATTGTCATGCCCCGCGCAGGCGGGGCACCCAGTACCCACCGACCGTGCCTATCTGGTCTAGACAGGGGCTACTGGGTCGCCCGCCTTCGCGGGCGATGACAGTTTACGGCACCGTATAGCGGGTCGCGTGACTGCCGACGAGGGCCGTGGAGCGGATCGAGGCGCCGATCCCAACCAGGGCATCCGACACGGCAGCGATGCCGCCACGCGCGACGGAGACGAGAAGGGCGGCGCCATCGAACGCGCGGTCCGGCACGGCGATGACGTCGGCAAGCTCCGCTACGGCGTTGACCGACGCCGCGTTCCAGCCGGATACCCGCACGCTCCACACTTCGGTCTCGGTCACCATGGCGTCGGCTGCGACGCGGGAGATCACGAACACCGGCATGCCGGCCGGATGATTGGAACGTTCGACGAACGGCAACCGGGCGATAATTTTCGGGGCGGTGTCGAATTCGAGCGCCGCCCACCATGGGCCCGCACCGGCA
>JBEKKM010000108.1:0-33956 GCA_050010715.1 Xanthobacteraceae bacterium | reverse complement strand
ATCCTCCCTTGATTGCGCTCAACGGGTGAGCCCGCCTCATCCCGCCTTCAGCTTTCGCGCCTTGCGCAAATCCGCATTGATCCGCGTCTGCCACCCCGCACCGGTCTTGCGATAGGCCGCGAGCACATCGGCGTCGAGGCGGAGCTTCACGGCCTGTTTCGGATTCGGCAGCGGCGGCCGGCCGCGGCGGACAACCCTGTTGCCGTGTCGGATTTCAGCCCGGTCAAAAAACGCATCGGTCAATTGCGGCGCGTCATCAGGATCAACCCATGCGGCGGAGCCAGATTTCTTCTTCCTTGGCATGACAGCACTTATTAATGTACCCCCAATAAATGTCAAGTAGCTGTGCTGGTTCAGTACATATGAGACTTCGGAGGAGGCGGAACCTTCCTTAGATTGCACGGCAAACCGCAGCGCAGAGAGAATTTGAAGTCAAGGATTGCCTTCGTCAACCGCCGCAGGCGGCGGCCCGTTGGGCCGTCCTTGAGTTCAAATTCTCTCAGCGCGTTTCTGCAACCGTGCAATTTAAGGAATGGTGGCTGCACAGCGGCAGTCTCACACCTGTCTGAACCAAGTCAGCAACGGATCAGGCCAAGGAAAAATCTACTGTTAGTCTCCAAACACCCACCGGATAATCCGCGCATCGCGCTCATACCCGCCGTTCCTCGCAAACGGTTCGTTGTTCCAGAACGTGTCCGCCACGGCCCGGTCCGGCAGTTCGAGCAGCAACGCGGTGCCGATATTGTCGGCGCCGTCGGCGGAGCGGATCGGGCCGCGGAAGATGAAGCTGTCGCCGTAGGACGCGAAATAGGATTCGTGGGCGTGCAGATGCTCGCGGAAGAACTCGGGCGTGCCGGTCTTAGGCCCGGTGCACAGGAACTGCTGCAAACCCTTGCGGCGATAGTCGGCGGCGCGCTCGCCAAAACTGTTCGACCAGCGGTGAATTTCGACGCGCTGATAGACGCCGGCCTTGTTCAGCGGTTCCTCGGCGACGAACTTGGCCGCCGCCGCGCGGTCGTCGAGTTGCATGAAGAACGACGTGCCCAGCGAGTCGCGGCCGTCGTCGGACACGAAGTGGCCGTAGCCGATGACGCGCTCGCCGAAAGTCTTGATGTAGCTTTTCTGCTCCGCCAGGAGCGCGCGCCGGGTCTCCGCCATTCCCGGCTTGTCCCAGCAATAGATCGCCCACTGCGCCGGCTTGGTGCGGTAATAATCTTTCAGCGCCTCGCCCTGCAATCCGTAGCGCGGATCGCCCGGCAAATATCCGCTCGGGTTGCCGTCCGACATTTCGCCTCCAAAAATCGCGCCGTCCGCGCGACGGGTCATCCAGAGCTGAGTTTCCGTTGGCTGAACTGCCGGATCAAGCATGCTAAGCTTGAAGCAGGGACATGCGAACAGCGATCTGGACCGGAATCCTCATCGGCTCGACCCTCGGCGGGCTGATCCCGTCGCTCTGGGGCGGCGATCTTTTGTCCTATTCGGGGCTGCTGCTGAGCGGCGCCGGCGCTTTTGCCGGGCTGTGGGTCGGTTACAAGATGTCGACCTGATGGAATCTTACCGGCGGTGAGCGCGGTAGGCGATTGCGAATTGCGCCGGCCGTCCTGCGTGCGCAAGCCCTCGTCGCTGCAGCACCGTCACGCGACGGCCTTGAACGTGATCAAGGTGTCGAAGCGATTGTCGCAAGCGTCGCACTGCCAGACGTGGCGGATTTCGACGCCGCTGCCGCGCTCGGCGAATTCCGGATATTCCGGCAGCGTCAGCAATTCGCCGCAGCGCGGGCAGGCCGGCCGTCCGCAATAGCGTTCGTGCTGATAACGCATGGGCATGGCGACTTGGAGCGTCATGGCTATTCCTCCGTGCGAATGGGAACCTTGTAGCGGCCCTCTGTGTCATCCTCGCGGTGGCGGCTTCAACAAACCGTGACTCTTGGCGGCGGCATTTGATTGAACTTTTGGCATTTGGTGACACGGCTGTCACAAAGCCGGGCCGTGCCAGCCTAGCCGCTAACAAGTCCGCCAATCAGCGCTCCTCGACGCACGCTTTCCACGCGTCAGCCGGTTTGTCACCCATGTCGGTTTGTCAGCTTTGGCGTGCCGTGCTACCCGCAACGCGCTTTCGGAGACTGCACCATGCCCGACGCCCTAAAACTCCTCACCACGCGGCGCTCCTTCAAGGCGGTCGAGCTTGCCGGCCCCGGTCCATCCGCGGCCGAGATCGACGCGCTCCTGACCGTCGCCTCGCGGGTGCCCGATCACGGCAAGCTCACGCCTTGGCGCTTCATCGTGTTCGAGGGCGAGGCGCGGCGTGCGGCCGGCGCGGCAATCGCGGTCGCCTTCAACGCCAAATATCCGGACGCGAAGCCGGAGCATGTCGCGGCCGAGGGCGAGCGTCTCATGCGCGCGCCGCTCGTCATCGCCGTGGTGAGCCGCGCCGCGCCGCATGTGAAAATCCCGGAATGGGAGCAGGTGCTCTCCGCCGGCGCCGCCGCCATGAACCTTGTGCTCGCCTCGCACGCGCTCGGTTACGGGGCGAGCTGGATCACGGAATGGTACGCCTACGATCGCGGCGTGCTCGACGCGCTCGGCCTGAAGCCGCACGAGCGCATCGCCGGCTTTGTTCATATCGGCAGGCCGCCGGGTCCGCCCGAGGATCGGCCGCGGCCCCCGCTCGACGAGATCACAACCCGTTTTACCGCTTAGCAACCGTAGCCCGTCGGCCTCTCGGCGTGCGGCGCCGATTCAGCTCTGGCGGCCCTCTTTGGCCTGCCCATCGAGCCAATCCGACAAGCTTCCCGTGCTCTTCTTCGTCTTGGCCTTGCGTTTGGGCGCGGCCGGAGCCGGCGGCGGGGCGGCGGCGTCCCTGGCTAGACGGAGCGCTTTGAGCCGCTCGGTTTTCGCGCGCAGCGCCGCGGCCGTCGATTCGTACTCGAACGTTGCCTTTTTGGCGTCGTTGGCACGCTGTATTTTGGCGAATTGCGCGGTTGCCTCGTGCTTGTTGGGTTTTTCGGCCATTTCGCCATCCTTTTCCGTGAATGATCAGGGGTCTGCATTGACATAGCAGCCTGCAGACCCAAATGGCGAGGATTCATCCCATCCGGTTAAGCCCGGACGGAGCCCGTAGGATGGGTTGAGCTCTTGGAAAAGCCGTCAGCTATGCGTGGCTTAATGATGGGTTTCGGCATGGTTCCACCCATCCTACGAGCTAAGAGCTACGCGCCAGCTTCAATGGCTGTGTCCGGCGGCCTGGCGGTTCTTCAGCCAATCCGACAACGACACCGCCGGGCACTTTTTCTTGCCGTTCTTGCTGTCGGTTTTCTTGCCGGCCTTCTTCACCGCGATCACCGGCGCCGCCTGTTCGGCCGCGTCTCGCGCCAGGCGAAGCTCCTTCAGACGCGCGCTCTTGGCCGCAACCGCGGCCGCGACGGCTTCGGATTCCGTCATGATGGTCTTGCCCACTTCGACACCGGGCAGCGCGCTGAAATGAGCGTCAGCCCGCCGCTTTATCAAACTATCCAACATAATGGTCTCCTTCGAGCTGCAGCCCGATGTGGCAGTCTCCCTCGAGCAATAGGCGTGGCGCAGCAAGCAATAAGCCGCACGCAACTGCTGTCGCGCAGGCTGCGGTATTTATGGCGCATTTTCTCACCAGACCGAGACCCAAGACTGGTCGAAATTGACCACAATCGAAAACGAATCGCGCGCCTTGCATCGGCAGATCGCGCCATAGGTGGTGCTGCTTTGCACGAATGTCATCGCCCCCAAGGGCGTCGGAAGCCGACGCGGCGCAACAACCCGGCCGAAAGCGGCCGGGCTGCCGATTGAGGTCCGCAGACGTGGAGTTCCGCGGCCGCGCTCAGCGCTGCGAGCCGATGCCCATACCGCTGCCGGCGCCGACGCGCGGGCCGGGGCCGCCGCGTTCGGTGTCGTTGCTGTACCAGCCTGGCCCGGACCCGTAATTGTCGTAATAGCCATAGCCCGGTGCGGCGCCGTAATAGCCGGGCACAGCGTTGTAAAGGCCATAATAGCTTGGCGCGTAATAGTCCTGGGCGAACGCGGCCGCGGTCGCCGTCAGCACGAACGCGACGGCCAGGATGATTTTCGTCATGAGTCGATCTCCGTTGTCGTTCAGGAACGACAACCGGCAGGCGGCCCGTTCGTTTCATTCACAAATCGTTGCGCGGCTCGCGGCGCGGAACCGGCATTGCTATGCTGGCTTAAGGGTTCCGCTTAGGGAGCAGCGCAGATGGCCGGGCTTTTGCAAAACCACATCGCCGTCGTCACCGGTTCGGGTTCCGGGATTGGCCGCGCCATTGCGCTCGGCTATGCGCAAGAGGGGGCCCAGGTCGCGGTGCTCGATATCAATGGCGAGGCGGCTGGCAAGACGGCGGCGGATATCCGCGACGCCGGCGGCATGGCGCAACATTTTTTCCTCGACGTCACCGACCGGATGGCCTGCCGCGCCATCGCGGCGCAGGTCGCAAGCGACGTCGGCTCGGTCTCGATCCTGGTCAACAATGCCGGCATCAACCGGCGCAACGGCTTTACCTCCGATCCCGACGCCGTGATCAAGGACTGGCAGGACATCATGGCGATCAATCTCAACGGCGTGTTCAACGTCACGCACGCGTTTCTCGCGCCATTGCGCGCCAACAAAGGGCGCATCGTCAATATCGCGTCCATTCAATCGTTCATGCATGTGCGCACGCCGAACTCGCCGGCCTACACAGCCTCCAAGCACGGCGTGCTTGGGTTCACCCGCGCGTTGGCTGCCGAACTGGGCAAGGACGGCGTGCGCGTCAACGCCATCGGCCCCGGCTTCATCGAGACGCCGCTGAATGAAAAGGTGCGCACCACCAATCCGGAGCTGGTGAAGATCTTCCTCGACCACACCCCGCTCGGCCGCACCGGCAAGCCCGAAGACATCGCCGGCCCGGCGATCTTCCTCGCCTCCGATCTTGCCGCCTATGTCACCGGCTCGATCGTCATGGCCGACGGCGGCTATCGCACCATCTGACCACGCGCCGCGCGCTAATTAGCCTTCAACTGATCGGCAGTCTTGAGGATGATCTCGGGCCGGTTCTGGTAAAGCACCACCTCGCCACTGATCGCCACGGTCTTGCCCTTGAGATCGCCGGCGTTCGGGAATTTGGCGCGGTCGGAGGCAAAGATCACGGCGGCGAATTCATTGTCGGGGTAGGCGCCGCCGATGTCGATGAAGGTCACGCCGGCGCGGCCGGTGTGGACGTCGCTGACGGCGGCCTGGACCGTCACCGTTTGCCCGACATGCGCCTTGATCTCGGCCGGCGCGATCGTCTGCGCTCGCACCGGCAGCGCCGCCACTACAAAACCCAGAGCCAAAATGAGCGTTCGCATCGCTGTTTCTCCCTGCCACAACGCTAATGGACCGATGGGAACATAACATGAACATTAACGCAAGGCAACTGCGATAAACGGGGTATGGCTGGCAGCAGACGTTGGCGCTGGCCTATCGACCGACAGCCCGGAGGCGCGCCATGATCACGCTCTATTCCTATCCCGAATTGTTCGGTGTCGCCGACAACAACGGCTACGGGCTGAAGGTGTTCGCCTTCCTGCGGCTCGCCGGCGTGCCGTTCAGTCACGAGCATATTTTCGACGCGTCGAAGGCGCCGCGCGGGCAGTTGCCCTACATCGTTGATGACGGTGAAACAATTGGCGACAGCGAGACTGTCATCGCCCATGTCATCGCCAAATACCGCCCGGCGATTGACGCCGCGCTGACTACGGCGCAGCGCGACACCGATCTCCTGATCACGCGCATGCTCGACGACCTCTATTGGGTGATGTCGTATTCGCGCTGGAAGGACGAGCGCTACTGGCCAGCGTTCCGCGACGCGCTGCTGCGCGAGCATCCGAGCCTCGACGAAGCGGGCCTTGCGAAAGCTCGCGAGTTCAATTTCCAGCGCTATCACTTCCAGGGTATTGGCCGCTACGCGCCTGAGGCCGCTTATGCGCGCGGCCTCGCCGATTTGGCGGTGCTGGCGCATCTCATTCCCGCGGCGGGTTACGTGCACGGGCCGAAACCGACCAGCATCGACGCCGGCATCTACGGCATCATCGCCAATATTTGTTTCTTCGACATCGACACGCCGCTCAAGCAATTCGTCGTGGCGCACGGCGATCTGGTGCGCCATTGCCACGCCATTCATGAAGCGGTTACCCGGCCGCGGCCGGATTAGCGTCGGCCGCGCGGCGCGCTATTTGCCCGCCGCCTTGCGCAGCGCCGCGTTGATGCGGTCCTGCCAGCCCGGGCCGTCCTCCTGGAAAAAATCGAGCACATCGCGGTCGATGCGCAGCGACACCATCTCCTTGACACCAGGTGGCGACAGCGGCGCCTTCGGTGGCGCTTCCACCGGCTTGGTGGTCGCCGCCTTGAACGCCTTCTCGGCTGCAGTGCGCGGATCGTAGGTCGGGCGTCGGCTCATCGGCGGTTTATAGCACGTCCGGTTTGGCAAAGAAGTAAGCGTGCCGGTCGTGTCGCCGGTAATCCGCCGGATGACTGCGATCGTTTTGCATCATCGAAGCTTAAATCGTCGCGGCATCGTGGCGCCACGTTGCCGCCGCGCCAGTGCCGTGATCGCCGGTCATGTCGCGGCCTCCCATCAGCAGACAAGGATCGTTGCATGAAGTTCCATCTTTTACCGGTCGTCGTCGTTCTCGCCGCTATCGCCACCCCGCTGACCGCCGCGCAGGCGCAAGGCATTCCCGACGGCGCCGCCCATGGTGCTTACGTCGGCAACAGTGCCGCCGGACCGATCGGGGCTGTGGTTGGCGGCGCGGTCGGCGGCGTCATTGGCGGCGTTGAAGGCGGCATTGCCGGCGTTTTTGGCGTTCACCCCGTCGCAGCCTCCTATCCGGGCGCCGAGGCGCCCGTGTATCACCGCCATCGTTTGCGGCATTCCTATCGCCACGGCTATCGGACGCACGCGACCGGCTAAGTGGAAAAGCTACCGGCTCGCCCCCGCCGCATCGCTGATCGCCCGCAATAGCGCCAAGAGCGCCCGGTTGAGCGGGGTGGCGATGCGGTGGCGTTCGCCGGCTGCGACGATGGCGCCGGTCAGCGCCTCGTGCTCGAGTGGGCGGTTGGCGAGGCGGTCGAAATACATCGAAGTGCCGAGCTCACCGGAAAAGGTGAACAGCGTCTCAAGCGTCCGCGCGGCTTCGTCGGCGGCAAGCTGCGCCCCTTCGGCGCGGCCGACCGCGATCGCCTCTTCGAGCACGACGAGGCAGAGCGCCTGGATTTCGGGGCGCCGCAGCACCGCCTGCCGCTGCAGCGTCAGCGCGGTGACCGGGCTGGCGATGGCGTTGATCAAAAGCTTGCGCCACGCCAGCGTGACGAAATCGTTGCCCAAATGCACGCGCAGCGGCGTGGTTTCGAACAATTGCGCGAAGGCACGGCCGGCGTCGTCGGCGGCGACGACGAAATCCTGGTCGGCGCCGTGCCGCAGCTTGACGTGGTCGGCGGCGACCCGTTCGCCGTTGTAATAGACGATTACCGGCACCACGGTGGCGTCGTCGGCGAGCGGCGCCACGCGGGCGACGTGGTCGATGCCGTTCTGCAGCACCGCGACGCGCGTTGCCGGCGTGCACAGCCGCTTGAGCCACGGCGCCGTCGAAGCCGTGGCATGAGTCTTGGTGCACAGCAGCACCCAGTCGACCGGTTTCGCCTGCGCTGGGTCGGTGATGGTGGAGAGCGGCATGGTCGAGCTGCCCCCGGGAGCGTCCAGCGTTAGCTGCTCGATCGGTTTACGCAAGCAGGCGACGACATCGTAACGGCCGGTGGCAATCAAACAGCCGGCGGCAACGCCGCCGATCGCGCCCAGCCCGATCACGGCGACGCTTAATCGTTCAGTTTGCCGAGAAGATATCGACGCCATGCCGCCATGGTCAGGCAGAACGGCGAATTGTCAAACGGCCGCTGCGAACGCCGCGGAGACGGTCGTCTTCGCCTCAATAATAACGGTGGAAGCGGCGGGCGTGATGCCCATAGCCACCACCTTGGCCTGGGCAGCGCGAGGCCACGGCGCCGCTATAGGGTTCGCCATAGCAGTTGGACCTGGAGGGGCCGTTCGGGCCGAAATTTCGTTGGCTTTGCGCCGATGCAATCGAGGTAGCGCCGACGAGCAGCACCAACGCCACAATGATTCTTGTCGCGGTCATAGTGCAATCTCCCAGATATGCACTGAACAACCGCCCATGACGCCATGAGGTTCCCTGCTGCCGTTCAATACAGCCGCTGCCACTGCCATTGCCGCCGTTGCGGGTACTGCGGGTAGGGCGGCTGTTGCGGATAGGGCTGATACTGCTGCGCCCACGGTCCGCCTTCGGGGGTGCCGGGGCAACTGGACGCGGCCGTGCCGGTATAGAACGAGCCGTAACAGCCGTAGTTGGAGGGTCCGTTCGCGCCATAATTGCGCTGACTTTGCGCGGCCGCGATTGCGGTCGCGCCGACAAGCAGCGCCAACGCGAGCGTGATCGTCTTCCCGGTCATGTGACGTCTCCGTAAGCCGCGACCGGCCGCCGTTGTGCCAAGTGTCGTCTGCGCGACGCGGCGCTGCATCATTGCCTTAAAGCACAAATCGGGTGGCCGGCCGCTGCAGCGTAGCACAGATTGCGTCCTAACAGAGGAGTATCGATCATGCACTTTCGCATTCTCGGATTGCCCGCCGAACGATTCGCGCCACTGTTTGCTTTGTCCGATGCCGAGCTTGCGGCACTTGGCGCGGTGCGCCGCATCGCGGACGCCCGCGAGCGCGGCTATCCGTGCCGCGTCAGTCTCGCCGATTCGAAAGCCGGCGACGAGCTGATCCTGGTCAATTACGAGCATCACGCCGTCGCGTCGCCTTACCGCATGCGCTTTGCCATCTATGTGCGCAAGGGCGACGCGACTTTCGACGCCGTCGACACGGTGCCCGAGCAGTTGCGCGGCCGCACGCTTGCGGTGCGCGCGTTCGACGCCGACGGCATGATGGCCGGCTGGGACCTCGTTGAGGGCGACCAGGTCGAGGGCGCCATTGCGCGCCTGTTGGCCGAGCCGCGCGCGGCCTATCTGCATGCGCACTTCGCCGCGCCCGGCTGCTACGCCGCTCGCATCGAGCGGGCCTAAGGCGTTCACCGTCACGCCGCCTCTCTCAGACACCGGCAGCGCCGGAACTTGCCGTTCACGCTGCGGCGCGCTACTCCGCTTGGCAGCGAGACAAAACGCCAAACGGTCTCGCCCACGATTCCATGAAGCGCCCGAGCCTGCACCGCAAAGATCTTGCCGCACTATCGCCGCGGCACCGCGACGCCAAGTCTCTACCGCGCGCGCCGCGGGGCGGCTTCGCGGCGTTGACCGTCGGCGCATTGGGCATCGTCTATGGCGATATCGGCACCTCGCCGCTCTACGCGATGGATCAGCTTTTCTTCGGCCGCGCCGAAGCCGCGCGGACGCCGGCCGACGTGCTCGGCGGCGTATCGTTGGTGATCTGGACCATCACGATCATCGTCGCCTTCAAATACGCCATCCTGGTATTGCGCGCGCAGAACGACGGCGAAGGCGGCGTATTCGCGCTTTACGGCCTTTTGTCTGAGCAGAAAAAACGCGGCACGACGTTCTTGCTGTGGTCGCTGATGCTGGGAGCGGGATTGCTGTTCGGCGACGGCATCATCACGCCGGCGATCAGCGTGCTATCCGCGGTCGAGGGGCTGCAGGTGGCGACGCCGGCATTGGGCCACACCGTCATCCCGATCACGGTTGGGCTTCTGACTGCGTTGTTCGCCATCCAGTTCAAAGGCACCTCGGGCATCGGTATCGTGTTCGGTCCGGTTCTCACTGTCTGGTTTGTCGTCATCGCCGTGCTCGGCGCCTGGCAAATCGAACGCCATCCGGAAATCCTCGCCGCCTTCAATCCGGTTCTCGGCCTGAGCTTTCTTTGGCACGCCGGCCTGTTCGATGCGCTCCTCATCCTCAGCGCCTTGATGCTGGTAGTCACCGGCGGCGAAGCGATGTATGCCGATCTCGGCCATTTCGGCGCGCGGCCGATTCGGACGAGCTGGTTCGCGGTGGTCTATCCCGCGCTGCTCCTCAATTATCTCGGCCAGGGCGCCTATCTGTTGAGCGACGCGCCGATCGCGGGCGGCAAGCTGTTCTTCAGCCTGGTGCCGCAGGGGCTGCTGTACCCGATGGTGCTGCTCGCCACCGTGGCGACGGTTATCGCCTCGCAGGCGTTGATTTCCGGCGCGTTTTCGCTGGGGTCGCAAGCGATCCGCCTGGGCCTGTTTCCGCGGCTCGATCTGCTTCATACCCATGAGCGGCATGCCGGGCAGATCTATGTCCCGTTCATCAACTGGGCGCTGTTTGCCGGATGCATTCTGCTGGTGCTGACCTTCGGCTCGAGCGCGGCGCTGGCGGCGGCCTATGGGCTGGCGGTGTCCGGCGTGATGGTCATAACTTCGCTCGCGATGTTTCCGATTGCGCGCGGCGTCTGGCGCTGGGGCGCGGCGAGAACGGGCCTGGTGTGGGGCTTTCTGCTGGCGATCAACTCAGCGTTTCTTATCGCGAGCTCGCTGAAGTTCATCGAGGGCGGCTACGTCCCGCTTTCGATCGGCGCCGCCGTGTTTGTGGTGATGACGACATGGCGCTGGGGCCGCAAGGCGACCTTCGCCGCCTATTCCGCCAAAGACACGATGACGATCGCGGAGCTCGTCGCATTGCACCGCGAATGCAAAGTCTTCATGGAGCGAAACGCGATCGTCATGTCGCCGAAGCCGCTGCGTCTGCCGACCGACCACGCGCCGGCGCTGATGCAGATGCTGTGGGACCGACACGGCATCTTGCCGCGGAACCTGATTCTCGTTGAAGTCAGCCATCGCAAGGTTCCCTATATCCGGGATAACCGCTATCGCGTCACCGTTTTCGAGCGCGAGAAGAACCGGGGCAGCATCATCGGGGTCGAGTTGAGCTTCGGCTTCATGGAGGAGCCGAACGTGGAGCGATTGCTGGAAGATATGGCGCGACACAAGGAAATCGATCTGCCGACCGACCGACGGCAATGGATCGTGCATGTTTCGCACGAAAATCTGTTGCCGGCCCCACGGATGGGTTTCTTCAAGCGCTTGCGGTTTCGGCTCTTCTTGTTGCTTCGTCTGGTGTCGCAGCCGGCTTATTACTATTACGGGCTTGGCGATGAGGTGCAGCTCTCCGTCGAAATAATCCCCGTGCGCGTGCGCTAGAATGCTACCGTCATTGTCTGTCCCAAGAGCGCTCCTTCGCCATGTCCGACTATCTTGAAATCGATCCGGCCACCGCCGAAAAACGCCAGATTTACCGCATGCTGGTCGGTTCGGTGGTGCCGCGGCCGATCGGCTGGGCGTCGACCGTGAACCAGGCCGGCATCACCAACCTGGCGCCGTTTTCCTTCTTCACCGTGGTCTGCGTCATCCCGCCGATGATCTCGCTGACCATCGCGCGTAATCCCGACGGTAGCGAGAAGCACACGCTCAAGAACATCCGCCAGACCGGCGAGTTCTGCTTCAACGTGGTGACGCAGCGGGTGTGGAAGGAGATGGTGGATAGCGCCAACGGTTTTCCGGAAGGGGATTCCGAATTCACCGAAACCGGGCTCACGCCGATCCCATGCGTGAAGATCAAGCCGCCGCGGGTCAAAGAGGTGCCGATCCATTTCGAGTGCAAGCTCGAACGCGTGCTCGAGCTCGGCCCCAACCGGCATCCGCTGGTGATCGGCGAGGTGATTTACATGCACGTCGATCCGGCCTGCATGACCGGCAAATATATCGACATGCGCAAGCTCGATCCGATCGGCCGCCTCAACGGCTTTTTCTATTCGACCATCGGCGAGATTTTTGAGCGCGAATTCGCCGACGGCCAGCCGCGCTAGCGACATGAATGCATTCGACGTCGTCGTTGCCGCGGTAGCCGTTCTCGCCATCGTGCTGGGATTCAGCTCGGGTTTGTTGCGGAGCCTAGCGACGATTCTCGGTTATTTGATTGCCGCGCCGCTTGCGTTGGCGATCACGCCATACGTGACGGCCATTGCGCTGGGCCGATCGATGTCGTCGGACAATGCGTGGCTGATACTGGTCATCGTGTTCGTCGCCACCGGTGTCGGCATCAGTGCGCTGTTGCGCATCGTGGTCGGTGAATTCGTCGGTCCCGATGTCGGCGCCTTCGACCGTGTCGCCGGGGCGGCGCTCGGCGCCGTCCGCATCGGTCTCATCGCCGTGCTTATCGTCGTTGTGTTCGATCGCGTCATTCCCGCCGACCGCCAGCCGCAGTTTCTGGTCGGATCGAAACTGCGTCCGTATCTGTCGGCTGCCGGCCGAGCCGGCTTGCGGTCCTTGCCGCCCGAGGTCGAGAGCTACATCGATCGGGTCAAACGCGAGCGCGGTCTGTAAGTAAATTCGTGGGATGAATGAGCGGCGGTCTAGCTCGGATGAACTGCAGCGAAACCCGGAATTCAGCGTCCCCGCATTACGCTGTGCTCCACCCGGACTACATTATTTTTTGAACACATGGAGCCGCAGCGGCAGCACGGCGCCGAACCAGGCGGCGTGCGCCGAATGGTCGGTGTAGTCGTCGCCCGTCTCCGGATGCAGCAGCACGGTCAAGCCGTCGCGGTTGAGCATCAGCCACGGCACGAAACCCGCCAGCATCTGAACCGGAAATGCGATTTGAAACATCGATTGCGGATGCGGCCCGACCAGTTCGTCGTGCCAGCGGCCGAGTTTGGCGCCCGGAAACGCCGCCCCGACGCGCTCGCGCAGTCGCTCCGCTGTGCCTCGCGTTGTCGCCGGATCGTAATAGATGTGGGCGTGATAATCCTTGATCGCGCCCGGATCGCGGCTCGGCGAATTTGGCGCGCTCGATTTGTCTGGCATCGTCGTCAGCCTCGGTTGGTTTCCGCTTGCCGCGGCCGAGCATAAAGGCTCGCCAGCAGCACGGCGAGGATGCCGGTGAGGAAAATGCCGTCGAACGTGCCGGCGCCGCCGATCGAGGCGACCGGCGCGCCGAGGCCTTGCACCTTGTCGAGATTGGTGATGTCGGCGCCGATCAGGGTGCCGAGCCCGCCGCCGATATAAGCGAGCGGTGCCGCTTCCTGGCGCGACAGCAGCACCGCGACGATGGCGGCGATCACCGCCGGCATGAATACCGGCACGGCGATGCCGAGACCGGGAACCGGATTGGCAAGCCAATGAATGATCAGCCCGACGATTGCAGTCGCGATCAGTCCTTAGGTCCACAGCTGATACTTGGCGAGCAGATAGATCGACATCACGGTCGGAATGACTGCGCCGCCGACATTGACCGCGATCACCGTGCCGGGCCAGTTCTCCACCACCGGGACCGCGTACTGCATGCCGAAGAAATTGACCACCTGATCGGACATCACCTGCTTCGCCGGCAGCACCGCTACGGGGATGTTGAAATAGCTGCCGATCAGCGAAGCCACGAGAAGCCACATGGCGGTGCGGGCGCTCACCCCGAGGCTCAGATAGGCGTAGCGCAGCGCCCCCAGTTGCAGCAGCAAAAATACGATGCCGAAAATGCCGACCAGGATGGAAAAGAAGCCGGGGGTCAGCGGTAGGTAGTGGAATTGGCTCATTTCCATGGGTTAACTCTCCCAATCGCCCATCGGTCCTTAAATATGTAGCCGCCTTGCCGTTCCAACGCGCGAGTCTATAATCCGGCGCTTCCTTCGCGCAGGGGAATTTTGGTGGCGCCGCTGGGAGCGAAATCCGTAGCCATTATCATGGGCAGCCAGTCCGACTGGCAGACCATGAAGCATGCTGCCGACACGCTCGATGCTTTGGGCGTGCCGTA
Source organism: Xanthobacteraceae bacterium (assembly GCA_050010715.1). Taxonomy (GTDB): domain Bacteria; phylum Pseudomonadota; class Alphaproteobacteria; order Rhizobiales; family Xanthobacteraceae; genus BOG-931. The sequence goes on along the minus strand of JBEKKM010000108.1, from coordinate 20,096 downwards.
TGAGGCGCGCATCGTCTCGGCGCATCGCACGCCTGAGCGGCTTTATGCTTTCGCCAAGGGCGCCAAGGCTGCCGGCTTCAAGGTGATCATCGCCGGCGCCGGCGGCGCCGCGCATCTGCCCGGCATGACCGCCTCTCTCACCAGCCTGCCGGTATTCGGCGTGCCAGTGGAGTCCAAAGCGCTGTCGGGGCAGGACTCGCTCTATTCCATCGTGCAGATGCCGCCGGGCGTGCCGGTCGGCACGCTGGCGATCGGCCCGGCCGGCGCCATCAATGCGGCGCTGCTGGCGGCCAGCGTGCTGGCGCTAAGCGATCCGACGCTCGGCAATCGCCTCGAAGCCTGGCGACAGCGCCAGACCGAGAGTGTCGCCGAACAGCCGAAGGACGGCGCGTGAGCGAAGCGGCGCCGGCTCTGCAGCCCGAAGCCACGATCGGGATTCTCGGCGGCGGCCAGCTCGGCCGCATGCTGGCACTGGCCGCGGCGCGGCTTGGCTTCAAATGTCACGTTTTCGCGCCGTCGCCCGACTCGCCAGCTTTTGACGTCGTGCATCGCGTCACCACCGCCGACTATACCGATACCGAAGCGCTCGATCGCTTCGCCGGCGACGTCGACGTCGTCACCTACGAATTCGAGAACGTGCCGGCGGAGACCGCGACCTTTCTCGCCGCGCGCGTTCCGGTGCTGCCCGATCCGCAGGTGCTGGCGACGACCCAGGACCGGCTCATGGAAAAGAATTTCGTCGCCGGCCTTGGCTTCCGCACCGCAGCATTCGCCGATGTCGGCGCGCCCGAGGCGCTCGCGGCAGCGATCGAACGCATCGGCCGGCCGGCGATCCTGAAAACGCGTCGCTTCGGCTATGACGGCAAGGGTCACGCCACCATCAAGAACGGCACCGATCCGGCGGCGGCTTGGCGCGATGTCGGCGGCCAGCCCTGCATCCTCGAAGCCTTCGTGCCGTTCGAGCGCGAGGTGTCGGTGGTGGCGGCGCGCGCCTACGACGGCGCCGTGGAAAGCTTCGACGTTACCGAGAACGAGCACCGCGACCATATTTTGAAAATTTCGCGGGTGCCGGCGGCGATCTCCGAAGCCACCGCGCGGGAGGCGCGCCGCATCGCCGAGACCATTGCGCAAAAATTCAACTATGTCGGCGTGCTCGCAGTCGAGATGTTCGTGCTGCGCGACGGCGAGATCCTCGTCAACGAGATCGCGCCACGGGTGCACAATTCCGGCCACTGGACCCTCGACGGCGCCTCGGTGTCGCAATTCGAGCAGCACATCCGCGCGGTGGCCGGCTGGCCGCTCGGCAAGCCGATCCGCCGCGGCCGCGTCGAAATGACGAACCTCATTGGCAGCGAGGTCGAGGATTATCGGAATTGGCTCGCGGTTCCCGGAGCGGCGGTGCATCTTTACGGCAAGACCGCGGTGCGGCCCGGCCGCAAGATGGGGCACGTGACGCGCGTCTTCGCCGACTGACGCGAGGCTCTCCTGAAATCAGCTTGTCCGCGGTGGACCGCTCTCATAGGATTTTACCAATGGGCCTCGGCAACGTTTTCCTCAACGACCTGATCGAACTGAAGCAAAAAGGCGCGCTCGATGGCGCCACGCGCGTCATGGAAATCGGCGCGCAGCAGATTTCCGATTCTTTGATGATCGCACCGGGACTGCCGGAGGCCTACCGGCTGTTCGGCTGCACCTCGCCTCCGGTCATGACGCCGGTCGGCGCCGAGAATTTCACCAAATCGGCGCCGTCATCGACGCCGTTCTGGTCGGCGCTGGGATTTCAGCGCAGCGCCATCGATGTCGAGGGCGACGCCATCCGGATTGACCTCAATCGCGGCAAGGTTCCGCGGCGGCTGCGCGGCGCCTTCGACCTGGTGGTCAACGCTGGCACCACCGAGCACGTCGCCAATCAGATGAATGCGTTTCGCATCATCCATCATCTGGTCCGGGTCGGCGGCGTCATGTACCACGAGCTTCCCGCCGGCGGCCTGATCGATCACGGGCTGGTCGGCTACCAGCCGAAATTTTTCAACATGCTGGCGAACTTCAACGGCTACGAGGCGCTCTATATCCGTTTCACCGCCTGGGGGCCGGCCAAGATCCCGGACTATCTGAGAAAGATGAATCCGTACGGCGGCGACACCGTCATCGATTGCAGCATCCGGGTGGCGCTGCGCAAGCTGCATCATCTGCCGTTTGTTTGTCCGTTCGACGCCGGTGACGGCGCGCCGCAGCCTTGGTTGACCATCTTGCATCGGACTCTCAAGAACCTGTCGCTGCGCAAGTCGCGCCCGGGCGCCGATGCATTTCGTCCGGGCGGTTCCGGGTAACGAAGGGGACTGCCGTAGCCCCGCAACGTCGTCCCGATTACGTCGTGCCGGCACCGGGGTTTTGGCCGAAACCGGCCGGACTTATGGACTTTCCGGCGCTGTTCTGCTACATGGCGCGCCACGGCGGTGCAGGCGCTTACGCTAGCGCCGCCATGCAATTCCGCGAACCTAACTGCAACAAAAGGAGCACGCGTGCAGGTTCTCGTCCGTGACAACAATGTCGACCAGGCCCTCAAGGCGCTGAAGAAAAAGATGCAGCGCGAGGGCATTTTCCGCGAGATGAAACTCCGCGGCCACTACGAAAAACCATCGGAAAAGAAGGCAAGGGAGAAGGCGGAGGCGATCCGCCGCGCCCGCAAGCTTGCGCGCAAGAAGTTGCAGCGCGAAGGGCTCCTGCCGATGAAGCCGAAGCCGACCGGCCCGGGCGGTCCCGGCGGCCCTGGCGCCGGCAGGTCCGGCCCGCCGCGCACGCCCCGTTTCGGCTGAAGCCGGAAGCCTAATCTTACTGCGAATTCGACGATGGTGTGGGGGCTTACGGCCCCTGCGTCTTTTTTTGCCGCCCGGCGGTGGTATCGTCTTGCCTGACTGGTCAAGGGCCCTCGGATGATGGGATCGATTATCGCCAATGCCGGAGCGGGGCGGATTGGGGCGGGCGTCATTGCGCTCGCGTTCGCCGCTATTGCCCTGGCCGGTTGCTCCACGCTCGGCAATGCGCCCGCCGCCGAAAACAACGATCCGGCCTACGCCACCGCGGCGCCCAATCTGACGTCGCTCAGCGAGGTCATCGAAAGCCATCCCAACGATCCGCAGGCCTATAACATGCGCGGCACGGTGTTCGGCGAAGCCGGACGCAGCGAGCAGGCGCTCGCCGACTTCAACAAGGCGATCAGCCTCGATCCGAATTACACCCAGGCTTACGCCAATCGCGGCCTGGTCTACCGCAAGACCAACAAGCTCGATCTGGCGGCGGCCGATTACGACAAGGCGTTGTCGCTCGATGCCGGCTACGCGACGGCCTATGTCGGCCGCGGCATGGTCGAGAGCTTGCAGGGCAAGAGCGCCCAGGCCTTGGCCGATTTCAACAAGGCGATCACGCTCGCTCAAGCCGGACAATGCGGAGGCCTATTACAGCCGCGGCCTGCTCTATCAGAGCCAGCGCCAGCACCAGTTCGCCATCGACGATTTCTCCACCGCGCTCGGGCTCACCACGCAGCGCACTGACTTGTTTATTGCGCGCGGCTTGAGCTACCTCGCGGTCGGTGACAACAAGTCGGCGGCCAGCGATCTTGATGAAGCGGTGCAGGCCGACCCGACGAGCGCCAAAGCCTGGGCCAGCCGCGGCCTCGCCTATGAGCGGCTCGGGCAGAAGGAAAAGGCCGCCGGCTCTTATGCGAAAGCGCTCAACATCAACGACAAATATCAGCCGGCGCAGACCGGTTTTGCCCGCGTCGGCGGCCGGGCAGGGCAGACCTATCAAACCTTTTGATCGGGCAAGCTAGCGAGGCATCGATGACCATCACGCTCAACCACGCCATCGTGCCGGCGCGCGACAAGGTTGCTGCGGCGAAATTCTTTGCCAATATTTTCGGATTAAAGCGCGGGCGCAGCGGCTATTTCGCGCCGGTGCGGGTTAACAAGACCTTGACGCTGTTGTTCGATGACGACTCCAAGTTCGAAAGCCATCACTACGCGTTTCATGTCAGCAAGGCCGAGTTCGACGCCATCCTCGGCCGCATCAAGAAAGCCAAGATCAGTTTCGGCAGCGCGCCGTGGAGCCTCAACGATGGCAAGCTCAACGACTGGAACGGCGGCCGCGGCGTCTATTTCCGCGATCCCAACGGCCACGTGCTCGAGCTGATGACCGTGCCGCAGTAGGTGCCGTCATTCCGGACCTGTTGGCGGCAATCCGGAATGACGGAGAATTAATCCAAATCCCCCGCCAGAAACCGCCCCACCGCAATCAGCGCGCCGTTCTTATCGAGGTCCTCGTGGCCGCCGTCGAGGAAACGCACGATGTGTTTCGGCTTGTTGGCGATATCGAACAGGTGTTCGCCCATGGCATAGGGCACGACCTGGTCTTTGACGCCGTGCAGGATCAACAGCGGCGCCGTGACCTTGCCGATGCGCGCGTCGGAGCGGAATTGATCGGTCATCAACAGTCTGACCGGAACATACCAATAGTGTTTGGCGGCGACCGCGGCGGCGGACGTGAACGGCGCTTCGAGGATGACGCGGCCGACTGGTTTTTCCGCCGCCAGCACCACCGCGACGCCAGAGCCGAGCGATTCACCCCACAGCACAATCTGCTGCGTCGAATAGCGCGCTGCGGCGAAGGCGTAAGCGGCTTCGGCATCGGCGATGAGGCCGCGTTCGCTCGGGCTGCCGCTCGAGCCGCCATAGCCGCGATATTCCACTGCGACGATGCCGATGCCGTCGGTGATCAGCCGGGTGAAGCGCTCGACGCGATAGCGCAGCGCGCCGCCGTTGCCGTGGAAATAAAGAATAACCGGCTTGCCGTCGCGCGGCGGCACATGCCAGGCGAAGATGCGCTCGCCGTCGGCCGTGGTCAGCTTGACTTCTTCGGCCTGCGGCAGGCCGGCCGCCGCCGGCGTGGTATGGATAGTTTCGGGAAAATACATCAGCGAGCGCTGCGTGACATAAAGCATCGCCAACACGCCGGCATAGACGCACAGCAGGCTGATGAGGATCACTGTCAGCACGGTCATTGCGCGCTTGCCCGCTCGGGTGCGGGACAATGTTTCCCACGCCCAGGCGACGATCTCCCGCGAAACCGCAAACGCCAGCCAAGCGAACCGCCGCACCTTTGCGATAGCTCTTTGCGCAGTGCCGGTGCACTCGACAACCGCATTCTCCTCATCCGCTGAGAGGGAGCGCACGATCACGTCTCTCGTGGTTTCCATAGGCATTGTCGCATGAAGCAATCGCGCATCACACGCGGCGTGGCCGCAAAGCCATCTTGCGCATAAACAGATTAAAGCCAAAAAACAAACCGGCCGGCTGTTGCCGGCCGGCCGGAACAATTCCGTATTGTTGTGCGGTCAGGACCAGACCGGCTTACTGACAGACCGGGTTACTGGCAGACCTGCACGGTCCGCATCTGGTAGCCGACACCTTCGACCCAGACCCGGCGCTGCGCCCAACGGCAGCCTGGCGCGAGCTGCGCATAACCGGGGCCGGGCGGCGGGCCATAGGCGGCCGGCGGCGGCGGATAATATCCGGGCGGTGGCGGCGGATAATATCCGGGCGGCGGCGGGTAATAGCCCGGCGGCGGGCTGTTGGCGATGGCGCTGCCGATGATGGCGCCCGCGGCGACGCCGCCGAGAACTCCGAAGCCGACGCCGCAGCCCCAGCAGCCGGCGTTGGCCGGAGCCGGCGCCGCCAATGAAGCAAGGCCGATGGCCGCTGCGGCGGCAAGGCCAATGAGCGACTTATGCATGTGTTCTCCTCAAGCGATCGGACGGGTGCCGATCTGAAATGTTGTCAGCGGGAGTCCCCGTGAAACCCCCCGATTTTCGCGGCACCACTTGCGCACCCTTTTGCCATTTTGGCGGTACTCTTTGGCGGAAGTTTGGTGTGCCGGCGGCGGTACCCTGGTGTACGCGCCGGCTTTCAAGCCGTCGCCATGGGCAACGCCGCCGCTATTTCAGGTCCGGAAAACTTGACGCGCGCCGTCACATGCAGGCGCGCACCCAGGCGTAGCCGTTCCACACCCGCCGCCACACGCAAGGACCGCCATAGGGCGGTGGAGCGTAGTAGCCGGGGTAGTACCCATAAGGGTATGGGTAGGCATACGGCGCCGCCAAAGCACCGCCGATCAGGGCGCCTGCGGCAAGTCCGCCGATGAACGGGCCGGGACCCCAACCCCATCCACCGTGCCAACCGCCATGCCACTGCGCTTGCGCCGTGCCCGACGTTGCCACTGCCGCTGCGGCGATAGCCGTTGCCGCAACCAGAGCCGTCAAAATCTTCCGCATGATAGTCACCTCGACAGCGTGGGTTCTTCGCAGAACTCCAATCGCCCCCAGCGCGCCAAGGTTCCCATTTTTTGGTGAACGCGGACTGAACGGCTATGCCTGAATATCGCCATCATTGAAAAGCGTACGGCGGGCAAGAAACTGCCAAGAGACTACAATGTCTCTCACGTACGGCATCGGCGATATTCAGGGCTATTTGGATAAGCTGCGCCGTTTCATACATCAATTGTTTGATCGATCTGAAAGTGCGGCGGCGAATACATCGTGATGCTTTTGGCAGACCACGAAGCGACGGCGCTCGTGGCCATCGGCTGAACCTCGACACCGGCGCTGCGGGCCGCATACGGCGGCGGTGTTCGATGACGTGCAGACCGAGCCGATCGGGTTTCTGCAGGCCGGGTGAAACATGCGACATTCCGTCGCAGGTGTTTTGCGTTGAATGACGGGCGATTTGCGCGATCCGGCGGCGGGCGCTGTGCCGGACCGGGGCACGCGCTATCCTCGCTTGGCGATTCGCGCTTCGGGAATTTCACTGCAAATGAAACGCAGGGCGACAAAGTCGGAGCGCAAGCCGTCGCGGCGGTCGCAACCAAAATCTTCCCGCCTGCAAGCCGGCAAGCACGCCGGCGCTGAGCCGCCGAAAGCATCGCGCGCGCCGTCGCGCGCTATCGTCATGCGGCTTGCCGCCGAGGTCGACGCGCTGGCGGCGCAACTGCAGGATTCGCGCGCGCGCATTTTGGATCTCGAAGCCAGGGTCGACGTCGATCCGCTCACCGACGTACTCAACCGCCGCGGTTTCGAGCGCGAGCTCAAGCGCTCGCTGGCTTACGTCAAGCGCTACGGCACCAACGCGGCGCTGATCTTTGTCGACCTCGACGGCTTCAAGCCGGTCAACGACCGCCACGGCCACGGCGCCGGCGACGTCGTGCTCAAGGCGATCGCGGCGGCGCTGGTTCGTAACGTGCGCGCCTCCGACGTGGTGGCGCGGCTGGGCGGCGACGAATTCGCCGTGCTGTTGTGGAACGTCGACGGTGCCAATGCCGCCGCCAAGGCCGGCGCGCTCGAAGCGGCCGTTTACGGAACGCCGGTGCGCTGGAACGCGTCGACGCTGGTCGTCGGCGCCTCCGCCGGCGTCGCGCTCCTTGGTGCGCTCGACACCCCCGCCGACGTCATCGCCCGCGCCGACGCGGCGATGTATGCGCGCAAGGATGAGCGCCGTCATTCCGGAAGCCGCGTAGCGGCTGTCCGGAATCCATAACCCCTGTCCGGGCAGAATAAGCACCGGTCGTGAATATGGATTCCGGGCTCGCGCTTCGCGCGCCCCGGAATGACGGGTCACGCAATAATATCCGGCGTGAGCTGGTCCTCGATGAAGGTGATGCGGTCGCGCAACTGCAGCTTGCGTTTCTTCAGGCGCTGCACCTGGATGACGTCGGCGCCCGGCGAATCCTGCAGCGCCGCAATCGCGGCGTCGAGGTCGCGATGCTCCTGCTGCAGGCGCGCCAGCTGCGCCCGAAGCTCGCGTTCTTCCTCTTGCGTCATCGCCGCCTTGGTCGCGCCGTGGTGGCCGCTTGGTTGGCTTTTGGCGCCGTTTAGGCCGGTAAGTGGTTCTGGATTATCGCGTTTTGGTTAACGCCCGACAAGCCCGCATGCCGCTGCGGCATGGCGGAACAGTGCACAATGGGGATTTTCGAACGCCCCGAAAAGGAGTATGTTGGGTTATGTTGGACTGGCGTAGGTCGATCTGATTAAGCAAGGATCTGACGCGCAAGGAGACAGGCCACATGGCGATTGAAGCGCATCTTGCGGAACTCGAAAGACGGCACCAAGCACTCGAACTGGAAATTAGCGAAGCACTCACCCACCCATCGACCGACGATCTGGAAATAGCGCAATTGAAGCGCAAGAAACTGTACGTAAAGGACGAGATCGTGCGGTTACAGCACGACGAACTCGTCCACTAAGCGGCAAAGCCAAGCGGTTATTTTCTGTCTTCGTCCCCGCGAAAGCGGGGACGTCGGGGTGTTCTATTTTCAAGCAGGACGCCCGCTAAAGTCGCACGCGAGAATGAGCTGCGATTTTCACACCGCCTTCGCCGTCTCCCGCAGCTTGAATTTCTGGATCTTTCCCGTGCTCGTCTTCGGCACGGTCTCGAACACGATGTAGCGCGGGCATTTGTAGGCGGCGAGGTGTTTGCGGCACCAGGCAATCAGCTCCTCCGCCGTCGCCGCCTCGCCGGGCTTTAGCTCGACGAAGGCGCACGGCGTCTCGCCCCATTTGTCGTCGGGCTTGGCGACCACGGCGACCACCTGCACCGCCGGATGCTTGTACAGCGCGTCCTCGACTTCGATCGAGGAAATGTTCTCGCCGCCGGAGATGATGATGTCCTTGGAGCGGTCCTTGATCTGGATGTAGCCGTCGGGATGGATGACGCCGAGGTCGCCGGAATGGAACCAGCCGCCGGCGAAGGCTGCTGCGGTCGACGCTTTGTTTTTCAGATAGCCCTTCATTACCACATTGCCGCGGAACATCACTTCGCCCAGCGTCTCGCCGTCGCGCGGCACCGCTTGCATGGTTGCCGGATCGCGCACGTCGAGCGCATCGAGCACCGGATAGCTGACGCCCTGGCGCGCTTTCTTTGCCGCCTGCTCGGAGCCCGGCAGCGCGTCCCATTCGCGGTGCCAGTCGTTGACGCTCGCCGGCCCGTAGGTTTCGGTCAGGCCGTAGACGTGGGTGACGTTGAAGCCCGACGCCTTCATCGCCGCCAGCACCGATTCCGGCGGCGGGGCTGCTGCGGTGATGAATTCGACGACGTGGGGCAGCGGCTTGCGCTCATCTTCCGGCGCATTGAGCAAGGTCGACATCACGATCGGCGCGCCGCACAGATGCGTCACCTTATGGGTGGCGATGGCGTCGAAAATCGGCGCCGCGCGAACTGCCCTTAAGCAAACGTGAGTACCCGCAACCACCGACAGCGTCCACGGAAAGCACCAGCCGTTGCAGTGGAACATCGGCAAGGTCCACAAATAGACCGGATGCTTGGCCATGGCGCAGGTGATGACGTTCGCCATCGCCAACAGATAGGCGCCGCGATGATGGTAGACGACGCCTTTGGGATCGCCGGTGGTGCCGGACGTATAATTCAGCGAAATCGCGTCCCATTCGTCGTTCGGCATCAGCCAGGCGAAGTCGGGGTCGCCTTGGCGCAAAAAATCCTCGTATTCGAGATTGCTGAGCCGTTCGCCGGCGCCGGTGAACTCCGGATCGTCGTAGTCGATCACCAGCGGCTTGGCCTTGCAGGTCGTGAGCGCGTCTTTGACCACCGTGGAGAACTCGCGGTCGGTGATCAGGACTTTGGCCTCGCCGTGGTCCAGCGTAAACGCGATGATGGCGGCGTCGAGCCGGGTGTTGATGGTGTTGAGGACCGCGCCGGCCATGGCGACGCCGTAGTGCGCCTCCAGCATCGCCGGCGTATTTGCCAGCACCGCCGCCACCGTATCGCCGCGCTTGATGCCGCGCTTGGCCAGTGCCGAGGCAAGTTGTTTGGCGCGCGCGAAAAACTCGCGATAGGACCAAGTGCGCTTGCCGTGGATGATCGCGGTCTGCTCCGGATAGACCGCGGCGGCACGCGCCAGGAACGACAGCGGCGTTAGCGGCTGGAAATTCGCCGCGTTGCGGTCGAGATCGGTGTCGTAGGACGTACTCATCGTCACCACTCTAACAGCATGTGCCGCCGCGCGTTTGTCATTTTTCCAGGTGGGCCAAGAAGGGCGGCAGGGTGCGAAACGCGAAATGGTTGTTATCGTTAAACGATGCGATCTTGTAGCCGTACCGATTCCAAGCTGCGGTCAGCGCCTGTTTGCTGAAGATCGAGACGTGGCCATTGCGCGGTCCAATGTACCACCAGTTGAGGCGCTGTTTGTCGAAGTCCGTCGGAAGCAGAAGCGTCGTGAACAGGACAAGTCCCGGGTCTGCGGCATATTCAATGATCTGCGCGATGCCGGCAGTCGGATCGGGCAAATGCTCGAGTGTCTCGAAACATGTCACGAGGTTGAACTTGCCGTCAGGACGGCGCGCAAATTCCGGCACCATCGGATCGTATGTCACCGCCACCGGGAAGCCGCTGGCGCGAAGCGCGGCGCAGAACACGTCGTTGCCGCCGCCATAGTCGAGCACGCGTGTCTCCGCCTTGAGGGGACCCCATAGACGCGCCACGACTTCGGCATTCGAGTTCGGCCGCTCAGCGACGTATCCCGGATCGACGGAGTAATAGGCGTCATTGTAGATGTACGTCTTGAATTCATCCTTATTCCAGTTGTCGAAGGCGTCGGTGAACAGGAAGCCGCAGCTGCCGCAGCGGCGGTAATAGATCGGCGTGCCGGTGAGCGCGAGCGTTATGCCGTTCGGTATTTCGCAATTTCTGTTGAAGTCGACGACGCCGTAAAGCGGGGCCTCGCCGCCGCATATCTTGCAGGGTGCGGGCTCGGCGGAGACCGGCTTGAGGTTCTCGATCATGGCGGCTCGTCTGCGGCCGAATGAATCGCTTCTGCCGCAGCCTAGCGAAACGGCGGATTCGATCAATGTCCCGGACGCGGCGAGGCGTCGCTTGCAAACCGTGCAGCGGGGCAGAAGATAGGGCGAAAGGAGCAGGGTCATGGATGCCCATTCGAGCCGCTATTACGAGGTCTACGCGCGCTGGCAGCGCGATCCGCAAGGCTTTTGGGGCGAAGCGGCGGCCGCTATCGACTGGATCGAGAAGCCTAAAACTGTGTTCGATCCGGACGCCGGCGTCTACGGCCGCTGGTTTTCCGGCGGCGTCTGCAACACCTGCTTCAACGCGGTCGACCGCCATGTCGATGCCGGGCGCGGCGAGCAGGCGGCGATCATCTACGACTCGCCGCTCGCCGGCCAAAAACGCACCATCACCTATCATCGCCTGCTGACCGAGACCCAGGTACTCGGCGGTATGTTGCGCGACCTCGGCGTGCAAAAAGGCGATCGCGTCATTCTCTACATGCCGATGGTGCCGGAGGCGGTGTTCGCCATGCTGGCCTGCGCGCGCATCGGCGCCATTCACTCGGTTGTGTTCGGCGGCTTTGCCGCGCGCGAATTGGCGACGCGGATCGACGACGCCAAGCCAAAGGTGATCCTGTCGGCAAGCTGCGGCATCGAGCCCGGCCGCATCGTCGCCTACAAGCCGCTGCTCGACGAGGCGATCAATCTGGCGCAGCACAAGCCCGACGCCTGCCTGATCCTGCAGCGCCCGCAAGCCGAAGCGAAGTTGATCGACGGCCGCGACCGCGACTGGGCGGCGATGCGCGATCACGCGCTGATCCATGCGCGCTCCGCCTTCGACTGCGTGCCGGTCGCGACGACCGATCCGCTCTACATTCTCTACACGTCGGGCACCACCGGCCGGCCCAAGGGCGTGATGCGCGACAATGGCGGCCACATGGTTGCGTTGAAGTGGTCGATGCAAAACCTCTACGGCATCGCGCCGGGCGAGGTGTGGTGGACGGCGTCGGATATCGGCTGGGTGGTCGGGCATTCCTATATCGTCTACGCGCCGCTGTTCCACGGCTGCACCACGATCCTCTACGAGGGCAAACCGGTCGGGACGCCCGACGCCGGCGCGTTCTGGCGCGTCATCGCCGAGCACGGGGCGGTGGCCATGTTCACGGCGCCCACCGCGTTCCGCGCCATCAAGAAGGAAGACCCGCAAGGAAAATTTTTCGCGCTGCACGACCTGAGTAAATTCCGCACCCTGTTTCTTGCCGGCGAGCGCGCCGATCCGCCGACCTTGGAATGGGCGGAACAGCTTCTCAAAATCCCGGTGATCGATCACTGGTGGCAGACCGAAACCGGCTGGTGCATCGCCGGCAATCCGGTCGGCCTCGGCATGTTGCCGATCAAACACGGCTCGCCCACGGTGGCGATGCCCGGCTACGACATCCGTGTCGTCGACGAGGGCTGCCACGAGGTCGCCGCCAAAAAAATGGGCTCGATCGTGGTCAAACTGCCGCTGCCGCCCGCGTGCCTGCCGACGTTGTGGCAGGCCGACGCGCGCATGCGCGAAAGCTATCTCGACGAATTCCCCGGCTACTACAAAACCGCCGACGCGGGCTTCAAGGACGACGACGGCTACATCTTTGTCATGGGCCGCACCGACGACATCATCAATGTCGCCGGCCATAGGCTTTCGACCGGCGGCATGGAAGAAGTGCTGGCCTCGCATCCCGACGTCGCCGAATGCGCCGTGCTGGGCATCAAGGACGAGCTCAAGGGTGAAGTGCCGTGCGGCTTCATCGTGCTCAAATCCGGAGTTGACCGCTCGCCGTTGGAGATCGAGAAGGAATGCATCGCGCTGATCCGCGAGAAAATCGGACCGGTGGCGGCGTTCAAGCTCGCGATAACCGTGGCGCGGCTGCCGAAGACGCGCTCGGGCAAGATTTTGCGCGGGACGATCAAGAAGATCGCCGACGGCGATTCGTGGCAGATGCCGGCGACCATCGATGATCCCGTTATCCTCGATGAAATTGGGGGGGCGCTGAAGGGGAAGGGGCTCGGGGCGTAAGAAACCACTTCGTCATGCCCGGGCTTGACCCGGGCATCCATGATGAGTCGTCGTTTTGAAAGTCGTATGACACAAATATAGAGCGGCCGCATGGATTGCCGGGTCAAGCCCGGCAACGACGAGATGATACGTTTGACAGTCCGTTTATTGATTTGCGCGCTGATGGCCCTGAATTGGCGGGCGAATGCGCAGTCGCCCGAAAACCCGCCTGCCGCCCAAAGCCAACCTGCACCATCTGATAAACCCGCCGCGCCAAACAATCCATCGACTGCTGACGACATCTGCCGCGCCATTGAGGAGGACGCAGCAGCAAACGGGCTTCCGGTCGAATTCTTCGCCCGCGTGATCTGGCAGGAGAGCCGCTTCAATGCGCAGGCCGTGAGCCCCAAGGGCGCGCATGGTATTGCGCAATTCATGCCGCAGACGGCGGATTGGCGCGGCTTGGTCGATCCGTTCGATCCGATCGAGGCGCTGAAGAATTCGGCGAGCTATTTGCACGATTTGCAGACCAAGTTCGGCAATCTGGGGCTCGCTGCGGCTGGCTACAATGCCGGTCCGGGGCGGGTGAGTGCGTGGCTCGCTGGCCGCCGTGCGCTGCCGAGCGAGACGCGCAATTACGTGGCGATCATCACCGGCTGGACTGTCGACGAATGGGCCTCGCCGTCGCCGCCGCAAACCGCCGAGACAACGATCCCGCAGGGCGTGCCGTGCACGCGGCTCGCCAATTTGATCCTGGCGCCGAAAGAACAGGCGCAGCGCATCGCCTCCTATGTGCCGCGTTGGGGCATGCAGCTCACCGCCAACTGGTCGGAGAGCAAGGCCTGGGCGGTCTATCGCATGATCCAGAAACAATATGCCGCGCTGATCGGCGACCGCGAGCCGATCGTGTTGCGCAGCCGCGGCATCGGGCTTGGCAGCGCCGTGCGCTACAACATCCGCATCGCCGACGACAACCGCGCCTATCTGGAAAAATTCTGCAACAAGCTCATCGCCGCCGGCGGAGCGTGCGTGGTGCTGCGGAATGATCGGGGGTGATTCTTTTCCACCCCCGCGAAGCGGGGGCGGAGAGAATTTACTCGCTCTTCCCACCAAGCTGCTTGAGCTTGGCGAACACGGCGTTGACATCGAGCTCGTCGGACTTCTTCGCTGGAGCCGGCGCGGCGGGCTCGGGCTCTTCCTTCGGCGCGGTTGTCACCGAGGCAGGCAGCAGCGTCGCGCCCTGTGCCTCGATCGGCACCGGCTTCTCCTTGGCCGCCTTCTGCACTTCGATGTCGAGATCGATCTGCGAGCACAGCCCGAGCGTCACCGGATCGAGCGGCGTCAGATTGGTCGAATTCCAGTGAGTGCGGTCGCGGATCGCCGAAATGGTCGACTTGGTGGTGCCGACGAGCCGCATGATGGCGCTGTCCTTGAGCTCGGGATGGTTGCGCACCAGCCACAGGATGGCGTTCGGGCGGTCCTGACGACGTGAAACCGGCGTGTAGCGCGGGCCCTTCTTCGGCTTCGCTTCGGGCAGCCGCACCTTCGGGTCGGCGATGTGCAGGCGGTGGTTGGGGTCGGCTTCGGCAGCGGAGATCTCATCGCGGGTCAATTGCCCGGTGAGGATCGGATCGAGTCCCTTGATGCCTTGCGCGGCGTCGCCGTCGGCGATCGCCTTCACTTCCAGCGGATGCAGGTTGCACAGCTGCGCGATCTGGTCGAACGACAGCGAGGTATTCTCGACCAGCCACACGGCGGTTGCTTTCGGCATCAGGGGCGCGGTCGCCATTGGTAAATCTCCTCTGCGCTCCGCCCGCCCGTCCGGGCGAAGCCACTCAACGTCATCAAGGATGACTGGAAGGTGCACGGAATATAGGCGGCACAAGGCCCCGGTGCAACCGTCCCGAGTTCCAAGCTTTAGGGCATGGCCGGAGGGCAAGTGACCGGCTATTTGTTGGAGTTCTGGCGGCCGATGGCCCGAAACAACAGGAAAAAGGCATGGCCAATGGCAATCGATTCTGGCCGAACGCGCTAGTGGCGCTCGCGCTGTTTAGTGCCGGCGCAGCGGCTCAAGCGCAGGATTTTCCGACGGGGCCGGTGCACGTCATCGTGCCTTTCGCCCCGGGCGGCGGGGTCGATATTGTGGCGCGGCTGATCGCGCCAAAACTCAGCGAATCGTGGGGCCAGCCGGTCGTCATCGAGAACAAGCCCGGTGCGGTCGGCGCCGTCGCCAGCGAATATGTCATGCATCAGGCGGCCGACGGCTACACCGTGCTAATCGGCGTCGCCGGCAGTCATGCCATCGCGCAATATCTCAATCCCAATCTCGGCTATGACCCGGTGCGCGATTTCGCCGGCGTCACGGTGCTGTCGTACTCGCCGCTGATCTGTCTTGTCGCGCCGTCGTCACCGTTTCACACCATGAAAGAGCTGGTCGAATTCGCCAAGACGACACCGGTGCCGTTCGGCAGTCCCGGTGTCGGTTCGCAAATGCATCTGATCGGCGAAATGTTCAATCTCAACTACGGCACGAAATTCCAGCACGTCGCCTATCGCGGCGTGGCGCCGGCGATGCAAGATCTGCTCGGCGGACATATTCCGATGGTCATGGGCGAAATGGGCTCGGCGAAGCCGCTCGTCACCTCGGGCCAATTGCGGGCGCTGGCGGTGACCGGCGCGAAACGAAACTCGAGCGTACCCGACGTGCCGACATTCACGGAAGCCGGTTATGCTAACTTTGAAGTCAACAGCTGGTTCGCATTGTTCGTGCTGTCGGCCACGCCGAAAGCAATCGTCGACAAGATCGCGGCGGATGTGACCAAGATCGTCCGCTCTCCCGAAATCGGCGCGCGGCTCGCCGAGGACGGCTGGGAGCCCGGCGGCAGCACGCCGGAGGAATTCACAGCGTTATGGCTCAAGACGTCGAAAGAGCTCGGCGCCGTGATCCAGCAACGCCGCATCACCATCGAATGAGGAATAGTCATGGCCGGAACGCTTGATGGAAAAGTCGCGATCGTCACCGGCGCCGGGCGCGGCCTCGGCCAGGTGATGACGCTCGGATTGCTCGAAGCCGGCGCGCGCGTCGCCGCCGTCGAGATCGACGCGCCGGCGCTCGAGGAAACCGAAAGCGCCGCCGATCAACGCGGCGCCGGCGAGCGCATCCAGGGCGTCGTCGCCGACATCACGCGCGACGACAGCGCGCCGAAAATCGTGCGCGCCACCATGGAGCATTTCGGCCGCCTCGACATCCTCATCAACAATGCCGGCATCAATACCAGCCTGCTGCGCCCCGAAGGCCAGCCGGTCGGCAAATTCTGGGAGGTGACGCCGACGGAATTCCGCCGCGTCATCGACGTCAATGTGGTCGCCGTGTTTCTGATGACGCGGGCGGCGCTGCCGGTCATGCTCAAGCAAGGCTGGGGCCGCATCATCAATGTGACGACGAGTCTTGACACCATGTATCGCGCCGCTATGCAGCCCTATGGCGGCTCCAAGGCCGCCAACGAAGCGCATCTGCTCGCCATGGCGCAGGAGCTCGAGGGCACCGGCGTCAGCGCCAACGTGCTGGTGCCGGGCGGCGCCGCCAACACGCGCCTGGTGTCGCGCGCGCAGGAGCCTGATCGCGGCAAGCTGATTCCTCCCGAGGTGATGGTGGCGCCGTTGATCTGGCTCTGCTCGAACGCCTCCGACGGCGTCAACGGTCAGCGCTTCATCGGCATGCGCTGGGACAAAAACTTGCCGCCCGAGGAAGCCGCCAAAAACGCCGGCGCGCCGATGGCGTGGCAGCAACTCGGCCGTCAGGCGATCATGCCGAACGGCATGCGCTGAGTTGCTTTGCGTTGCGCGTCCCGCCTCAATTCGGAACGCGGCCCTTCACGGCATTGGCGAAGGCTTCGTAGGCGATCCGTCCATCCGGCGCGATGGGCAGTTGCTTGTGCAACTGCGTCTTGAGTTGCTCCATCTCTCCCGGCGACAGGGCGCTGATCAACTGCCCGGACGGCCCGATCGGCACGATGTTCGATTCGCAGAAATCGTCGAAGCTCGCATAGGCGACCGGGATGCGGATTTGCCGCGTCTCGATCGCTTGCAGCCCTGCCGCGTGCCAAAAGACCTGCATGGCGTCGCGCCCCGAGGCGGCGGCGCTGGCCCGCTTTGGCGGCGGCTTGCCGATGGCTTTCAGCGCGGCTTCGATCGGCGCCAGCGGCACACCGCCATTGAGCGTGTCCCACATATAGGTGGCGACGAGACCGCCGGGCCGTACCACCCGCGCCATCTCCGCGACAGCCTTGGCCGGATCGGGGATGAAGGTGATGACCAGCGCCATGGCCGCGGCATCAAAGCTTCGGTCGGGAAAGGGCAGCGCCTGCGCGTCGCCGAGGCTGAATTGCGCTAGCTTTGCCGCGGGCCGGGTCCGCGCGAAATCGAGTTGGCCCGGCGACGGGTCGACCGCCGACACCGCGCGCGGCGCGCAGCGGGCGATCAGTTCCTCGGTAAAGGCGCCGTTGCCGCAACCGACCTCGACCCAGTTGAGATTCTTCGGCGGATCGAGCCAGTCGAGAAAAATCCGCCCCGCGAGCTTGCTCCAGCGGCCCATCATCCGTTCGTAGGTCTTGCCGTCGGAGAACATTTGGCCGGGTTCGGTCATTGGAAATTCCTGCGGTCCGCCGATTTTGCGGGATGCGGTGTTGCCTCGATCGCGGGATTGTATTTTGCTGCGCACCTTCTTGTCACTGGGATGCAAAATCATGGATTTCGGCTTCACCGAGGAACAGCGGCTGTTGCGCGACAGCGTGCGCAAGCTTCTGCAAAAGCACGCGCCGCTCGAATATGTGCGTAAGCACGACCGCGAACGCACTTATCCCGAGGAGCTGTTCCAGGCCTGCGCCGAAGCCGGGCTTTTGGCGCTGCCGTTTCCCGAAGAATACGGCGGCGCCGGCGGCAGCGTCCTCGACATGGTGATCGTCGCCGAGGAAATCGCGCACGTCTCCGCCGATCTGGTGATGGCCTATACCGGCGGCATCTTTTGCGGGCTGAACCTCGTGCGCATGGCGTCGGAGGAGCAGAAGCGTTATTGGCTGCCGAAGTTTCTTGCCGGCAAGATAAAATTCTCGATCTCGATGTCGGAGGCCGACGCCGGCTCCGACATCGGCGCGATGCGGACCACCGCCGTGAAAGATGGCAACGAATGGGTAATCGACGGCCAGAAAATCTGGGCGTCCACCGCCGGCGCCAAGAACAACGTCATCAATCTCTATGTGAAGACCGATGCCAAAGCGCATTACCGCCAGGGCCTATCATTGTTCCTGGTCGACAACGACACGCCGGGGTTGACGCTGCGCAAGCTTGACATGCTCGGCCGCCGCGCCACCGGCACTTATGAGCTCACTTTCGACAAGGTGCGCGTGCCGCCCGATCGCCTGATCGGCGGCGAGAACAAGGGCTGGGACTGCGTGATGTCGGGCCTTCAGGTCGAGCGCGCCACGTCGTCGGCCGGCAATGTCGGCGCCGCGCAGGCGGTGGTCGATCTCGCCGTGCAATACGCCAAGGACAGAAAACAATTCGGCCGTCCGATCGGCAGCAATCAGGCGATCGCCCATATGCTCGCCGACATGCAGACCGAGGTCGAGGCCGCGCGCACCCTGATGTGGCGCGCCGCCTGGATGGTCTCCAACGGCCAGGACGCGCTGCGCGAGATCACCATGGCCAAACTCTTCACCTCGGAGACTTATGTGAAGATCGCCAGCCAGGGCATGCAGGTGCTCGGCGGTTTTGGCTACAGCGCCGAGTTCGACATGGAACGCCACTTCCGCGATTCCCGCGCCGCGACGATCGCGGCGGGGACTTCGCAGATTCAGCGCAACCTGATTGCGAATCTGATGGGGTTGAAGGTGCAATAGCCGTCATTCCGGGGCGCCGCAAAGCGGCGAGCCCGGAATCCATAATCACAGACGGTGCAGAACAGTCGCCCGAATTCTTCCTGAACGGCAGGGGTTATGGATTCCGGGCTCCTCGCTGCGCTCGGCCCCGGAATGACGCGTTTACTCTGCCGCCGCCTTCGTCGCCCGTGCGTTAATCGCCGCCCACACCCGGCTCGGCGTTGCCGGCATGTCGATTTGGTCAATGCCGAGCGGTTTTAAGGCGTCGAGGATGGCGCCGATCACCGCGGGTGGCGCGCCGGTCGCGCCAGCTTCGCCGGCGCCCTTCACACCGAGCGGGTTGGTTTTCGCAGGCACCTCGGTCAGCTCCGAGACAAGGTCGGGGAAATCTTCGGCGCGCGGCATGGCGTAGTCCTGGAAGCTGCCGGTGAGGAGTTGGCCGTCGTTGTCGAACACGACCGCTTCCATCAGGGCTTGGCCGACGCCTTGAGCGACGCCGCCGTGGATTTGGCCTTCGCAGAGCAGGTGATTCATGATCTTGCCGACGTCGTCGACCGCGGCGTAGCGGGCGAGCGTGACGAAGCCGGTTTCCGGATCGACCTCGACTTCGCAGACGTGGCAGCCGTTGGGATAATTCGGCGGCTCGGCGGCGAAGGTGCCGGACGCTTCCAGCCCGACGTCGAATTGCGGCGGCAGCATCGCCGGGCGATAGAACGCCTTCGCCACGTCGGTGAGCTTCATGGCGCGGTCGGTGCCGACGATGCGGAACGAGCCGTCCTTGAACTCGATGTCGCCGGCGGCGGCTTCCATCATCATCGCCGCCATGGGTTTGGCTTTCTCGATGATATTGTCTGCTGCCTTTTTCAGCGCATTGCCGCCGACATGCATGCTGCGCGAGCCGTAGCTGCCGCGCCCGATCGGCACCGCGTCGGTGTCGCCCTGCACGAAGCGGACGTTCTCGAACGGCACGCCGAGCCATTCGGTCACCATCTGCGCATAGACGGTCTGATGGCCCTGGCCGTGCGAATGGGTGCCGGCGAGGATGGTGAGCATGCCACTCGGGTCGAAGCGCAGCACCATGCGGTCGTTAAACACGGCGGCTTCTTCGAGGAAATAGCCGATGCCGCGGCCGCGCAGCTTGCCGTTCTTCTTCGATTCGGCTGAGCGCTTGGCAAAACCGTTCCAGTCGGCGACTTTCAGGCACTCGTCCATGACATGGACGAAATCGCCGCTGTCATAGGTGACGCCGGTGCCGATCTTGTGCGGCATGGCGGCGGCCGGAATGAAATTGCGCCGCCTGATCTCGATCGGATCGATGCCGACGACGCGCGCGGCGCGGTCG
>JBEKKM010000107.1:0-17587 GCA_050010715.1 Xanthobacteraceae bacterium | reverse complement strand
TATTGCGTGCCTGGAACGGCTTGAATATTCTTCGGAACGCTTTTGCTCAACCGGATTTGCCATCCCAAGGGGCTGAAACGGAAAATATGACGTTGTCAGGATGGAAGTCCCACAAGTTGCGGCCGACAGCGAGATAACCTGCATTAGCTGTGGCGGACCACTCACTGGGCGTGATGGTCCGTTCGTTCTTAAATATTTCCTTGTAAGTCGCCGCCAAAGAACTCATGCTGCTGCCGGCGTAGCTGTCGCAAGAGTTTCACAATAGTCGTGCAAGCGGACATGCCGCCATTGCTCCATGTTCATCTGCATCGGTGCAGACTTTCGCCGATGCCAGGCCAAAACTAAGAGCGGGCGACCGCTTCTGGTCATCAAGTGCCATGACCGCATCGGCTCCCGGCCTGTTGACGCGGTACCCGACATCCTAGGCGGTTTGCGGATCGAGGAGGCCGATCTCGAGTTTGCGGGTCAACCCCAGCGCCTCTTGAGCGAGGACTTTGACTCCATTTGCTTCGATGAACGCTGCGTTGCGTTAACCGGGCCAAACTCCAACTTGCCAAAGAAGCCTGCGCGGGTAAGGCTGGAGCATTAGTCGGAATTAAATTAGGTCCGAGGTTCGACGCAAACGGGGGATGATAATGAAATACATGCTCAGCTGGTCCGAACGTCCGCAAGGATCGCCAATCGAATACGAGAATGCGCAAAAGCGCATCCTTGAAGTTTTCACGCAATGGAAGGCACCCCAGCAATTTCAAGATCGAGTTGTTCGTTATCCGCGTCGGCGACTGGGGCGGGTATATGTTGCTGGACTGTGACGATCCGACGGCCGTTCACAAATTCTGCTCGATGCTTCCTGCTTTTGTCTTCGAGGCGCGGCCCGTCATTCCCATCGACGATGCTGTGCGCGTCGAACTCGAATCGATTGCCTTCCGCGATGGGCTAAAGCGCAAGTAATAGCGGAGAGCGTCACATACCGTTACGAAGGAATGGGGCGCGAATACGGTCGTATTAGCGCGCCGGCACCTGACCGGCGTACCAGTCGAAAATCTGCTGCCCGGTCCAGTGCACCACGTCGTGGCGGTTAATGTAGTCATATAACTCTTCGAAATATTTTATGCGGTGCGCGGCGCCGGTGACGTAAGGGTGCACGCCGATCGCCATCACGCGCGCCGATTCGGCGCTTTCCGCGTAAAGCCGGTCGAAGGCGTCGATGGTGCGCTTGAGCAGCACGTCGGACTCGTGGTGGTGCGAGATCATCAGCGTGATGTCGTTGATCTCGGCGCTGTAGGGCACGGCGAGGATCGGGCCGTGCTTGGTTTTGACCCAGAGCGGCTGGTCGTCGAGAATCCAGTCGCCGAACCAGGTCAGGCCGCATTCGGTGACGTAGTCCAAGGTGTCGAAAGTCTGGCCGCGGCCGGGGCTGAGCCAGCCGGTCGGCCGCTTGCCGGTGAATTTCTCGATCACGTCGCACGATTGTCTGATGACGGCGCGCTGGTCCTCGATCTGCTGGATCGGCATCTGCACAAAAGCGTGCGCCATGAATTCCCAATTGGCGTCGCGCGCCGCGGCGGCGACCTCCGGATAGGTCTCGCAGACTTTGGCGTTGATCGACATGGTCGGCGTGACGCCGGCATTCTGCAGCGCGCGCTTGAGCCGCCAGAAGCCAACGCGCATGCCGTATTCGTACCAGGTCCAGTTCGGCATATCGGGGATCGGCGTCTGCCCCATGGGCGGCTGCGACAATTGCCGCGCCATCGGCCGCGTGATCTCCCATTCCTCGATATTGACCACCGACCAGACAACCATGCGCGCCTTGCCGGGCAGCTTGAGCGGCGGCCGGGTAAACGGCGAGGAATAGGACAGGCGCTCGCGCGGCAAGGTCATGGTGTAATCAAGGTCTGGTGTAATCAAGGTCTGGCATAATCATTGTAGGCATCCGGCCGCGCGGTCGGCAACCGGACAGGAGAGCAACCGATGGACGACAGAGATCTTTACGACCGCGGGCTGAAGCTGCGCACGGAAATATTCGGCCGCGAGGCGGTGGAAAAACGCATGAACGCGTTCGGCGACTTCGGCAAGCCGCTGCAGCACATCATCAACGCCTATGCCTATGGCGACGTCTGGCAGCGCACCGCGTTGCCTCAGGCGACAAAATCGCTGGTCATGATCGCCATGATGGCGGCGGCGAAGCAGCCCAACGAGCTCGCCGTCCACCTGCGCGGTGCGTTAAAGAACGGCTGCACGCCGGAGCAAATCCAGGACGTGCTGCTGCTGCTCACGCTCTATTGCGGCATTCCGTCGGCAATCGACGCGCACCGCATCGCCACCGACGTGCTGCGCGAGCATTCGGCCGCTTCGTGAATGCCGTCTCCGACGCGCCGTTCCAGCCGCGCTCGGTCACTTGGTAGCAATCGCCAGCGAAGCCTGAACGCCGAACGCCAGCTTGATCGGTGTCACCGAAATCTCGCTTGTCGCGAAACCAGCGCGCTCGAGCAAGCTGGCCAATCCAGGCATGTCGAAAAGCTCATGCGTTGAAGACTGAGCGAATTTCCAACGCGCCATCGCGGATCGATCCGTGGCGACGATGACGATCCGCCCGCCTGGACGCAGCACCCGCCTTGCTTCGCGCACACCCGCTTCGCCGGCGAAATAGACGACATGGACCGCGAGAATTCTGTCGATTGTATTATCTCGCCAAGGCAAAGCATCGATGCGGCCGCGCAGCAGATGAACCCGTCCCCGCCGAATGGCATATCGATTATGGCGCAAGGCTTGCGCGAGCATGATCTCGGAATGGTCAATTCCGAGGATGAGCCCCTGCCCGGCCATTGCCGCCAAAACTTTTACCGCAGGCCCGGATCCGCAGCCGAGATCCAGGATCGTGTCGCCGGGTGAACAATCGAGCGCACGGATCGCAATTCTATTGGACCGTCGATTTGCGACCGCCATCAGGCGGGCAATCAGCCTGCCGCCAAAGCCCGACGGATTTCGCAATTGCCGGCCGATGGCCGCCCAGATTGGAGACTGCGGCACGGGACTCTGTCCCGGCGTTATGTTGCCGTGAAATCAGTTGCTTGGCATCTTGGCCAAGTCTTCCTGGATAACCAGGCGTCGCGATTTATCCCAGATCGGACGCTCGGGATGCGGTGGCAACGACAAGGCATGCTTGAAAATTTGCTGAGCCGCCGGATATTCGTGCTGCTCAAAGAGAAAGTCGCCATAGAAGTAATTGGCGTCGAGACCGTCCGGCGCGTATTTGACGGCTTCCTGGAGCAATTGCCTCGCTTTGGCCTTGTCGCCGAACCCGACCGGAAATCCGGGCACGCGGTAATAAAGAACCCCGAGGCTGGCTGGAGCGCCGGCATCCAACAGGGTCGGATTTGTCGCGGCCAGCGGCTCCAATATCTCGCGCGCGCGTTTGGCGAAACTCAGCGCCTTGAAGGGGCTGCCGTTCTCGCTCGCCATCGATGCCTGCTCGCTGATGATGATTCCGTGCCAAATCATTGCTTCGGGACGGGTCTGATATTGCTGCACCAGTGCGGCCGCACGATCCGCCAACGCCGCCATCTGCTTTTCTTGAAGGTCCTTATCGGTTTCTTGGAATTTGATATGCTCCCAATCCAGCGCGATCTTCAGAATGTCGGCATTGAGCGCCGGATTATCGGCAGCGCGGCTGGTTGCGGGGAGCGCCAAGCAAAGCAAAGCGCCAAACGCGACAAGAATTGCAATCGCTTTCCCGGACATCAGTATTCTCCTTCTCCGTTGTGGCAAAATCTTAAGCCGTAAAGAGTCTCATGGCCCTTCGGTCGCCGCCGGCAACGGCTGCATCGACCAGACGTGGCATGACCGCATTCACGCGGACGAAAAGCCGCTCCGGAAATCCGATATAGACATCCTTTTTCCGTTGCTTGATCGCGATCACGATTTTCTTTGCAACGAATTCAGGGGGGTCAATATTCATGCCGGTCAGGTCGGCATATTTCCGTATTTCGGGCGACAGCATCGACGTTCGCGTCGCACGCGGCGCGACATAGGTGACGGTGACGTCCGTATGGGCGAGCTCCCGCCGCAGCGCTTCGCTGAAGGCGCGCAGCCCGGCTTTTGCGCTTGAATAGGCCGCGAAGTGGGCCAACGGGATGGAGCCAAAGATCGAACCGATATTGGCAATCTGACCGGAATTGCGGCGCTTCATCGCCGGCAGGCACGCCCGGCACAGCGCGGCCGGCGCCACGAGGTTCACCATATAGCTGTCGCGCATATCCTCGAATGACTGGCATTCGGCCGGGCCGAAATATTGCACGCCGGCCATATTGACGAGGATATCGGGCTGTTGTCGTGCGACGACCGTGGATGCCTCGGCAATCCCATCGGGTGTCGATAGATCGACGGCGATATGCCGGACCCGATTGGCGCCATCGCCATTCCAGGTCCGCGACATCACCGTGACGCCGGCACCTTCTTGCAGAAGTCCGGCAGCAACCAGTTGCCCGAGACCGCCGCTTCCACCCGTGAGGATGATTTGTTTTCCGCTATGCGCCATCGGCAAATTGTTCCTAAGACAGCAAAATCATCACGCGCGCGCTTGTCGCCATGGCTTACGAAGCAAGACCGGTCGTGCGGCGCGCCTCGAGATCGCGAAACAGATCGCCATACAGCCTGTAGAAGTCACCGGTTGTCTCGATCACCAGCGGCAAATGCCGTTGATCCATTCGATTGATGAGGTCCTCGAAGAATTCGGAGTGGCGGACATCGAGGTCGCCATGGGTCGTGAGATATTTAAATCCGCCACCGTCGGCGGCCGCGATGGACTCGCGAAGCGCCGAGACGGCCTTTCCGGCCAGCGCCACAGCCATTCCTTCCAGGACGTGGATCATGCCCAACAGCCCATAGGGCGAAACACGATCGATGACGTAATAGGCATGACCAACCATGACCTTGCAGGGGAAGCGCGGCGCGCTGCGGCGCACCTGTTCGGCATCGCCGCCCACGGCGTGGATATCTTCGAGGATCCACATTTCGTGGCCGCGCTCTTCGGCGATGTATTCGAACAACGCCGATTGGTAGAGCTGATCTTCGGGGCCACAGCGGGCCGCTGCCAGCGCGAGCAGCGGCGCAGTGCTCCCGACGTGGTGATAGGCTTGAGCGAGAAAATCCAAATACAATTCCTTCGATGCCCCATTGCGCAGAACATCCTGAATCAACGGCAGCCCGATAAACGTCTGGCGAGCCGACGCGGTCTGCTGGAGCAGTTGCTCATAGGCGGACATGGTTCTGTTCCCTAGGCGCCTTGCAGCTGCAGCGATTGGCTGCGCTCGGCGACGACCTGCCTGATTTCGAAACGTCGAGGCCGCGAATTGGCGGTGAGTAGATCAAGGCGGCGGAATTCCTGATCGGACATCGCCAGATACCGGCGCGGCTTGGCGTAGTCCGGCAGCTCGCGGGCGGCAGATGTGACGAGGCTGTGCAGTGCCGGGGCGTCGCTGCAGACCGACGCGTCGTTCGGAATGATCAGAGCGACCAACTCCCTTTCGTGGGCGACCACCACGCACCGTCCGACACGGCTGTCGGCGGAAATCATGTCTTCGACCCATTCAGGGTTGATGTTTCGCCCGGCGGCGGTGACGATGACGTTGTCCTTTCGACCCGTCACGATCAAAAAACCGTCGGCATCGAAATGCCCGAGGTCGCCCGTGTGCCACGATCCCGATATGCGGGGTTCGCCGACATAACCATTCATGACCGTGGGGCCGCTGACCACGATCTCGCCGGCGTCGATGGCGACCGCAACGCCCGACAGCGGTCGCCCGACCGTGCCGGCGCGGCGCGCATCCGGCCGGTTTACGCAAACGACCGAGGCGCATTCCGAAAGACCGTAGCCCTCGTAGACCGGCAGCCGGTGTTGCCAGGCTGCCGTCGCCAGGCGCTGCGGGATCGGCGCGCCGCCGACGGCGATAAACCTGAGAGACGCGGGAGCCCGATCGCCGCGTGCTCGCAATTCCTTCACCCATGCCGCCAGCAATTCGGGCACCAGCACGGTTGCCGTCGCGCGCGCCTGCTCGGCCGCGGCGAGCTGGCCTGAGGGCGAAGCCGCCAAAATTCCCGGCAGATGGATCGCCGCGCCAACCGACAGCGGCAGGTACATGCCGGCGATCTGCTCCAGCAGCAATGAGTTCGGCAGCACCGAGAGGTAGCGATCCGCCGCGCTCGCACCCGACGCCTCGGCAAGCGCGGCCACGCTGGCAAGCAGTTGTCGTTGCGATAAACATACGCCTTTCGGCTTACCGCTCGTCCCGGACGTGAAGATAATTCTGCCGGCGCCGGTTGCCGGGGCAATGGTGGTTACGCTTTCAGCATCCAGCTCGTGGACGGTCAGCCCGAGTCGCTTGGCGCGTTCCGCCGAAGCTTCATCGGCAACCACGTCGGACAGCTGCGCCGCTTGGGCAATGTGCAAAAGCTGAGCATCGGAGAAAAATTCTGGCAGCGGGACCAGTTCTTTCCCCGCGAAGCTCAGCGCAAGATCACAAACGACGTAATCCGTTCCTTTCGTGAAAAGGAGGCCGACGCGACGTGGCAGTCGCGTCGCCCACTGCGCGTGTCCGCGAACGCGTTCGACAAGCGCACGATATGAAAGCACGCCATTTGCCGAGACCAGGGCTGGGCTATCGCCGGCAACAGCCGCCTGGTGCAGCAGGCCTTCAAAAAATTCGCGCATCGGCCGGCGGTTGCGGTGCAATGGGCGCGCGGTAGAACTGCCTCGGTTCAAAGGCCGTGCGATGGTTGACGGCCATGATGCGGGGATCGTGTTTGAAGTAATTTCCCCAGCATTCCGGATGAGGCACCCGGCTTCGATCGGCGCAGCCCAACTCGGTCATTGCCAGCCGGTTTCGTCGCAGCAAACCGCGCAGCGGCTTGGTCGCGGTGAAAATGGCCCACTCGGCATCCCTCGTTCGCAACAGTTCGATGAGGTTTTTCACGAACACGAGCGAGCGCCCGGAACATGGCGCGGCCAGATGGGAGACTTCGACGATCTTATCGCGGCGAACCGTGCGCCCGAACTGGTCTCGCAGGAGCCGCTCCATGGGCAGGTCGAGGTAGCATTCCGAAAAGAACGCCTCGTCGCCAAAGCGAATGCCGGCAGCGCACTCGACACTCCCGGATTGGCTCAACTCGGCGACAATGGTCTGCGCAAACGAGGACAGGATGGCGCCGTAGCGCTCCCAGTAGCGTTTGCGGATTGCGTCTTCGACAGTCGACCGCAAGCGATCGGATCGCGGTACCACGACGAACATTGGCTATCCCCATCCCGTGCCGAACCGGCGGGTCGAGTAGTGGACGTGTTCGCTGACGGCTGCCTGACGAGTAGGAGGCAAGATCAAGGCATATCGCTTCAATCGTCCGGATTTCGCGGCGGATGGGCGGCAAATTCCGGGTCGACGGCGTTCGCCACGCGATCCGCGCAGCTCCGGGCGGAAGCCGGGCTGATTCGCGCGTGCGCAGCAAATTAGGAATTTGTTAACGGTCGGCGCCGACCCACGCAGGAAATTGCAGCGTGAATTGCGCCCCGCCATCATGCGCGTCGACGACTGAGACGGTGCCGTTCAGGGCGTGCATGATGCGACGGACTATCGCTAATCCCAAGCCCGCGCCTTCCTTGCTGGCTTCCCCTCGCCAAAACCTCTCGAAGATCTTCTCACGAAACTCCGCAGGGACGCCCGGACCGGAATCGCAAATCTCGACCGACGGGCCGGACGTCACGCGAATTCGAACGGCCTTCCCGGGCGGGCTGTGGTTGAGCGCATTCTCGATCAAGTTGCTTATGGCAACATTCACCACGAAGCCGTTGCCGCGAACGAATACAGGCGCCGCCGGCTCCTCGACTTCCAGCGTCTTGTTCGTTGAAATCGCGATCGGCCCGAGATTCTCCGCCGCTTGACGCGCGGTCAGACACAGGTCGACCCGTTCGTCGAGCCGGATATTCAGCGTCTCGAGCCTCGCCACAAGCAGCAACTGATTCACGATCCTGCTCATCACTTCGACGTCGTACCGCAGCTTCGCAGCGACGGAGGCATCGGACATCGTATCGATGTTTGCTCCCAAGACCGCCAGCGGGGTGCGCAATTGATGCGCGGCATTGGCGTTGAATTCGCGCTGTTGCCTGAGACCCTCATCAAGCCGGTCGAGCACGTTGTTGACCGAGCTGACGAGCGGGAGAATCTCTTTGGGTATTCCCGCGGATGGCAGCCGCAAAGTCGAGTGCCCCGGATCGATTTTGGCTGCCTGAGTTGCCAGCTCGCTCAGCGGGGCAAGCGATCGCCTGATCGTAAGTGCGCTGATCGCGAGAACGGCGAGCAGGAAGGGAATTCCAAGCCAGCCTCCGTCCATGAAAAATTCATTGAAAACGGCCGCATTGAGCGATTGCGTTATCGGCACGGTCTGTTCGACCTGGGTAAAAAGCACCCTTTGGCCGACGTCGGTTCGAACGGCCGCGCCCAGCATAGCCGCATTTTCAGCGTCGGCTCTGTATGAATAAATATGGTGGTCTTGAATTCGTATGATATCCGGCAGCGGCCCGACACGACGGCCGGATGTCGCCACAACTCTTCCGGCGTCATCGCGCACGGCATACCGATATCTACTTCCCGGATTGTTGTAGGCTTCTGACAGCTTCGACGGCAGGTCGAGATAAATCGACCCATCGGGGCTCGCCGAAATGAAACTTGAAACCTCCTGCGCCTGGCGGACCAGCGTTCTCTCGCGCAGATAAGTCTCGACGCGACTTTGCTTCAGGTAGAGCCAACCATAGGAGACGGCGGCCGCCACTGCCGTCGTGATGGTCAAGCGAACGATGATCCGCGATGAGAGCGACATTCCGATCTTTCTTTACTCTTTGAGCAGATAGCCAATGCCGCGAAGGGTGTGGATGGAAACCCGCGCTTCGATCGTTTCCAATCTGCGTCTTAAGCGGGAGACCAGCGCTTCGATCGTATTCGGCGTGACGTCGTCGCTCAGTCCGTAAACCGAATCCTCAAACAGGCGCTTCGGTACGACCTGATCGGCGCGTCGCATCAAAAGTTCGAGCGCGTCCAGCTCCCGCGGCGGGATCGCAACCGTCCGGCCGCCGACTTTGAGCTGCCGCGCCGCGGTATCCAGCGTGATGTTGCCGATATCGATCGTCGTTCCGAGCGGCCCGCCGGGCCGGCGCAGCAAGGCCCGCAGCCGCGCGGCCAGTTCCTTCATGGCGAAGGGCTTGAGCAGATAATCATCCGCGCCGCGGTCCAGTCCCTCGACGCGGGCATCGATCCCGTCACGGGCCGTCAATATCAGTACCGGAATCCAGCTGGCGGCGGCGCGAAGATCCTTGAGCAGTTCCAGACCGTCGCGATCCGGCAATCCAAGGTCGAGAATGACGGCCTCGTATGAGATGCTCTTGGCCGCCGCCAGTCCCTCCTCCGCGGTCATGAATAAATCGACGCCAAACCCGAACGCCGCCAAGCCTTCGACAATGGACTGAGCAAGCCGCTGATGGTCCTCGATAAGCAAAATGCGCATGCGGCTGGCCTTATCTGTCGCGAGCAGGTTCTTGCACCAGAGCCTAAGTTGAGGCACGGCCCAAATAATTCGGCTACGCCCCGGCTTTATGCCTGCGGTTCTCGCATCAGCCTCGTTCAGGTTCCTGACGAGAAGCTGACAGCGCCAGATGTGACTTGTCCGACACGGACCCAGCCAAATGCCGGCGGACAATCACGGTAGCGATTGCAAGCGCCCCGCGACGACGCAATAGTGGAATAGTGATCAAATTGCGGCGCGGACTGGTCTGCTGTCGCCGAGTTGAGCGCCGTTAGGGCCCTACAAATGGTCCGGTATTTGAAACTGCACCGCTGCGTCGTCGCGCTTGTTGCCGCGTTGGCGAGCCGGTCAGCCTATGCCGCCGACCAGGTCCACGACGAGATCCAGGTCTACAACGCCGAGATCGCCGAAGTCGGGCAATGGACCTACGAGCAGCATTTCAATTATGCCGCCGTCGGACAAACGCAGCCGGAAGTCCCCGGCGGATTTTCGTCGAACCGCAGCCTGCAGGGAACGCCCGAGTTTGCCTATGGGATAACGGACTGGTGGGAGGGCGGCTTCTATATACCGTTCGCGGTCGACGGTTCGGGTCAACTGCTCTCCGACGGCGCCAAGATCCGCAGCCTGTTCGTGGTTCCCGATGCCGCCAAGCGCAGTTTCTTCTACGGCGTCAATTTCGAGCTCGGCTACGAGATGCCGCGCTTCGCGGCGACGCCGTGGGGTCTGGAAATACGGCCGATCATCGGCGTGCGAAACTCCCAGTGGGAGTTCATTGCCAATCCGATCGTGGATTTAAGCTTCGGCTCCGGCGGCGAAGCGGATTTCGCGCCGGCGCTGCGGCTTGCCCGCAATCTCGGCAACGATTGGTATGTCGGTGTCGAATATTACGGCGATTTCGGCAAGATCGGCGATTTCCTGCCGCTAGAGCAACAGAGCCAGCAATTGTTTGCTGTCACGGATTTCAAAGCGGGCGTCGTCGATGTCGAGCTTGGCGTCGGGTACGGCTTCACCGGCGGATCGGACCGGCTCGTCGCCAAGGCGATCCTCGGTTACGCGTTTCCGGTGCCGGGCAAAGGCAGCGACGGCAATACGGCGCCGAAGCTCGGCATGGGGACGGCGGCACGATCGACGCAGGACGCCTGGAATACGCGATAGCGCACCGCTACGACGCGCCCTCGCGCGAGGCGAGATAAACCAGGCCTGCGGCTCCCAGCACCGCGCCGATGATGATGCCGATCGGCATGAAGGTGAAGAACACCAACATGCCGGAATAGCCTTCGAAGTCGCTGGTGTGAAACACGGTGGTCCAGAGGAACCCTGCGCCGACGCCGATCACGCCGCCGGCAAGCGCGCCCAAGAACAAGCCGACCAGCGCCAGCACGACCTTCATTTGGAAAAATGCTTATCCAGCCCCTGCCAGCCTTCGAAATAGTCGTGCTGCAATTCCGACGACTCGATGGCGTAGCGGGTGAGCCGCATGGCGTAGCGGCTCTCGAACATGAACGCCATCGTATCTTCGATCTTGTGCGGCTTGAGGTCGGCGCGGCTCGCGCGTTCCCAGGTATCGGCGTCGGGGCCGTGGGCGGTCATGCAATTGTGCAGGCTGGCGCCGCCGGGCAGAAAACCTTCGGCCTTGGCGTCGTAGACGCCGTGCAAGAGGCCCATGAACTCGGTCATGACGTTGCGGTGATACCACGGCGGCCGGAACGTGTTCTCGCCCACAAGCCAGCGCGGCGGGAAGATGACGAAATCGATCGTGGCGGTGCCGGGCACGTCGGACGGCGCGGTGAGCACGCTGTAGATCGACGGATCGGGATGATCGAAGCTCACGGTGCCGATCACCATGAAGCGGGCGAGATCGTATTTGTACGGCGCAAAATTGCCGTGCCAGGCGACGACATTGAGCGGCGAGTGATCCATGTCCGCCGCCCAGAGATTGCCCTGGAATTTGGCGATCATGGTGCACGGTGCCTTGGTGTCCTCATAAGCCGCGACCGGCGCCAGAAAGTCGCGCACATTGGCGAGGCCATTGGAGCCGAGCGGGCCGAGCTCGGGCAGCCGCAGCGCGACGCCGTAATTCTCGCAAGCGTAGCCGCGCGACGGCCCATCCGGCAGCTCGACGCGAAAGCGCAAGCCGCGCGGGATGACGACGATCTCGCCGGGCGACGCCTCGACGATGCCCAGCTCGGTGACGAAGCGCGCGCGGCCGAGCTGCGGCACGATCAGCATTTCGCCGTCGGCATTGTAGAAGCAGCGCTCGGTCATCGAGCGGTTGGCGGCATAGATATGCACGCACATGCCGACCTGGGTGGCGACGTCGCCGTTGCCGCCCATGGTCACCATGCCTTCGATGAAGTCGGTCGGCTTTTTCGGAATCGGGATCGGGCTCCAGCGCAATTGCGTCGGCGTGGCGTCGACGTCGTTGAACGGCGCGCTGCGAATGAGCCCGTTGTCGATGCGCGCATAGGGCCGGTGCACGACGGAGGGCTGGATGCGGTAGGTCCAGGTGCGCCGGTTCTCGCCGCGCGGGGTGGTGAACGAGGTGCCCGAGATCAATTCGGCGTAAAGGCCGTGCGGCGGCCGCTGCGGCGAATTGCGGCCGACCGGCAGCGCGCCGGGCACCGCCTCGCTCACGAAATTATTGCCGAAGCCGGACTGGTATTGCAGCGGCGCGGCCGCGCTCGGCGCTTTGCTCTCGGCTTTGCGGGTTTTGGTGTCCATGCGACCTCACGAAGGCGCGTAAGTCACACGCCGGGCAATTGGTCTCGGTCGCAACTAATATCCGCTTTCCCGGGCTATAGCGCAAGCACCTTGGAACAGTTCCAACTTGTGCGGCCAGCTCAGCCTTTGTCGGCCCGCGCCACCGTCCCGGCCGCGCGTTGCATGCCGAGCGTCAAAATCCGGTGCAGCAGGTCGCGATATTTGATGCCGTCGTGCTTGGCGGCGGCGGCGAATTCCTGGCTCTCGGCGATCTCGGGGTTTGGATTGGCCTCGAGGAAATATGGCACGCCGTCGGCCGACAGCCGGAAATCGATGCGGGCATAACCGTCGAGCTCGAGCGTCCGGTAAATGCGCTTGGCGGTCGCCTGGATGCGCGCCGCGAGCTCGGGCGCCAGATTCTTCGCCGGCCCGTGCAAAATCCGGCGGCGCTCCTGATAGTCGGTATCGTGCTTGACCTTCTCGGTGGCGATCGGCCAGTCGCCTTCGGCCATGTTGCCGAAGGTCAATTCCCACACCGGCAGCACGCGCAGGCGTTCGTTGCCGATGATACCGACATAGATTTCGCGGCCCTCGATATATTGCTCGGCGATCGCCGGCGTGCCGACCCGCTCGTGGATGAAATTCACCCGCTCGGCAAGCTTGTCGTCGCTGTCGACGACGGAGGCCTGCGAGATGCCGTAGGAGCCGTCCTCGTTCAGGCTCTTGACGATCAGCGGCAAAGCGAGCCGCGCCGGGCGCCGCACCTTGCGCCGCATCGGGAACACGGCGAAGGCCGGCACCGGAATGCGGTGGTAATGCACCAGCGTCTTCGACAAATCCTTGCCGCGCGCCAGCATCAGGCCGCGCGGATTGCAGCCGGTATAGGGCACGCGCATCAGCTCGAGGAAGCTCGCGACGTTCTGATCGTAGATCGCTTCGCCGTGAAACTCCTCGAGCAAAGTGAGCACGACGTCCGGCTTCCAGGTCTCGATCTCGTCGCGGATCGGCTTTAATTCGTCATGCACGCCGAGCGGTTTCACGTCGTGCCCGGCGCGGCGCAACGTCGTCACCACGTCGTATTCGGTCTTCCACTCGCTGATTTGCTGCTCGGTGTAGCCCTTGGACGAGTCCGGGGGCAGCAAGTCCGGGTGAACGAGCACCAGGACGCGAAGCCGTTTCATAGCGCGATCCACCTTCGCCGCGACGGACCAAACAATGCATGCATGGTTTTCGCGGTCAACAGCGTCGTGAACTCGATGACGAGCCTGCGCTCCGACCCGACCGCGCGCAGTTTCAGCTTCCTGCAGCGGGCGATCATGTCGTCGAGCACGGCATCGACGGTGAGCTGATATTCGCCGGTCCATTTGGCGACCAGCTCGCGCACTCTGGTGCGGTGGCGCCGGATGAAGGACGCCGCCGTCTCGGCATGGCGATGCTTTGGATCCGCCGAGAACAGCCGCAGCAAGTCGCGGTCATAGGTCCGCGGCGGATCGACCAGATAAAGCTCGCGCTTCTTTTTATAGTACTCGCCGAGCGTCTCGGTGAACGTGCTGAGCGGATCGACCTTTTCCCGATTGGTGAGGAACGGCCGCTTACCGGCGATTTCCCGCATCAGCTGATCGACATATCTGAGCTTCTTCAACGCCGGCCAGCCGATATAGCGCGTGCGCCAGTTCGAGCGCGGCCGCAGCCACACCGCAAAAGTCTCGGCGAAATCCTCGTCGGGATGGCTCTGCGCGTACCACAGCCGCAGATGCTGGACGTAATTGCGGCTGGCGGGGTTCGGCTGGTA
Organism: Xanthobacteraceae bacterium; assembly: GCA_050010715.1. Classification (GTDB taxonomy): domain Bacteria; phylum Pseudomonadota; class Alphaproteobacteria; order Rhizobiales; family Xanthobacteraceae; genus BOG-931. The sequence goes on along the minus strand of JBEKKM010000107.1, from coordinate 3,531 downwards.
ATAGCGCGGATAGCGTTTGGAGGTCGCGCCGAACAATTGCTGCCAGCGGCGGCGGCGATAAAGCTTATAGGCGTGCTGCACCACATGGCCGGCTTCGTGGCGCAGGATGTTCATGCACGAATTCCAGGTGCCGCCTTCGACGTCGATGATCATTTTCTTTTCCAGCCGCATCAGCCGCGGATGGGCCAGAAAGAACGGCATGGCGATGCCCGGCGAGTTCTCCGGGCTGAACCATTCGTTGGAAATCCAGGCATGCGGCCGCACCGTGAGGCCGTGCTCGGCGAGCTCGTCGTGCAAGGTCAAGAGGCAGTCCTCGAGCCAGGTGCCCTCGACCTTCACATGAAGGTTCTTGAGGCGGACCTTCAGGAGCTGCTCGTCGGGCAGTGCGGCCCAGGCGAATTTTTTGCTCATTCGTGCGCGAACCTGCAACAATCCGAGGCGCCGATGGTGTCACGGCGGGCCGTGGCCGACAACCGCCGATCCGCGCCTTGGCGGCGGCGGGCCGCGCCAATTTTCCTTGCGACGTCCGGCTTGCTATGATGGCGCTTGCCGGCAGGCGGCGATGCCGGCCAGCAATACGGATTGGCACAATGACCGACGGAATTAAGGCCCCCGAACAGGGCGACGAAGACCTCTTAGCCTTCGAGATGACCGACGAGGCGCTGGAAGCCGCCGCGGAAAAAACAAAACCGGCTTTCACCTTGATCGGGTCGCCGACCGTCAGCATCCTGGTGGCGTGCTGCGGCTGATCGCGGCATTGCCGCGCGGGAACAGCATCGTTGCGTCCATGTCACGCTGACGGTGCCGCTTGGCGGGTGCCCACCCACGCTGCTAGTCACAAGTCCTCGCTCGGCAAAATGACTTGAAAGATCGTCCCGGCCTGCCACGCCTTGCGTTCGTTGCGCTGCCTGATGATCGATCGTGCAAGATTTGCATAATGCGCAACGCAAATGGTCCCTAATGGCCCAGCGTCACTTAGTGCGACGCAGCGATTTGGTCGCTATCGGGGGAAAAGCGGACAATGCGCGAACGCCACAAATCGGTCGCTGCTGACCCAAAGCGGCGCTTCGCCACCGGCAATTGATGCAGTGCGAAAGTGTTATTCGAGCGCTTCGTATGTCCCCGATCAGAAGCTTTCGGCGGGGAAGTTTCATGGCATTGCCCCACGCGTTTGCGTGCCTTCGCAACCCCGCGCTTGCGGCTTGCGCGGGCTATCTCGGGCTGCGAGGCGGAGGAGGAGTTGTCAGGATTTATATTTGCAGCTGTTGCCAATCAACCCCGGATGGCGACGAGTAACAGTGGTTGCCCATGTTTCAGGCAATCCACATCCCTCTGGAGCTGTTCAGCGCTCAGGAGTTATCACGGATGTTCCCGCCGGCGCGCGCTATAACGGCTGGCCGGCCCAGCCGTCGCGCGAGTGGTTGCGTGGCGTCAGCTGGGTGCGCCGCATGACGCGCGGCGCCGGCAAAACCGAAGGCGGCGACGAATGAGCGACACGCTTGGGAGCTGAGGAACTCAGTCACCGGCGACTGCTGCGCGCTGCGAGCGGCCATACGAGTGACGCGCAGCTCAGCGCGGCAGTCTGGTGCATCACCACCCCCCTGGTGAGCGTTTCCGCTTCATAGGCGCCTTCCATGTGATACAGTACAGCAGTATGGTGCTGCATCGGCCGCCATTCGAGAAAGCTCGGATATTGGCATAGGGCATGGCCTGCACCATGCCGCGAGGACTAATGTCGTCAGTATCTCGCTGTAACGTCCTGATGGTTTACCCCCGCTTTAGTGCGGAAACATTTTGGAATTTCGCGGCGGCCTGCGAACTCTTCAACGCGAAGTACCCGACCACGCCGCTCGGCCTCATCACCGTGGCGGCGCTGCTGCCAACTGAATGGACCGTTCGGCTGGTCGACCGCAACGCCGAGACGCTGACCGCTGGCGACCTCGAATGGGCCGATCTGGTCATGACCGGCGGCATGCTGCCGCAATATTTTGACACGATCGCAATCATCGATCTGTGCCGGGCGCGGGGCAAGCCGGTGGTCGTCGGCGGCCCGGGCGTGACCTCGGTGCCTGCGCTTTTCAGCAAAGCAAATTTCCAGGTGCTTGGCGAAGCCGAGGGCATCATCGACAAGTTTATCGCGGCCTGGGAGGCAGGCGCCCGCGACGGCGTCTTCGAGGCCGAAAAGTTCACTGTCGACGTCACCAAGACCCCAGTTCCGCGATTCGATCTCTTAAAGGTCGAGAATTATCTTTACGTCGGCGTTCAATTCTCGCGCGGCTGCCCGTTCACCTGTGAGTTCTGCGACATCATCGAGCTTTACGGGCGAGTGCCCCGCGCCAAGACCAACGCCCAGATGCTGCACGAGCTGGAGGCGCTTTATCGTCTCGGCTATCGCGGTCACGTCGACTTCGTCGACGACAACCTCATCGGCAACAAGAAGGCGGTCAAGGCGTTCCTGCCCGAGTTAAAGATCTGGCTCGAAGAGCACGACTATCCATTCGAGTTCACCACCGAGGCGTCGCTCAACTTGGCCGACGATGGAGAACTGCTCCGGCTTTTGAACGAGGCCAATTTCATCGGTGTCTTCATCGGTATCGAGAGTCCGGATACCTCGACGCTGATCGCGATGCGCAAAAAGCAGAATACGCGGCGCGACATCGTCCAGAGCGTTCATAAGATTTACGCAGCCGGGCTCTATGTGACGGCGGGCTTCATCGTCGGCTTCGACAGCGAGCGCGGATCGGTCGCGGACGCCATCGTCGCGCTCATCGAGGATGCCGCTATTCCGGTCTGCATGGTCGGCCTGCTTTATGCGTTGCCGAACACCCAACTGACGCGCCGTCTTGCCAGCGAAGGTCGCCTGCATGCGGAGCTTCTATTGGATGGCGTCGTCGGCATGGATCAATGCACGCAAGGCTTGAACTTCGACACGCTGCGGCCGCGAAGCGAAATCCTGACCGACTACAAGCGCGTCCTAGAACGGGTCTACGAGCCCGCTGCCTATGCCAAGCGCCTGCAACGCCTGTCCCGTCTGCTCGGCCGCTCCAATCCGAATCGCCAGACGCGCGCCAACGATTCCCGGAGCAAGCTCGGCGGCCTGGAGGTCGTTCACCGGATCGTGTCCCGGCTGCCGGGAGCGCAAGACGTTTTCCGGCGCGCGATCATCGATTGCGCAACGACAAATCCGCAATGGGCGCGGATTATCGTCCTGCTGACGGCGCTTTATCTGCATCTTGGGCCGTTCTCCCGGCACGTCATCTGCCAAATCGAGCAGCGGCTGGACGAGCTGCAGAATGGTGCAGTTCCCGTGAGCGCATCGGCGGAACGGACCGACGTCGCGATCACGGCATGAGGTGAATTCCAGAGTCGGGCTTCATCTCGAATTTGTTGCGGTGCATGATTCCGCTCCTGGCCGATTGTGTTGCAGAAGTAGGTTTTGCAGGGCGCGTTCAGGGACGAAGGTATTTTTGGACTCAGCCGAGGCGATGGCTTTGCGCCAGCCCCATGGCGGAGCGGCGGCGCTGACGCTTT
>JBEKKM010000106.1:0-17743 GCA_050010715.1 Xanthobacteraceae bacterium | reverse complement strand
GACGGCGTCTCGATAAAATCGAGTTTGACATTCGGCATCGACGCCGCGTTCGGCGCCGTGTAGTCGGCAAGCGTCGTGGTCGTCGGCTGACCCGCCGCGTCGTAGCCGTTCTCCTCGAACAGCGCGTTGCCGAGGCCGTTGGAGAAGCCGCCGACGACCTGGCCTTCGACCAGCATCGGGTTCACGCGCGTGCCGCAGTCGGCGACGATGGCATAGTCGATCACCTCGACGGCACCGGTCTCCGGATCGACGGCGACGACGGCGGCGTGGGCGGAATAGGAGAACACGCCGGGGTCATGGGCCTTGTGGCCGGCCGTGGCAGTGAGACCGCCGGCGTCCATGTCGGCCGGCAAATCTTCCGGATGGTGGTACCAGGCGCGGCCGATCTCGGCGAACTCCACGCTGCCTTGCGGGCCGTGAACGCGGCCGTTCTTGATTTCAACGTCGCCGGCTTTGCACTGCATGAGATGCGCCCCGATCTTGGCAATCGGCGACATCAGCAGCCGGCAGGCCTCGGCGATCGCGCCGCCGGTCGTGACCATCGAACGCGACGTGTAGGTGCCGGTACCGGCGGGCGAGGTCGAGGTGTCGCCGAAGCGCACGGCGATCTTGCGCGGCTCGATACCCAAAACCTCGTGCGCGACCTGGGCGAACACCGTCTCGTGTCCCTGGCCGTGCGAATGCGAACCGACTTCGAGAACGAGCTCGCCGTCGCCGGTGAGACGCGCCACCGCGGGCTCCATTCCCGGCACCAGCTCGATACCCCACGCCGAATAGCCGAACGGTCCGGTGCCGTACGCGGTCTGCTCATAGAACGATGCAAAGCCGACGCCGATCAGCCGGCCGTCGGGCTCGCGGTTTTGCTGGCGTGCCCGCACCGCCGGAAGATCGATGAGCTCGGCGGCGCGCTTGAGCGCCGCGACATAGTTGCCGCTGTCGAGCGTCTTCTTGGTGATCGACACATAGGGCATCTGCTCGGGCTTGACGAAATTCCGCAGCCGCACTTCGACCGGATCGATGCCGACCGCTGCTGCGATACCGTCCATGACGATCTCGTGGCCGATGCACGACAATGGCCGCGCCACGCCGCGGAACGGCTGGCCGGCGGGCTTGTTGCTGACGACGTTGATGGCGCGGCCGCGAAACGCGCGGATGTCGTAGCAGCCCTGCATGTTGCCAACCGCGAGGCCGCCTTCGATTCCGGCAGGCCACGGCCACGGCGAATAGGCGCCCGAATCCACGGTGACGTCGCATTCGAGACCGAGCACACGGCCCTGCGCATCGGCATAACCGATCACTTTGCATTCGTAGTCGCGGCAGGTGGCGTCGCAGACCAGCGATTCGTAGCGATCCTGGATCCATCGCACCGGGCGGCGCAGCCGCATCGCCGCCCAGGCCACGCATACTGTTTCGCTTTCCACATAAGTCTTCAGCCCAAACGATGCGCCGACGTCAGGCACCACCACGCGCAGCCGGCGCTGGCTGATGCCGAGCACTTGCGCCAATCCGATCTGCAGTGGAACCGGCAATTGATGGGCGACATAAACGATCAGCTCATCGAGCCGGCTGTCGTAGGACGCGATGCAGGCGCGTCCCTCGAGCGGCAGCGGGTGCATCCGGTTCATGCGAAACTTGCGCTCGACCACGTGGGCGGCAGCAGATTTCGCCGCATTGAGGTCGCCGGCCTCGAGCTTGATATCGACGAGAATGTTGTCGCCCCATTCGTCGTGAACAAACGGCGCCACTTTCTTGAGCGCATCCGCCATGGTCACCACCGGCGGTAGCGTCTCGAAATCCACCTCGACGAGAGCGGCGAAGTCTTCGGCCTCGGCGCGTGTCGATCCAAGCGCCATCGCGATCGGTTCGCCGACGTGACGCACTTTACCTGCGGCCAGGATCGGCCAATCGGAAGGCTTGAAGCCGGGCAGCTTTGCGGTCGAGCGCATCTTGCCGACGCCGGTGAGGTCCCCCGCTAGATAGATGCGGTCTTCCAACCCTTGCGGTTTGCGTACTGCGAGGATGCGGGCGTGGGCATGGGGGCTGCGCACAAAAGCGGCGTGCAGTGTTCCCGGTAGCGCTATGTCGGCGCAAAACTGGCCGCGCCCTTCGAGAAAGCGCGCATCCTCGAGCCGTGGCAGCCTGGCGCCAATCCCATAATCGCTCGCCATCGCACGCCTCGGCGCCGCTAGCCCCACAACTCTTTCGACGCGATCCGCGCGCCGTCGCTGAGCGCCTTGAATTTCGCCCACACGATCGAGGGATGCACTTCCTTGGAGCCGGCAAACGTGGCGAAGCCGCAATCGGAGCCAGCGATGACGTTTTCGCGGCCGACTACGTTGGCGTAGCGCACGATGCGTTCGGCGACCAGCTCGGGATGCTCGACCAGGATGGTCGAATGCGAGATCACGCCGGGGATCAATATCTTGCCGTCCGGCAGCTTGACGTTCTTCCACACTTTCCATTCGTGTTCGTGGCGCGGGTTAGCCGCCTCGAACGAATAGGCGCCGGCGCGGATTTTTAAGATTATATCGACGATGTCCTTGAGCTCCATGTCGTGGATGCGCGGGCCCATATTGATGCCGTAGCAGGTATGGAAGCGGATTTTCTCCGGCGGGATGTCGCGCAGCGCGTGATTGAGCGCCTCGACCCGCACCTCCGCCCATTTGCGGCAATCGGCAATGCTCGATTCGGGATGGATGATGTAATAGGTGACCAGCCGCGGATCGTCGATCTGCACCAAAAATTCGGCATCGACGATGGCCTTGTATTCCTCGTGCATCGCATCGGCGATTGCGAAAATGTAGTCCTCGGTCGATTTGTAATAGGCGTTCTTCTGCCAGTCCTCGATATTGGACGGCGAGATCGCCGGCATGAATGCCTCTTCGACCTTGGCGCCTTTGAGCGCCGCTTTGAAATTATCGATGTCGCGCTTGAGCCGGGCGTGGCCTTTGTAGGTGATCGGCCCGGTGCAGATCATGTGGGTGTGGGTAGAGCCGGCGTGGGTCTGCGAATAGAATTCCGGGAACGACAGGCCCTCGCGCGACGTGGCCCATTGGTTGCGTGGCCCGGCGCGGGTATCGACCTCGTAGCCGCCGAGCCGTTCGTTGATATAGCTGACAAAGCTCGGCTTGCCGTATTCGCCGTCGTCGACCACGTCGACGCCGAGATCGATCTGCTTGTGCACGATCTCGCCGACCGCGGCGGTGAGCCGCTGCGCCGCCGCAGCGCTGTCGAATGCCTTGGGCCCGTCGTGCTCGATCAGCGCCAAGAGATCGGGCGGCCGCGGCAGGCTGCCGGCGTGAGTCGTGAGTATCCGATCGGTACTGTGTTTCATGACTTCGCTTATTCCAATGTCACTTATTCCAAAGTTACATGGGCGGACGTGATGACGTTTTTCCAGCGTTCGGCTTCGTCGTGAAAGTAGGCGGCGGTTGATTGCGGCGTGCCGCCGACCGGCTCGGAGGAGAGATCGGCGAGGCGCTTCTGCACGTCGGGATCGCGCAGCGCTTCGTTGACGCCGGCATTGATCTTATCGACGATCGCGGCGGGTGTTTTCGGCGGTGCGACCAGGGCATACCACGTCACCGCCGCAAATCCCGGCAGCGTCTCGGCGATGGCCGGCACGTCGGGCAAGGTCGCCACGCGACTGGGCGAGGCGACCGCGATGAGTTTCAGCTTGCCGGCTTTGACGAGCTGCATCGACACGCCGAGATTGTCGAACATGCTGTCGACGGCGCCGCCGGCGAGATCGTTGAGCGCTGGCGCCGAGCCGCGATACGGCACGTTCTGCAACTTCACCTTCGCCATCATCTGGAACAATTCCGACGTCAGGTGCGAGGTGGTGCCGTTGCCTTGCGTGGCCGTCGTGATCTTGCCGGGATTGGCCTGGGCGTAGGCGATGAAATCTGCGACCGTGCTGGCGGCGATCTTGTCCGGATTGACCACGAGTGCATTCGGCGTCCGACCTATCACCGCGATAGGCACGAATTGCAGCGGATCGAAATCGAGATGCGGATAGAGGTTTTGATTGATGACGAGCGGCGGCGGCGGCGACGATAGCAGCGTGTAGCCGTCGGGATCGGATTTCGCCGCGACCTCGGCGCCGACATTGCCGCCGGCGCCGGAGCGATCCTCGATGATCACCGATTGCCCCCATTTGCGCGACAGCCAATCGGCAATGATGCGCGGCATGACGTCGGCGGTGCCGCCGGCGGGGAAGGGGACCACGATTTTTACCGTGCGCGTTGGAAAATCCTGCGCCTGCGCCGGAACGGCAACGGCGCCGAGCGCTAGCGCCAAAGCCGGCAGCGTCCATCCGAAGCGCCGAGACGACACGGCGCGGCTTTTCGACATCATGCTTTTGCTCTTGATGCTTACTTTTGGAAGTTTCGATGGGGTCGCCGCGGAACTTAGCCAAACGGTGCCACAGCCGCCAGTATGCGGCGGCGCGACATAGCGGCTTGCAGCGCTGCCATGCCGCGGCGCCGTTGCCGATGCGAACAGAGTTTTGCCCTAATAGCCTCCTCTGGTGCACAGTTCAGTGCCGGGCAGCGGGTCTGTCCCGAAAGGCGTTGGGGGTCATGTCGGCACGCCGCTTCATTCCATTTGCGCTCCTTGGCCTGAGCGTCGCGGCCTGCACCGCCGATTCCGGGCCGAAGGAGGCAGGCGGCACAGCGGTCGGCGCCGTGACCGGCGGTTTGATCGGCAATGCCATCGGCGGCAGCGTCGGTAACCGGTTCGCTGGGACTGTGATCGGCGCCGCGGTCGGCGGCTTGTTCGGCAACCGGATCGGCGCGGCGATGGACGACGAGGACAAGCGTCGCGCCTACGCGGCCCAAATGCAGGCGCTGGAAACCGGGCCGTCAGGCGCCCCGGTCGCCTGGCGCAATCCGGATTCCGGCCGCTACGGCAATGTCGTGCCCGGCCCTGCCTACCAGGCCAACGGCGCCACTTGCCGGCAATATACCCACACGGTCTATGTCGACGGTGCCCCGCAGAGCGCGCGCGGCACCGCCTGCCGCAATCCCGACGGCACCTGGACCACGATCAACTGACCGTTGCCGGGACTATCGCCTTGAAATCCGGGTGTTTTGCGTAACCCCTTCTTAAGCGCCCCGCTAGTAGAAAGGTTAACGGTGTGGCCTCGAGAGGCGGGTGCGATGACGAGCGACGGGCAATCCGTCGAACGGCTGCGGGAATATCTCCGGAACCTCAAGCCGGAAGCGCGGGCGATGCTGATCGCAGAGCTCGAACGCGCCCAATTGCGCGGCGACGACATGGCCGGCAGCGAGCTGGTGCTGGAGGAGCTGCGCCGCACCATCCGCGCCGAGGCGCAGCAGGTGCCGCGCATCGGCGACGCGGCGCGCTTGTTCTTCATGCCGTTCGAGCCGTTCCTGATCGACGCCGCCGCCGACCACAAGCGCGTCGGCCGCATCGCGCGGCTTTCGCTCGAGCCGATCTGGGGCTGGATCGGCCGCGATCTGATTCCGGCCGAAGCCAAGGCGCTGACCGAGGACATCAATCGCGCACTTCTCGCCGACGACAAGACCAAGGCCGATCAACTGGTCCGCGCCCTGCATGAACGCGCCACCCTGCGCATGCGGGAAACCCTGGCCACGGTCGGCGCCGATGAGAAGGCGCAACGCCGGCTCGCCATTCAGGTTGGTACGCCACGGGCGACCGAGGACGTAGCGACCCTCCTGCATGTGCTCGAAGTCCGTGACGCGCTCGCAGACCTGGTCAAGCGGTTGCCGAACTATGTGCGCGTCTTCGAGCGCGAATTGATCGAGCAGGCCAAGGTGCATATCGATACCGCGTGCGCGGCGAAGTCGCTCGGCGGCGACGCGGCGCGCAAGGCCGACGTCATCCGCTACGGTCTCGTGCTGCTGATGAGCCGGCTCGCCGCGCCGTGGCAGCTCATTCGTCTCGCCACTCGCGTCGCCGAGAGCGACGTTGCCGCGCGCGTCGCCGAAACGCCCTATGCGGTGGCGGTGACGATCGTGCTCAGTGAGATGGAAGCCACGGTCAGCGACCTGCGCACCGCGTTCAAAGCCGGCAAGCCGGTGACGTCGATACTCAAGGAGCTGCACGGCGCCGCGCGCGGGCTGCGCACGGAAATGGATTTGTCCGTCGAGTCGACCTGGAGTCGGCAATTGGCCGCGATTCGTAGCGACGTTTCCAACCTGCTGAAATCCGAGATCGATGCGGCGCCCGGCCGGGTCCGCCGTCTGCTGCGTCCGCCGCCGGCCAAAGAGATCCGTCCCGGCTCGACAGTCGACAGCATCGAAGTCGAGGACGTGCAGGCGCGGGTCGAATTCGTCAACGCCTGCCGTAATTACGCGGGCGAGCTTGCGCTCAGCGAAGTCACGGTGCGGGCTTATTCGGAACTGACGCAATATCTGGAGACTGGCACCAAGGTGCTGCTCGATGCCTTGCGCCATGCCGAGGCGCGGGAGCGCCCGTTCCGGCAGTCGCAGGTCGACGCCGCGATCCGCCTGTGCCGATCGTTGTTCGGCGCCGAATATGCCGAGCTGTTGACCAAGGCCGCCGACGTTGCCGTGCAGGCCGCAACCACCGAGCGCAAGTCCGTCCGCGCCTGAGTGCGCAATTGCCGCGCCGCAGTTCCCATTGCGGCCACAGTCGCGCCGTGATGTAAGGACGCGGCGCTCGGCAACCGGCTGTGAGCCTGCATTGGTGTGGCGGTGACGACCGCGGCCTGCGCTAGAATGGCACTAAAGACCTGCCCATGATTCTGTGGATCGTTTTCGCCTTGATGACCGCAGCGGCAATCCTCGCCGTGCTGTGGCCGCTTGGGCGAAAGACCGCCGCCGGTCGCGGCGGCACCGACCTTGCGGTCTACCAGGATCAATTGGAGGAGATCGGCCGAGATCGCAGCGCCGGCCTGATCGGCCAGACCGAAGCCGAGGCCGCGCGCGTCGAAGTCTCGCGCCGGTTGTTGGCCGCAGCCGATGCGCAGGCGACCGTGGCTGTGCCGACCGCGAGCGCGGCGCAGTCGCTGCGGCGCCGCCGCGCTGCCGCCGTCGCGGCGCTGATCGTGCTGGCGCTATTGCCGCTGTGCTTTTATCTCGCGCTCGGCTCGCCGAATGTTCCAGGCCAACCCGCCTTCGCCCGCGTCAAGGCGGCGCCCGGCGACCAGTCGATCGACGCGCTGGTTGGCCAGGTCGAAGCGCATCTGGCGAAAAGTCCCAATGACGGTGCTGGTTGGGAGGTGATCGCTCCGGTCTATCTGCGGCTCGGCCGCTTTGACGACGCGGTCATGGCGCGGCGTAAAGCGCTTACGCTCAACGGCGAGACCGCGACGCGCGATGCCGATCTCGGCGAGGCCTTGGTTGCCGCCGCCAACGGCGTCGTGACCGATGAGGCCAAGCACGTTTTTGAAACCGCCGTGACGGGCGATCCGCACGAGGCCAAGGCGCGATATTTTCTCGGTCTCGCCGACGAGCAGGACGGCAACCGCGCCGCCGCCGCAGCGCGATGGCGCACCATGCTCGAAGAGGCGCCGGCCGGCGCGCCGTGGGTCGGCTTCGTCCGCGCCGCGCTCGGTCGCGTCACCGGCGAGCCGGTTCCGGAAGCGGCCGGCCCGAGCGACGCAGATATTGCGGCCACGGCGAATATGAGCGACGAGCAGCGCGTCGAGATGATCCGCGGCATGGTCGGCCGCTTGTCCGATCGCCTGCACGCCCAGGGCGCCGATGTGGAAGGCTGGTTGCGCCTGGTGCGCGCCTATGCCGTACTCGGCGACCGCGACAAGGCCAAGGATGCCGCCGCCGATGCGCGGCACGCGCTGGCAGATCATCCTGACGACGTCAAACGGGTCGACGAACTCGTCAAAGGTCTCGGGCTGGAAGGTTGATGGCAGCATCATGCAGCGGAGCTGGACATAAATGACGCGCAAGCAACGACGCCTGATTCTGATCGGCGCCGGGCTCGGCGTGCTCGCGGTCGCGGTAGCGCTGATGCTCAACGCTTTCCGCGATTCCATCGTGTTCTTCAATTCGCCGAGCGACATTGCTGAAAAGCACATCGGCCCTGGCACGCGCATCCGGCTCGGCGGCCTGGTGAAAGACGGCAGCATCGTTCGCGGCAACGATCTGCGCGTCCGCTTCGAAGTCACCGACGGCAAGAGCGAGCTCCCGGTGAGTTATAAGGGCGTGCTGCCCGATCTGTTCCGCGAAGGGCAGGGCGTCGTTGCCGAGGGCACAATCGACGGCGGCGGCACCTTCAATGCCGATACCATTCTCGCCAAGCATGACGAGACCTACATGCCGAAGGAAGTTGCCGATGCCTTGAAGAAGTCCGGCCATTGGAAGGACGATTATGCGCAGCGGGCCGCGATGCCGGTGACGGGAGCGAACAAATGATTCCTGAGCTCGGCCATTACGCCTTGATGCTGGCGCTGGGGCTGGCGCTCATCCAGGGCATCATGCCGATCGTCGGCACGCGGACGAACGATGCGGCGCTGATGAGCATCGCCGCGCCGGCGGCGCTGGCGCAATTTGTCTTCGTCGCCATCGCGTTTTTGGCGCTCGCCGAATGCTACGTCGCGTCCGACTTCTCGGTGCTCAATGTCTACGAGAATTCCAATTCGGCGATGCCGCTGATCTATCGGCTCACCAGCATCTGGGGCAACCACGAAGGCTCGATGATGCTGTGGGTTTCCATCCTGGCGTTCTTCGGCGCCTTGGTCGCGCTGTTTGGCAACAATCTGCCGGTGACGCTCAAGGCCAATGCGCTCGCCGTGCAGGCCTGGATCGCCGCCGCCTTTGAGCTGTTCATTCTGATCACGTCGAATCCGTTCCTGCGAATTGCCGATGCGCCGTTCGAAGGCCGCGATCTCAATCCGATCCTCCAGGATCCTGGTCTCGCGTTCCATCCGCCGATGCTCTATCTCGGTTATGTCGGCTTCTCGATCGCATTCTCCTTCGCCATTGCCGCGCTCATCGAAGGCCGCATCGACGCGGCCTGGGCGCGCTGGGTGCGGCCATGGGTGCTCGGCGCCTGGATGTGCCTGACGCTCGGCATCGCCGGCGGCTCGTACTGGGCCTATTACGAGCTCGGCTGGGGCGGTTTTTGGTTTTGGGATCCGGTCGAGAATGCGTCGCTGATGCCGTGGCTCGCCGGCACGGCGCTGTTGCATTCCGCCGTGGTCATGGAAAAGCGCGGCGCGCTCAAGGTCTGGACCATCCTGCTTGCCATCATTGCGTTCTCGCTGTCGCTGATCGGCACCTTCCTGGTGCGCTCGGGCGTGCTCACCTCGGTGCATGCCTTCGCCGTCGATCCGACGCGCGGCATTTTCATCCTCGCCATTCTCGTCGTCTTCATCGGCGGCGCGTTGGCGCTCTATGCCTGGCGCGCCCCTTTGCTCAAACAGGGCGGCCTGTTCGCGCCGATCTCGCGCGAGGGCGCGCTGGTCTTCAACAATCTGTTCCTGACCTCGGCCTGTGCGACAGTCTTTGTCGGCACGCTCTATCCGCTGGCGCTCGAGGCTTTGACCGGCGACAAGATTTCCGTCGGCCCGCCGTTCTTCAACGCCACCTTCGGCCCGCTGTTCATTCCGCTGATGCTGGTGATGCCGTTAGGGCCGCTGCTCGGCTGGAAGCGCGGCGATATCGTCAGCGCGGCGCAACGCCTGCTCGCCGCCGCGGTGCTCGCCGCCGTCGCCGTCGCCGCCGCCTTTGCCATCGAACACGGTGGGCCGGTGCTGGCGCCGTTCGGGGTCGGCATCGCGGTATTCGTCATGGCCGGCGCGGTGACCGACATTGCCGAGCGCACCATGATCCTGCGCCTGCCGATGCGCGCGACCTTGATGCGGGCGATCGGTCTGCCGCGCTCGGTATGGGGCACGGCCTTTGCCCATTTCGGCATCGGCGTGACGCTTTTGGGCATCGTCGCCGTGACCGCATGGGGCAGCGAGCGAATTGTCGCGGTCAAGCCGGGAGAGATCATCGACATTTCTCATTACCGGCTGACCTTCGACGGCGTGTTCAATCGCCCCGGTCCGAACTACCGCGATGTCGTCGGCCACTTCACCGTGCGTCGTGCGAGCGGCGACGTGATCGGCGCCATGGAGCCGAGCCGCCGCACGTTCCCCGCCCGCAACATGGCGACCACGGAAGCGGCATTGATGTCGCGCGGCTTCAGCCAGCTTTATCTATCGCTCGGCGACCCGAACCCGGACGGCACTGTTCCGGTGCGGCTGTTCTTCAAGCCGCATGTGCTGATGATCTGGCTCGGCGCCATCATCATGTTTTTCGGCGGCGGCCTGTCGCTGTCCGATCGGCGGCTGCGCGTCGGCGCGCCGCGGCCAGCCAAGGCCAAAGCCAAGGATAAGCCAGCGCTGCAGGCGGCGGAGTGAATGCCGTGAAATATGTGCACGCGCTCCTGCTGCTGATCGCGCTGTTGGCGCCGACAAGACTCTGGGCCGTCGAGCCCGACGAAATGCTGTCGGATCCGACTTTGGAGGCGCGCGCCCGCGCGCTGTCCAAGGAATTGCGCTGCATGGTGTGCCAGAACGAGTCGATCGACGATTCTGGAGCGCCACTGGCTCATGATTTGCGCGTGCTGGTGCGCGACCGCATCAAGGCCGGCGACAGCGACGCTCAGGTGCTCGATTTCCTGGTCGCCCGTTACGGCGAATTCGTGCTGCTCAAGCCGCGCCTGTCATGGCACACGGCGGCGCTGTGGGGCCTTCCACCCACCGTTCTGCTGGTCGGGGCGGCGGTGATCCTGCTGGATCTACGCCGCCGCCGCAGCGGGCAGGTGGCGGGAGAACAGGAAAACCTGACATCGGCCGAAGAAGCGCGTTTGGCGGAACTTTTGCGCGATAGCTCGGCTACGTAGACCTGGTACGTAGACCTGGGATGTAAGTTTTGCTCACCCATTTTCTTTTGAAGCGGCGAAAACACCTAAAGCAATTGCTTCAAGCCATTGATTTTAAATGATAGTGCCTTGCGGCCGAACATTACAAAGTTTTAATCCCGCCGACAGAGGCCGGTAAGGCTGACCGTCTCATCTTGGCGCCTACATTCGGGGCCGGGGCGCCATCCGTCGCAGGGCGACGTAGCGATTTGGAGACGGTAATGCACGGCAAAAGGCCACGTTCAACACTGTCGGCGCGGCGCTGGGCGCTGCTGGCGACCACGGTCGCCGGGTTCGGCACTTTGGCGCTGGTATTCGCGCCGCATACCGATCTGTTCGGCACTTCGGCGCAAGCGCAGAATCTCACCGACAAAGTCCAACAGCTTCCGCAGCGGCCGGTCGGCTTTGCCGACATCGTCGAGAAGGTCAAACCCTCGGTGATCTCGGTGCGCGTCAAATTGGAGCGTCCAGCCAATTCCGCTCTGACCGACGATGACATGCCGTTCCCGCCCGGCTCGCCGTTCGAGCGGTTCTTCCGCAAGTTCGGCGCCCCCAATGGGCCGGGCGGCAAAGAGAAAGAGATCGTCACCGGCCAAGGTTCGGGTTTCTTCATCTCAGCCGACGGATACGCGGTAACCAACAATCACGTGGTGCAGAATGCCGAGAACGTCACCGTCACCGCCGATGACGGCAAGACCTACACGGCGAAGGTCATCGGCACCGACCCGCGCTCCGACCTGGCGCTGATCAAAGTCGACGGCGCGAACTTTCCTTTCGTGAAACTGTCCGACGCTTTGCCGCGAATAGGCGACTGGGTTCTTGCTGTCGGCAATCCGTTCGGCCTCGGCGGCACCGTGACCGCGGGTATCGTCTCGGCGCGCGGTCGCGATATCGGCGCTGGTCCCTATGACGACTTCATTCAGATCGACGCTCCGGTGAACAAAGGCAATTCCGGCGGCCCGACCTTTGACGTCGACGGCAACGTCATCGGCGTCAACACCGCGATCTTCTCGCCGTCCGGCGGTTCCGTCGGCATCGCCTTCGCCATTCCGGCGGACACCGTGAAAACCGTGGTCGCTCAGCTGCGCGACAAGGGCAGTGTGACCCGCGGATGGATCGGTGTGCAGATCCAGGCGCTCACGCCCGACCTTGCCGACAGTATGGGCTTGAAGCAGACCACCGGCGCGCTGGTGTCCGAGCCGCAGCCCGACAGCCCGGCGGTCAAGGCCGGCATCCAAAGCGGCGACGTCATCACCTCGGTCGACGGCGCCGAGATCCACGATGCGCGTGAACTGGCGCGCCGCATCGGCACCATGGCGCCGGGCAGCTCCGTAAAGCTTGGGCTGATCCATCAGGGCCAGGAAAAAACCGTGACGCTGACGCTCGGCACCTTGCCGAACGAAAAGCAGGCCGAGAACACGCCGCAGAACCAGCGCGAAGTGCCGGACGGCGACATGCCGAAGCTCGGCCTGACGCTGGCGCCAGCCAGCAAGGTCTCGGGGTCCGACGGCAACGGCGTCGTGGTTACCGCGGTCGCCGAAGGCGGCATTGCCGCCGATCACGGCTTCCAGGTCGGCGACATCATTCTCGACGTGGGCGGCAAGACGGTGTCGACGCCGGCCGACGTCCGCAAAAGTCTTGCCGATGCGCGCAAGGAGGGCAAACGCGCTGTCTTATTCCGGGTGAAGTCGGGCCAGGGCACCAAGTTTGTCGCCCTGCCGCTTGGCAACGCCTGAGTAATGGGGCGATCCGCCGGCATCCGTCGCCCCCGCTGGCGGGCGTACCCTGGGGACGGGCCGTAAGGCCCGTCCCCGCCGAATACCAACTCTGCCTCCCGGCATACGTCGCCCCCGCCGGGGTGGAGTGGGTAGAGGGGGTGGCGGGCACTGCTCGCCACCCCCTCACTATTTTGCGATATTGCGATCGTACGGCGGCGCGGCCGATCACCGCCCCGCGTCCTGGTTCGCGTCAGTGATCGATATTGCCGAAAGCGGTTGGCAAACAATATGATTCGAGGCGGGACGCCGGCCGGCACGGCTCCCTGACCATGGCAGCACATCATGCGCCTTCTCATCATTGAGGACGATCGCGACGCGGCCGATTATCTGGTCAAGGCGTTCCGCGAGGTTGGCCATATCGCCGACCAGGCCACCGACGGCGAGGAAGGCCAGGCGATGGCGCTCGACGGCCAATACGACGTGCTGATCATCGACCGCATGTTGCCCAAGCGCGACGGCCTTTCCATCATCAACACCTTGCGCGGCAAATCGATAGAAACGCCGGTGCTTATTCTCTCCGCGCTCGGCCAAGTCGACGACCGGGTCAAAGGATTGCGCACCGGCGGCGACGATTATCTGGCCAAGCCCTACGCCTTTTCTGAGTTGTTGGCCCGTGTCGAGGCGCTCGCCCGCCGTCCGGGCAAGCGCGGCGAGGAGACGGTCTATCGCGTCGGCGATCTCGAGCTCAATCGGCTGTCGCACGAAGTCAGCCGCGCCGGGCAGGAGCTGCAATTACAGCCGCGCGAATTCCGGTTGCTCGAATATCTGATGCGGCATGCCGGCCAGGTCGTGACCCGCACCATGTTGCTGGAGAACGTCTGGGATTATCATTTCGACCCGCAGACCAACGTGATCGACGTGCACATTTCGCGGCTGCGGTCGAAGATCGACAAAGGCTTTGCGCAGCCGCTCTTACATACGGTGCGTGGTGCGGGTTACATGATCCGCGAAGGCGCGCGCTGACGGCGCCGAGCAATTTCATCCTGCTCGCGGGATCACGGGAGATCGCATGAGCGCGAACGATGCAGCACCATTCCTCGCAGCGCGCGAATTTTTACTGCGCCATCGCGAGGACTACACGACCGCCTACCGCGATTTCCGCTGGCCGAAGCTCGAGCGCTTCAACTGGGCGCTCGATTACTTCGATCCGATGGCGCGCGCCAATGGACAGCCGGCGCTGTGGCTGGTCGACGAGGATGCGGGCGAGACCAAGCTGTCCTTCGCCGAATTGAGCGAGCGCTCGAACCGCGTCGCCAATGCGCTGCGCGGCCTCGGCGTCCGCCGCGGCGACCGCATTCTGCTGATGCTCGGCAATGTCGTGCCGCTGTGGGAATGCATGCTGGCGGCGATGAAGCTCGGCGCCGTGATCGTGCCGGCGACCATGCTGCTGACCCGCAACGATCTCGCCGACCGCTTCGCCCGCGGCCGCGTTCGCCACGTCATCACCAGTTCGGACGTCGCCGCTAAATTCGCCGACCTGCCGGGCGACTATACGCGGATTGCCGTCGGCAGCGCCGTGTCGGGATGGGTGCCCTATGAGAATGCCTACGCGGCATCCGCCGATTTTGCGCCCGACGGCGAGACGCGGGCGGACGACCCAATGCTGCTGTATTTCACGTCGGGCACCACGGCGACGCCCAAGCTCGTGCTGCACAGCCACCAGAGCTATCCGGTCGGCCATCTGTCGACCATTTACTGGATCGGGCTCAAGCCGGGCGATATCCATCTCAATATCTCTTCGCCCGGCTGGGCCAAGCATGCCTGGAGCTGCTTCTTCTCGCCGTGGAGCGCGCAGGCGACGATCTTCATCGTCAATCAGCGCCGCTTCAACGCCAAGGGTCTGCTCGACACCATCGCGCGCTGCGGCGTCACCACGTTCTGCGCGCCGCCGACGGTGTGGCGCATGCTGATCCAAGAGGACTTGAGCGCCTGGAAGGTGCACATGCGCGAATTGATCGGCGCCGGCGAGCCGCTCAATCCGGAAGTCATCGAGCAGGTCAAAGCAGCGTGGGGCATCACCATCCGCGACGGCTACGGCCAGACCGAAACCACGGCACTGGTCGGCAATTCGCCGGGCCAGACCGTGAAGCCGGGTTCGATGGGACGGCCGCTGCCGGGCTATAGGGTGGCGCTGCTCGACGTGAACGACAAAGAGCAGAAGGAAGGCGAGATCTGCCTGGTGCTGGAGCCGCGGCCGACCGGGCTGATGCAAGGCTATCAGGCCGACGACGGCGGCATCCGCCCGATGGACGGCGCCGTCTATCGCACCGGCGACGTCGCTTCGATCGACGACGATGGCTATCTGACCTATGTCGGCCGCGCCGACGATGTCTTCAAATCGTCCGACTATCGCATCAGCCCGTTCGAGCTCGAAAGCGTCCTGATCGAGCATCCGGCCGTCGCCGAAGCCGCCGTCGTGCCGTCGCCCGATCCGATGCGGCTTGCCGTGCCGAAGGCCTTTCTGTCGCTGGCGCCGGGCCACGCGGCGGACCGCGCTACCGCGCTGTCGATCTTCCAGCATTGCCGGGTGGCGCTGGCGCCATTCAAGCGGGTGCGGCGGCTCGAATTCGCCGAACTGCCGAAGACGATCTCCGGCAAGATTCGCCGGGTCGAATTGCGGCGGGCCGAAGCTGACAACCAGCGGGGCGGCAAACGCGCTTCCGCCGAGTTCTGGGAAGAGGATTTTTCCGAGAACGAAATCGGCAAGCGATCTGAAAGAGCCTGACCCGTGACCGCACTCGGCAAGTTACTGCGCACCACGGCGTTCCAGCTGACGCTGGCCTATCTGCTTATCTTCATCGTCTTTGCGGTGTCGCTGCTCGGTTATTTCGCGCTCAATACGCGCCGTCTGATCACCGAGCAGATCACGACGACCGTCGACACCGAAATCTCCGGGCTGCGCGAGCAGTACAATCAAGGCGGCATCAGGCGCCTGGTCATCGTTGTCGACCTGCGCTCGCGGCGGCCGGGATCGAGCCTCTACCTGGTCACCACGGCGACAGGCGAAGGGCTTGCCGGCAATGTCGGCTCGCTGGAGCCCGGCGTGCTCGATCATCCGGGCTGGCTCGAAACCAATTATCGCCGCCTCGAAGCGCCGGAAGGCAACGATCATCGCGCGCTGGTGCAGGTGGTGCAGTTGCCCGGCGGCTTCCGCCTTCTGGTCGGGCGCGACCTCGAGGAACGCGAGCGGCTGTTCGGCATCATCGCCAATGCCGGGCAATGGTCACTGGCGCTGGTCATCGTGCTGGGGCTGGCCGGCGGCTTCTTCGTCAGCCGGCGCGTGCTCAACCGCATCGAGGCCATGACCGAGACGGCGCAGACCATCATGGCCGGCGATCTCGCCGGCCGCCTGCCGGTCGCCGGCACCGGCGACGAGCTCGACCGCCTCGCCGAGCATCTCAACGCCATGCTTGAGCGCATCGAAGCGCTGATGCGCGGGCTGAAGGAAGTCTCCGATAACATCGCCCATGATCTGAAAACGCCGCTGACGCGGCTGCGCAACCGCTGCGAACAGGCGCTGCGCGGCGCGTCGGGTGTCGACGACTATCGCGCGGCGCTGGAAGCCACCATCGCGGAATCCGACGATCTCATCCGCACCTTCGACGCGCTATTAATGATCGCGCGCGCGGAGTCCGGCCAGGCGCGCGACAACATGACCGAATTCGACGCCGCCGAAATCGCCCGCGACGTTGGCGAGCTCTACGAGCCGCTGGCCGACGAGAAGGGGATCGCTCTTACGGTCGAGGCGCCGGTGGCCGCGCCGGTGCGCGGCAATCGCGAGCTGGTCAGCCAGGCGCTGGCAAACCTGATCGATAACGCCATCAAATATGCCGGACCCAACGGCAAAGTGAACGGCGCGCCGGCCGAGATCGTGGTCAAGGCCGGCAACGACGGCGAGCGCATCGCGCTCAGCGTCGCCGATCGCGGCCCGGGCATCGCCGAAGCCGACCGCGGAAGGGTGGTGGAACGCTTCGTGCGGCTCGAGCAGAGCCGCTCCGAGCCGGGCTCGGGATTAGGCTTGAGCCTCGCCGCCGCGGTGGCGCGCCTGCACGGCGGCGAATTGAAGCTCGAAGACAATCATCCCGGCCTGCGCTCCACCATCGCACTGCCGCGCGCCGGGCCGGCGGGGACCGCATGAGCCGGCCCCCGGTCAAAAAACGGTCCGGGAAAAAAATTGACGAAGCGGCATTGATCCGGCGTCTCGCCGGCGCGCTGCCGCTGTCGTCCGCGGCAGGAACCGCGCGCGTGAAGGCGTGGCTTGCTGAAATCAAAACCAGCGCCGCCGGCAAGGCGCTCGCTGCGCTGACTATCGAGCATCCGGCGTTGGGCGGCCTTTTGGCGAGTATTGCCGAAACCGCGCCCTATCTGTGGGACCTCATTGGCGCCGATCCGGTGGGCTTCGTAAACCTCGTCACGAGCGATCCCGATAACGCGTTCGCTGCATTGCTCACCAACGCGCAGCGTAGCGTGGCGGCGGCGCGCACCCAGGCCGCGCTGATGCGCGTGCTGCGCCGCATGAAGGCGCAAGCGGCGCTTCTCATCGCCCTGGCCGATATCGGCGGCGTCTGGCCGGTGGCGCGAGTGACGCGCGCGCTCACCAACATGGCCGACCTGGCGCTGGGCGCCGCGGTCAATCATCTGCTTCGCGACGCCGTGCGCCGCGGCAAGCTCGTGTCCGGCGACAAGAGCCACCCTGAGCAAAGCTCCGGCTATATCGTGCTCGCCATGGGCAAGATGGGCGCTTACGAGCTGAATTTTTCCAGCGACATCGATTTGATGATTTTTTTCAATCCGGACGTCGCCAAGCTTATGCCGAACCTCGAGCCCGTCGGCTTTTACGTCCGGCTCACGCGCGATCTGGTGAAGCTTCTGCAGGAGCGCACGACCGACGGTTACGTATTCCGCGTCGATCTGCGGCTTCGCCCCGATCCATCCTCGACCCAGATCGCGATCTCGACTGCAGCGGCGCTCGACTACTACGAGCGCCGCGGCCAGAACTGGGAGCGCGCCGCGCTGATCAAGGCGCGGCCGAGCGCCGGCGATCTTGCCGCCGGCGAAGCGCTCATTCGCGAGCTTTCCCCGTTCAT
>JBEKKM010000105.1:0-17747 GCA_050010715.1 Xanthobacteraceae bacterium | reverse complement strand
CGCGCGTAACGCCCGCGAGGCCGGCTTCGACGGCGTCGAGCTGCACGGCGCCAACGGCTATCTGATCGATCAGTTTTTGCGCGACGGCACCAACAAGCGCACCGATCGTTATGGCGGCAGCACGTCGAACCGCGCGCGCTTCCTGATCGAGGTGACGCAAGCGCTGATCGGCGAATGGGGCGGCGAGCGGGTTGGCGTGCGGCTGTCGCCAACCAATCCGTATAACGACATCGCCGACAGCAATCCGGCGGCAACGTTTTCGACCGCCGCGCGCGAGCTCAACCAGCTCGGCATCGCCTATCTGCACATCGTCGAGCCGGGGCCGGGCGATCCGGTGGCCGCGGGCGAAATGCCGGACATCCGTTTCTTCCGCAAAATTTGGCGCGGGCCGCTGATCGCCAACAAGGGCTATGATCTCGAACGCGCCAATGCGGTGCTGCGCGACGGCACCGCCGATCTGGTGTCGTTCGCGGCGCTCTATCTCGCCAATCCCGATCTCGATCAACGCTTCCGCCGCGGCGGCCCGTTCAATCCGCCGGACCGCAAGACGTTCTACGGCGGCGCAGCGAAGGGTTATACGGATTATCCGGCGCTGCCCTCTTAAGCCCTCACTCCACTTCACTTAGCCCTCCCCCTTGTGGGGAGGGTTGGGTGGGGGTCGCGAGGTGGCGTGAGAGCGTCGACGCTTTTATAGAGCCTCCCGACCCCCACCCCTGCCCCTCCCCACAAGGGGGAGGGGAAAGTTACGTCCCAAGCTGCCCGGCCAAATCCTCCAGACTCTTCGCCGCGTAATCGACCTTCTCGCCCGGCGCGGTTTCGCCGCGGCCGGGGCCGTGCTCGTTGGGGCGCGCGATATGGCCGGTGCGCAGGCCGAGCGCCGCCGCGGCCATGAGATCTTTGGTGTGCGCGGCAACCATCATGCATTCGTGCGGAGGGAGGTCGAGCGCTGCGGCGGCGGCGAGATAGACCCGCGGTTTTGGCTTGTAGTCGCCGGCGATCTCGGCGCCGAGGATGGCGTCCCACGGCAGATCGTTGCGCCGCGCCAGATCGACCATCAGCGAAATGTTGCCGTTCGACACCGGCGCCAGCATGTATTTGCGTTTGAGCCGCGCCATCCCGGGCGGCACGTCGGGCCAGGCGTCGAGCCGGTGCCACGCCAGATTGAGCTCGCGGCGCTGCTCTTCGGAGAGCGTGCCGGCATGAAAGCGCGGCAGGATCAGCTCGAGATTGCGCCGGTGCAGTATGTCGAGCTTGCAGAACGGTATGCGGCCGGAGCGCACCTCGTCCATGGCGCCCTGATATTCGCCGCGCCAGGCATCGGCGAAGGCCGGCCAATCGAGCGTAAATCCAAGCGGTTTGAGCATCGCTTCGGTCTCGCGCGCGATCGAGCTGCGCCAATCGACCAGGGTGCCGAACACGTCGAAGAACAGAGCTTTTACCGCCACAGCCATGGGATGGTCCTAGCGCGACCGGCGCCATGATGCCAAAACAAGCGCCGAAAAGCTTGCGGGAAAAACGTCAAACGGAGCCAATCATGCCGGATCAAAAAATTGCCGAACTGCTGCACGAGCTGATCGTCGCCACCCGCATCATGGCCAACGAGAAAGTGCTCGACGCCTTCGGCCATGTCAGCGTGCGCCATCCGGGCGATCCGAAGCGCTATTTCATTCCGCGCCACCGCGCGCCGGAACTGGCGGAAATCTCCGACATCGTCGAGCTCAACCTCGATTCCGAGCCGGTCAAGCCGACCGAATTCCGCCTCTACAGCGAGCGGGTGATCCACGGCGAAATCTACAAAGCGCGCCCGGAGGTCAACGCGGTGGTCCATCACCACGCCCACGCCGTGCTGCCTTACGCCATTTCCGGGCGTGAAATGGTGCCGGTGTTCCACCTCGGCGCCGTCATCGGCCAGGTGCCGTTCTGGGATCAGCGCGACGAATTCGGCGACACCAACATGCTGGTGATCAAGCCCGAGGAAGGCGCGTCGCTGGCGCGTGCGCTCGGCCCGCACTGGATGGTGCTGATGCGACGGCATGGTGCGACGGTCGCCGGCTTGAGCTTGCGCGAGCTGACGTTCCGCACCGTGTTCGGTTGCGACAATGCCAAGCTATTGAGCCAGGCCATCGCCCACGCTCATGTGGATTCGCTGTCGCCGGGCGAAGCAAAGCTCACCTCGGCGCACCAATTGCGGCCGCCGTCCATGGGTCGCGCGTGGGATTATTGGGTGCGGCAAGTGGAGAAGGCCGGTTTGATGCCGGCGCGGCGTGCGCCAGCCGCCAAACGCGCCGCACCGAAACCCGCGAAGAAAAGCCCGGCAAAGACGAAAGCGAAAAAGCGCCGGTAGCGCGGCGCCCTCGCCTCGTTCATTATGGACTCCCGCGCATCGCCGGCTCCGCCGTCCCGATAGAACAATCACCAAGGACGGCGCCGCCCGTCCATTTGCACAAGAGGAAACACCCATGGCCGATATGCAATCGCCCCGCCTGCCCAAGCTCGATGAGAGCACCCTGACCGCCGACCAGCGCGCGCTGGCGCAATCGATCGCCTCGGGACCGCGCGGCCAGTTCAAGATGTCGGGCCCGTTCGCCATCTTCCTGCATGCGCCGACCTTCGGGGAACTGGCGCAAAAGCTCGGCGGGCATTTGCGCTTCAAGACCGGCGTGTCGCCGCGGCTGTCGGAATTCGCCATTCTGTGCACGGCGCAACATTGGAAGGCGCAATACGAATGGGCGATGCATGCGCCGATGGCCGAGAAGGCGGGGGTCAAGCCGGAAACCATCGCCGCCATCCAGGCCGGCCGCGCACCGAAAAAGGCGCCGAAGGACGAAATGGCGATCTATGATTTCGTCAAAGAGCTTTACGCGAAGAAGCGCGTCGGCAGCGGTGCCTACAACAAGGTGAAGAAAATTCTCGGCGACGCCGGCGTCGTCGAACTGGTCGGCATCCTCGGCTACTACGCCATGGTGTCGATGACGCTCAACACCTTCAAGGCGCCGCTGCCGCAAGGCATGAAGGCGCCGTTCAAGGAAGGCAAGTAGCGCCGCGTCACGGCTTGTTCATCTGCATGCCGCCGCCCCCGCCGCTGCCGCCGGGGCCTTGCATCATCATGGTGCCGCCGCCGGCGGGAACGCCGGGCGCGGCGGCGCCGATGGCGGCGATCGGATACTCGACATCCACCGAGCCGGCGGTGTCGAACTTCAGCGTCGCCTTCACCGTGTTGCCCTGCTCCAGCGGGTGCTTGAGGTTGACCAGCATGACGTGAAGGCCGCCCGGCTTGAGCGTCACGGTCTCGCCCGGCTTGATCTCGAGGCCGCCTTCGACCGGCCGCATCTGCATCACGCCGTTGTCCATGGTCATGGTGTGGATCTGGCATTCGGCGCTGGCGTCGCTCGACACGCAGCTGACCTTGTCGGGCGTCTTGCCGGTATTGGTGATGGTCATATAGGCGGCGCCCGAGCTCGCGCCCTTCGGCGTCGCCCGCGCCCAGGGCGCGGTGATCTGAATCGGGCCGACATTATAATCGGTAGCCTGCGCGGCGGTCGCCGCGAACTGCGTCAGGGCGAGCGCGCAGCCGGCGGCAAGCCAGATCTTTGTCCTAGCGACACTTGTCATAAAATTGCTCCGTCGTGTCTGTCGCGCCCTAGTCTTCAATTGTAGGCCAGTTCGCGGCACCTAGGAATGCATGGAACCCCATGCCGCACCTTCGTGCGCATAATCTGTGCTTAGAAATCGCCGGGCAACGCGCTATTCTGGATTCGATCAGAACGGCGGTTATGACGTGGCGCAAGACCAGCCAAATCCGAGCGACGTTCAGGGCTCCGGGCAGATTCTGAGCTTCCAAATGCGCCGCCGACTTGGCATGCCGGCGCCGCGCCAGGCGCCGATTACGCCAGATGGCGACGAACCGATCGACGATCTCTCTGCTTTCGAGGAGGAAGACGGCTATATCGATTATCGGCACCGCATGCTGATGAATGTCATCGCGGTGGTGATCGTGTCTGTACTCATCACCGCGGGCGTGTGGATCGCCGATACCATCGCTGCCATGCAGAAGGCCCAGGATTGCGCCTTGCAGGGCCGGCAGAATTGCGCGCCGATCGAAGTGCCGGTGAAGAAGAACTAGCGCCTACTTCAGTTGATCCGCCACGCTGGCGACACCGGCCATGGCACAAGCTTCATCGCCCGTGGAGGTCGAGCCGCTCACCCCAACGGCACCAATGGTGTCGTCGCCGACCTTGATCGGCACGCCGCCCCTCAACGCAATGACGTGTTCGAGCTGGCGCTGGCCGGCCAGTTCCGAGCCGGGCTCGGTGCGCGAAGCCCAATCGGCCGAGGTGCGGCCGAACGTGCGCGCCGTATAGGCCTTGCGCTGCGCCAGTTCGATATTGTGCGGCGCCGCCTTGTCGCCCTGCAGGAAGACGCGCAGCCGTCCGGCGCGATCGACCACCGCCACCGAGACGCTGTTGCCGGCCTTGTCGCATTCGGCGACGGCGGCCTCGGCGATGGTCAGCGCCATTTTGAGCGACACGTCGCGCTGCATGAGCACCTGCGCGACACCGGCCGAAGGTGGCGCAAGCGCCATCGCCAGCGCGGCCAATCCGGCAAGCCCAAGCGCGTTCTGCATGAGTTCCCTCCCGTCGCCGCCCCCTATTCCGGTGCAATCCGGCCGGGCGGTCGCGGCAGCAATGTTGGCGCCAATCGCAGCCTGGAACAAGGCGAGGATCACAGCCGCACTGGCCGCAATCCGATAGCCGGCACAGGGACTTATCTTTAAGCATCGGCGCCATTGTGGCCGCGGCCGCCGCCGTTGAACTTGACCCCATCCTTCGCTATACGGAGCGTTCGCGTCCCAAAGGGGCCCGGCACGGTCGGGCTTGCATGCGCCGGACCGGGGCCGGCGTCCATCCTTCCGTGGCCGAAAAGAGCAGGTCTGATGTCCACCACGTTTGATAAAGTGGCTGAAATCATTGCGGAAACTTGCGACATTCCGCGTGAAAACATTAAGCCCGAAAGTCACGCCATCAACGATCTCGAGATCGACAGCCTCGATTTTCTCGACATCGCTTTTGCCATCGACAAGGCGTTCGGCATCAAGCTGCCGCTCGAACAGTGGACGCAGGAAGTCAACGACGGCAAGGCGACGACCGATCAGTACTTCGTGCTGAAGAACCTGAGCGACCGCATCGACGAGTTGATCGCCGCCAAGGGCGCCTGAGGCGCCATCATGCGCCTTGAATATTTTCAGATGCTCGACCGCATCGTCGACGTCGATGTCGGCGAGCGCCGCATTCGCACCGCCTGCACAATCCCAAAAGCGAACGAGAGCCCGGTCTTCGAAGGCCACTTCCCGGGCTATCCGCTGATGCCCGGCGTGCTGTTGATCGAATGCATGGCGCAGACGACCGGATGGCTTGCCAGCGCGCTGGCCAATTTCGACATCATGCCGATCCTCGCCGGCGTCAAGGAAGCCAAGATGCGCAGCGCGGTGTTCCCCGGCGATGAGCTCGAATTCGAGGGCCATGTGATTCACGAGGGCTCCGGTTTCACCGTCGCCGAAGTCAAAGGCCGCCGCCAGGGCAAGGGCGTGTGCGACGCCCAGATCACCTATCGCATGCTGCCCTACCCGAACCCGCAATTCCGCCAGGCGATCCGCGATTGGGCCGAGCGCCTGCAGTTTCCGTTCAAGGAGCCGGTGAAGTGAGCACACGCCGCGAGGTGTGGATCACCGGCGTCGGGCTGTTGACGTGTCTCGGCGAGGGTATTGAGGCGAATTGGCAGCGCCTCGAGCGCGGCGACCCGCCGCCCTATGACGACAAAACCTTCGCGCCCTATATCGTGCATCCGCTGCCGGCGATGAGCTTTGACAAGCAGATCCCGAAAAAGGCCGATCAGCGCCAGATGGAGCTGTGGCAGCGCGCCGGCACCTATGCGGCCGGCCTGGCGCTCAGCGACGCCGGCATTGC
The DNA here is from genome assembly GCA_050010715.1 of Xanthobacteraceae bacterium. Classification (GTDB taxonomy): domain Bacteria; phylum Pseudomonadota; class Alphaproteobacteria; order Rhizobiales; family Xanthobacteraceae; genus BOG-931. Next base: position 11,784 of record JBEKKM010000105.1, on the reverse strand, counting down.
CGGCAAGCCGGAGCTGCTCGACCGCACCGACATGATCGTCGCCGCCGGCGGCGGCGAGCGCGATGTCGCAGCCGACAATGCGATCCTCGCCGGCGTGCGCAAGGCCAACCGCCCGGACGTTTTTCTCAACGAACGCCTGATGAGCGATCTGCGGCCGACGCTGTTTCTGGCGCAACTGCCCAATTTGCTCGCCGGCAATATCTCGCTGGTGCACGGCGTCGTCGGCTCCTCGCGCACTTTCATGGGGGAAGAGGCCGCGGGCGTCGACAGCGTCCGCGTCGCCCAGGCGCGCGTCGCCTCCGGCCAGAGCGAGCTGACCCTGGTCGGCGGCGCCTATAACGGCGCGCGCTGGGACGTGCTGCTGGCCTTCGAGCTCGGCCACGTGCTGCTGCAGAACAAATTCGCGCCGGTTTGGGATCGCGGGCCCAACGGCGGCATCGCCTTTGCGACCATGGGGGCGTTCTTGGTGCTGGAAAGCCCGGAACACGCCCAAGCGCGCGGCGCCAAGCCGCGGGCGCGGCTGTCCGAAATCCATTCCGACCGCAATTTGCGCGGGCCCGGCGAGACCGAGGCGGCGCTGCGCCGGCAGTGGGAATCGATCGCCGGCAAGATTGACCGGGCGCACGCTGGCGTCATTTCCGGCGCCAGCGGCATCGAACCCGCGACTGCGGCGGAACGTAGCGCGCTTGAGGAATTTGGCCTTCCGGTTCGCAATACCGGTACGTATATCGGGCATGGGGTCGAGACCCAGTTCCCGGCCAATCTGGGGATCGCCTGCGCTGCAATCGAGCACGGCAAGCTGTTCGCGCCGGCCGGCAGCGGCGATACCGGCGATAGTCCCTCCGGCCTGTCGCAGGTTATCGTCACCAGCATCGGCAATTGGCGCGGCGAAGGGCTGGCTTTGGTCGAACGGGTCGGTTGAAGAGGACCATCATGGGCAAGCGTGACAAAGCCGGACGTCCCATCGTCGCCGTCACCGGCATCGGCGTCGTCAGCGCGCTTGGCGTCGGCAAAGAGGACAATTGGGCGAAACTGACCGCCGGGCAGTCCGGCATTCGCGCCATCACCCGCTTCCCGACCGAGGGGCTTCGCACCACCATCGCCGGCGCCGTCGACGACGTCTACAAAGACTATATGTCGCCCGCCGAGCTGTCGGAGCGCATCGCCATCCTGGCCGGCGAAGAAGCCATCGCGCAGGCCGGTGTCGGCAGCAAGGCACGCTTTCCGGGTCCGCTGTTCTTCGCCGCACCGCCGCTCGAGATCGAATGGCATTACCGCATCGCCATGGCCAATGATGCCGGCCTGAAGGACGACGCCGGCTATGCGGAGTTGACCGGTGTGGCGCGCAGACCTGAGTTCGCGCAAATCCACGAGTCCATGAAATACGGCATCCTCGGCGAACGCCTTGCCGCGCATTTCGGCACTGAAGGCTCGCCGATCTCGCTCAACACCGCTTGCGCCTCCGGCGGCAGCGCCATCCAGCTCGGCGTCGAGGCGCTGCGCCGCGGCGAGTGCCAGGTTGCGCTCGCGGTCGGCGCCGACGGTTCGTTGACGCCGGAATCCCTGGTGCGCTTTTCGCTGCTCTCGGCGTTGTCGACCCAGAACGATCCGCCCGCACAGGCGTCAAAGCCGTTCTCGAAAAACCGTGACGGCTTCGTGCTGGCCGAAGGAGCCGCGGCGCTGGTGCTGGAAGACCTCGATTACGCGCAGGCGCGCGGCGCCCGCATTCTCGGCATCCTCGAAGGCTGCGGCGAAAAGTCGGATTCGTTCCACCGCACCCGCTCCAGCCCCGACGGCAAGCCGATCATCGCCTGCATGAGGAACGCGCTGGCCGATGCCGGCATCGGACCCGAAGACGTCGACTACATCAACGCCCACGGCACCTCGACGCCCGAGAACGACAAGATGGAATATCTCGGCGTCTCCACCGTGTTCGGCGAGCACATCCGCAACATCCCGATCTCGTCGAACAAATCGATGATCGGGCATGCGCTGACCGCGGCCGGCGCGGTGGAGGCGGCGTTCAGCCTGCTGACGCTCGAGCACCAGCGCATTCCGCCGACCATCAATTACAACGTGCCGGATCCGATGATTGCGCTCGACGTGGTGCCGAACAAGGCGCGCGACGCAAAGGTGCGGCGCGTCATCTCCAACTCGTTCGGTTTCGGCGGGCAAAATGTTTGCCTGGTCATGACCCGGGAGCCGGCGTGAGCGGCGTCGGCGACGCGATGGTGAGCGACCGCGCAGCGACGGCGCCGGGTGGAACCATGCGCGCGCTGACGCTCGTCAGCGATCGGAAGATCGAACTGCTCCAAGTTTCGGCGCCCCCTGCTCCATCGGCCGGCGAAGTGCAACTGCGCATCAAGGCGATCGGCCTCAACCACATCGACGTCTGGGGCTGGCGCGGCATGGCGTTCGCCAAGCGCAAATTGCCGCTCATCGTCGGCGTCGAGGCGGCGGGCGAAATCGTTGCGGTCGGCAGCGATGTCACCACAAGCAAAGTCGGCGATCGCGTGGTGGCCTATGGCGCGCTCACGTGCGGTCACTGCAAGGCCTGCCGCGAGGGCCGCGACAATCTGTGCGAAAATGTCGCCGGCATCATGGGCTTTCATGTCGACGGCTTCGCCCGCGATTTGATCAATATGCCGGCGCGGCTGGTGGTGCCGATCCCGGACGGCGTCAGCTTCCGCAACGCCGCCTGCGCGCCGGTGGCGTTCGGCACCGTGCAGCACATGCTGTTCGACAACGCCAAGCTGGAGCCTGGCGAAACCATTTTGGTGCAAGCCGGCGGCTCCGGCATCGGCACCACCGCCATCAAGATGGCCAAGGCGATCGGCTGCACCGTGATCACCACGGTCGGCGACGATGACAAGGCGGCAAAGGCCAAGGCGCTCGGCGCCGATCACGTTATCAATTACCGCACCGAGCGCTTCGAAACCTTGGTGCGCAAGCTCACCGGAAAAAAAGGCGTCGACGTCGCCTTCGAGCATGTCGGGCCCGACACCTTCAACGGCTCGCTGCTCTGCCTCAAGCGCGGCGGCCGGCTCGTCACCTGCGGCTCGACCTCGGGCCAGTCGATCACCATGAACCTGTTCCAGCTCTATCTGCAGCAATACCGCATCACCGGCTCGTTCGGCTGCTCGCTGCGCAATATCCGCGACAGCCTCGCCAAGATGGCGGCCGGCCTGTTGCCGGTGATCGACACCGAAGTGGCGCTTGCCGATTTCGAACATGGCCTCGCCCGGCTCGAAAGCCGGCAGGTGTTTGGCAAGATCATCGTCAACTTCTAGGACGCGCCCGCTTGAAGCCCGTACTCGATCCGGCCCTCGGCGCGCTCGCGGTCGGGCTGTTACGCGCGGTCCATTGGATGGATCGCCGGCGCTCGGCGAATTTTGCCGGCGCCTTCATGCGCAAGGTCGGACCGCTGCTCAAGGAACACCGGCTCGGCCGGGAAAATCTGCGCGCCGCCTTCCCGGAAAAAACCGATGCCGAGATCGAAAAAATCCTCGGCGGGGTGTGGGACAATCTCGGCCGTATCGCAATCGAGTTCGCCCATCTCGACGATTTTTCCATCGCCGGCTTTGACACGCCGACACGCGACGTCATCACCTACGCGCCGGAAACGGCCGAGCGCTTCGAGCGCATCAGAAATAGCGGCCAAGCGATGATCGGCTTCGGCGCCCATCTTGCCAACTGGGAAATCCCCGCCGTCGGCGCAACCAAGCTCGGCGTCAAGTCCGCCGTGCTGTTCCGGCGCCCGGGCATCGCGGCGATCAGCGATCTGATCGTCAAGCTGCGCGCGCCGCTGATGGGCGAACTGGTCCCGACCACGTTGGAAGCGCCGGTGCGGCTCGCCCGCTTGCTGCAGTCCGGCGTCAGCGTCGGTATGGCGGCCGACCAGCATTATACCCGCGGCGTCGCGGTGACGTTCTTCGGCCGCCCTTGCCTCGCCAATCCGCTGGTCGCGCTGTTGGCCCGGCAAACCGGCGCGCCGATCCGCGGCATGCGCGTGGTGCGCAATCCCGACGGCAACAGCTTTTGGGGCGAGATCACCGACGAGGTGAAGCCCGCACGTGACGCCGAAGGCAATTTCGACGTTGCCGGCACCATGCAGGCGGTGACTTCGGTGATCGAAAGCTGGGTGCGCGAATATCCCGAGCAATGGCTGTGGCTGCACCGCCGCTGGCGGTGACGACCTGCTTCGCGACCGCGGCCAAAACGCGCATCGCTCAGTGCAAGCTGCTGTCGTCGACTTGCGATGCCAGCCCATGGGCCGGTCGCAAACGTCATATCGGCGTTGCAGCGGAATTCCCGCCTTGCTTGTGACGCGAAAGACAAATCGACCAGAATAACGCGCAATCTACAGAAAGGACATGGGCCAAGCCTATCCAAAACCGCGAAGTCAAATAAGGTGACCACTTAGTGCAGATTCGTCGGCGGAGACGTATGCGCATGTTCGGGGGCATTTCCAGTCAAGATGACTTTATAAGATCGCGTGGGATACCGACGGTCGTCCGCGCATGCGCACGCCGTCAGGTTATCGCGGGGATTGCGGTTGCCGTGTCGATGTTCGCCGCGGCCGGGGCGCAGGCGCAGAATTGCGTGGTCCCCACAAATCCTAACATCCAGAACCTGCCGGGGATTGGTTCTTCCCCGGCGTCCGTCACCAGCATGATCCAAGCGGCGGTCACGGCCGCCGACACTGCCTTTCTGACTCAGAGCGAGGCTTTTATCGGGAGCCCAGCTAATCCGGGGCCCAACCAGCAAGGCGGCGGCGTCTGGGTCCGTGGCGTCGGGGGCAACGTCAACATAACCAGTAGCACCGCTACTGTGGTTTCGTCGCCGGGTGGTGGAGGGGTTCCAGCTACTTCCTCACCGGTGTCCTGCGCGCAGAAGGTAGATGAGAGCTTTGCGGGCGTGCAGTTCGGCGCGGACACGGCGAGGCTGAACGTCAACGGATGGAATCTCCACTTCGGGGCCACGGCAGGATACCTGGGAACGAACGCCAATCTGGTCGGCGGTGCGTTCTCGTATCTCGATTTCACTGGCTTGACCGCCGGCGGCGGGCCATTCACCAGCACGACGCAGGCACCATTCTTCGGTGCCTATGCGTCCGCCACCTACGGTGGATTAGCGATCAATGGGTTGTTACGGGAGCAGTATTACCAAACCAATATGAACGCACCCGGAGCAAATATCTTTGGCCAGAACATCGACGCGCACGGCACCTCGTTTAGCGGTTCGGTCACATACCAATGGCAGGTGCCCGACTCCAAGTGGTTTGTCGAACCGTCGGCCGGAATTATCATATCGCGCATAACGGTTGATCCATTCAATTATCTGACCGCGGGCACCCTGCCCGCTGTGCCCCCGGGCGACAGAATCGGCGGGACCCTGCAGTTAAACGACATCAACAGTGAGATCGGCCGCCTCGGCCTTCGCGTCGGCACGACGATCGACGCGGGCAATGTGGTTTTGCAGCCCTTCGGCGCGGTGAGCGTTTGGCACGAATTCGGCCCAAATATAACATCGACCTGGACGAGTTGCCCCGGCTGTATGTTTCTTGGAGCGACGCCAACCACTGCCACAGCGACGTCGGCGACCACGACCTTCGGAACCTACGGTCAATACTCGCTCGGCATCTCCGGATTGCTTGTCGGCACCGGATGGCTCGGATTCGCTCGCGTCGATTACCGCGATGGATCCAATCTCCAAGGTTTGAGCGGAACCGGTGGGATTCGCTACCAGTTCTCGCCGGAGGAGGCGACAAGGGGCGTCATGCCGGTCAAGGCGCCTGTTTACAAGGCGCTGGTCATGCAAGCGGTGGACTGGACCGGATTTTATGTCGGCGCTTTCGGCGGCGCCACGCTGGGCAGGGCCGATTGGGGATACGCCGGCGGCGAGGTCAGTCCGCATGTCGGCGGCTTCATCGGCGGCGGCGATATCGGTTATAATTACGAGACCGGCCTGTGGGTGCTCGGCGTCGAAGCCGACCTCGGCAAGACCAACACGAATGGCGGCACCGGATGCGGTCCTCTTAATTCCGCGCCACCCGGACCGATGTTCGAGATGTCCTGCAACGCATCGGTTAGCTGGCTCGGGACCGCAACCGCACGGGTCGGCTATACGTGGGACCGTGCGCTGCTTTACGTCAAGGCCGGTGGCGCTTGGACTGACGAGCAATTCTCAGCCACCTGTAACTATGGCCCGCTGAACGGGCCGCAAATCGCACTGGGCCTGCCGCATTGCACTAACCCAGCGAGTGCAACATCCAACGGTTTCACGGCCAGCACCAACCGCGGCGGCTGGGTGCTCGGCTATGGTGTCGAATACGCGCTCACGCACAACTGGTCCGCCAAGGCCGAAACCGACTATATCAGCTTCGGCGACACCTCGGTGAGCGCATCCGACGGCAGTGCCCTCAACGTCGGCATGCACCTGTGGCAAACAACGATCGGTGTGAATTACCGCTTCAATCCCGGTCCGGTCATTGCCAGTCCCTGACGCGGCGTAATTCCAGACCGTGATCCAATTCAATTGAATTGGAGCACGGGGTTCTATCGCCAGCCCTTCATCGGCCATTCGAGCTTGCTGGTCGCCCGATCCGCCGGCCAGACCGAGACATATTCCTTGCCCTTGAGCTGGATCAGGAAGGTGGACGCCAAAATATTCTGGCCGGTGTCGTCGAATTTTACGCCGTTGTAGCCGATCATGAGCTGATCGGGTTTCAGGTCGGTCGCTTTGAGCGCCGCCTGGATCTTGTCGGGCTCGATCGAGCCGGCACGGTTGATGGCGTCGGCGAGCACGAAGAAGCCCTGCATCCAGCGCGCGCTGGTGTCGTCAAGATCGCGGCCGTATTTGGCCTTGAACATCTGGTCGACGATGTAGCTGTTGTCGCCCGGCTTGCCGATATCGAAGGCGCTGCGGTTGACCGCGCCCTGGGCCAGATCGCCGACATTGGGAATGAAACTCGGATCGGAGAAGCCGGCATCGTCGCCGATGATCATCGGCGGCAGGTAGTCGAGATTCTTCATGGTCTTGAAATAAAGAATAATGTCCTGGGTATAGCTGATGAAGATCACCACGTCGGGCTGCAGGCTTTTCAGCTGCAGCACCTGCGCGGAGACGTCGGAGCTGTTGGCGTTATAGGCGATCTGCGCCGCCACCTTGATGTTGGCGGACTTGGCGGCGTCGAGCACGCTGGCGGAGACCGAAGTGCCGTAATCGGTGTTCTCGTTCACGACTGCGATGCTGTCGATCTTCTTGCCGGATTTCTTCAGCTCGTTGAGGAAATCGGCATAGGCCTTGGCGAAATCCGGCGCGAACGGCGTGGTGCGGAACGTCCATTTGAAGCCGCGGCCGGTGATGTTGGCCGCGACCGAGTCGGCGACCAGATAGGGCACGCCCTGGCGCTCGGCGACCGCGGTCGCCACCAGCGACACCGAGGAGTGGTACGAGCCGAGCATGGCGGCGACGTGGTCCTGGGTGATCAGGCGCACGGTCTGCTGCTGGCCGACCTGCGGATTGCCCTGGTGATCGGCCTCGTCGAGTTCGATCTTGGCACCGCCGAGATTGGGCAGGCCGGCGGTTGCGCCGAGCGGCAGGTTTTTCAGCTCGGGATGCGCGGTGTTGACGATCTCGGCGGCGAGGTTGACGGCGTCCTTGGCCGACTGGCCGGCGCTCGCCGCGTTGCCGGTCAACGGATAGATGACGCCGATCTTCACGCTGTCGGCCGCCTGCGCCGCGCCGCCGATGGCGACCGCCAGCACTGCTGCGGCGATGGTCCCTGCCTTCATTGTTCTCTCCTTGATACGAAGCTTTGTCGCGCTCAAGTGTAAGAGTATATCGCGTCTATAACGCACCGTATCGGATAAATTCGTCGGCGAAATTTAGATCAATTGGCCGGTTGCCAAAACCAAATTGTGAAGACCTCTCGGCCAATTTCCGTATCGCTTGCACTGCCGAAGCAACGAGAAGTTTCCCAGCCAGTCGCGGTGCGAAACACGGAGGATGCAACGATGAAATCTCTCAGTACGAAGCTCGTTTTGTCTGCCCTCGGCCTTGCGCTGCTCGCGGGCCCCGCCGTTGCGCAGCGGCCCAATCCGTACCTGGCCGATCAGTACCTGCCCGACCAGTACCTGGCCGATCAGTACAAAGTGATCGTTCGCGGCCACATCGTGGGCGCCGATCCCGACGCACAGATTCGGTCCCAGTTGAGCCGCGAGTGGGATTCTCGGTACGGCGAATAAGCCGTTTCAGGCGGCGCACGCCTTGGGAGCCCCGGACCTGGTCCGGGGCTCTTCGCATTTGGTGCAGGTCACGGGCGTCGGTGATATCGTTTCCATCTTGCAGCGACCGCGATCCAATGGCGGCGCGGCATGCAGCGGTCTCCCAGGGACTGTGGCAACGGAGGAAAACGCGTGCCGGAATCAGAAGCCTTCGACTTCATCATCGTGGGAGCCGGCAGCGCCGGCTGCGTTCTGGCCGATCGGCTCACCGCGTCGGGCCGCCATCGCGTGCTGCTGCTGGAAGCGGGCCCCGGCAACCTGCATCCGTGGCTGCATATCCCGCTCGGCTTCGGCAAGCTGTTCAGCGATCGCCGCTACAATTGGTGCTACGAGACCGTGCCGCAGCCCGAATGCCACAACCGCAATGTCATTGCGCCGCGCGGAAAGGTTCTCGGCGGCTCGAGCTCGATCAACGGCCTGATCTATATCCGCGGCCAGGCGGAGGACTTCGACTATTGGCGGCAGCTCGGCAATGCCGGCTGGAGTTTTGCCGACGTGCTGCCCTATTTCCGCAAGGCGGAAAACAACGAACGCGGCGCCGACGAATTCCACGGCGCCGGCGGGCCGCTCGGCGTCTCGGACCTGCGCGACCGGCATCCGCTCGCCGTGGCCTATGTCGAGGCCGCGGTGCAATGCGGTTATCCGCGCAACGACGATTTTAACGGACCGGTGCAGGAAGGCGCCGGCTATTACCAGACCACCATGCGCGGCGGCGTGCGCTCATCGGCCGCGCACGGCTATCTTAAGGCGGCGCGGCGCCGCGCCAATCTCAAGGTGGTGTCCAAGGCGCTCGCCACGCGTATTCTGTTTGATGGCCGGCGCGCCACCGGCGTCGAGTATCTTGCCGGTAACGACAAACGCAGTGCCCGCGCCAATGCCGAGGTGATCGTCGCTTCGGGAGCTTTCAATTCGCCGCAACTCTTGCAGCTTTCGGGGGTCGGACCGGCGTCGCTCCTGCAATCGCTGGGAATCCCGGTGGTCGCCGATGCTCCTGGCGTCGGCGACGATCTCAACGACCATATTTCAGGCCGCATTATCTTGCGCTGCAAGGACCCGATCACGCTCAACGACGCGGTGCGCAACTGGAGCGGCAGGCTCACCCACGGTCTGCACTACATCCTCACGCGCCGCGGCTATCTCGCCATCCCGGCGGTCTCGTCCGCGGTTTTCTTGCGCGCGCTGCCGTCATCGGGAACGCCCGATTCGCAATGCTCGATTTCGCTGTTCTCGGCCGGCACCATCGGCGGCGAGCTGTCGCCATACCCGGGCGTGACCGGCAATTGCGTGCTGCTGCGGCCGGAGAGCCGCGGCTACGTGAAAATCAAATCCGCCGATCCGCACGAGGCGCCGGCCATCCACCCGAACTATCTGGCGACGCAGAAGGACCGCGACACCATCACGGCCGGCGTCGCCGCGATGCGGCACATCTTTCAGGCGCCCGCCATGGCGCGCTACATCGCCGAGGAGATCGAGCCCGGCGCGCAATGCGACAACGACGACGAATTGCTCGATTTCATCCGCCGCCGCGGCTCCACCACCTATCATCCCGTGGGCACCTGCCGCATGGGCCAGGACCCCAAGGCCGTGGTCGACGAACGGCTGCGCGTGCGCGGATTTCAGGGCCTGCGCGTGATCGACGCCTCGATCATGCCGGCGGTCGTTTCCGGCAATACCAACGCGGCAACGATCATGATCGGCGAAAAGGGTGCGGATATGATCCTTGAGGATGCGAAGGCAGGACTTTCGGCGGCCGCCTGATCACCGTTTTAGGACTTATCCATCGCATTGTCCGCGACGAGCTCCGCGCCGTTGCTGTATCTCCCCGTATTCGAGTTAGCCTAACGCCTTCTGGACGCTGCCGTCGGCAAAGAGTGCGTTCGAAAAGCGTCCGCGATAGTTTCATGACCCATACGGCATAGGAGCACAGTGCTTTTGTGATACTTTATCCCACCTGACAGGGATGGAATCGTGAACGACCTGTCTTTTGGCCTCGCCAATCGGTGGTGATGATGATTGAACAACCAGTTGCTTTTAATTTGCCAAAGCCTTGGAGCGGCCAGCGGTTCGCGGTCGAGCGTTTCGGAGAGCTATCGTTTCTCGTAGGTCCAAACGGCAGCGGCAAGTCACGTTTCGCAGATAGCCTAAGAGCGGTGCTTCCGCACGCGCGGCTACTCGGAACAGACCGACTTGAAGGCATGTCGACCAGTATGATGCCATTTTATGGAGACCGTTTCGCCAGCGGTTTGCAGAAGAACCAGTTCGGCCAGTTTCGCCAGGCGGGGAACCTTGGTTCCGGCTTCGATGCCTTTATCATTCTCGAAGAACGTCCCGACATACGAGTGATCGTCGAGGCAACCTTAAGCTCGCTTTTCAACCGCGACATCATGCTCGAATGGGATTCCGGCAATCTCGTACCAAAGGCACGGCTGTCGCGAACCGGCGACTCTTACCGGTTGGACCGCGAGGAATGCCATGGCATTCGCGAGCTTCTGGTACTGCTCACGCATCTGCACAATGACCAACATGCCTTTCTGATCATCGACGAACCAGAACTCAACCTTCACCCACAGTTTCAGTCGTTCTTCATCCAGGAGGTCCGCAAAATCGCCGGAACGCACATTGCAGGCACGAGTCGCGAGGCGGTGTTCTTGATCACGCACTCGCCCTTCATTCTCGATCTCCGTACATTGAACGATCTGCAATCCGTGTTCTGTTTTTCCGCCGACCATACTCCGCCGAAATTCATTGCCTCTTTGCAGGAAGCTGAGCAAACTCGCCTAGTTTCGCTGATCCCAAGACTCAACGTCCATCACAAGCAGCTGTTCTTCGCCGATAATCCGGTTTTCGTGGAAGGTATTTCGGACGCGCAGCTCATTGAGGCCATACAGGAACGCCGCAAAACGTCGATCACTGCCGCAGGGAGTTGCCTAATTGATGTCGGGGGCTGTGAGGAAGTGACCAAGTATGTCGAACTGTGCCGTCACTACGCCAAAGAAGCATATTTTCTGTTCGATCTTGACAGCCTCTTCGCAGGCAGTCTTCGCCAATGTCTCCGCGTCGACGGAAGCATCGCTGACTTTCTTGCCAGTGTTGGGGTTGGCGGGGATTTCGCTGTTTACTGCGGAGCGCTCGACCGTGAGCTGACCGATGCTGTTAAGGACGTCGAGACGGCTGCGAATGCGCAAGACGTTGTCGCAGGCCTTCAGACTTATTTCCAGACGTTGCACGAAAACCCCAAGAAACTGGCGAAGCAACGCGTGGCCGTACTCATCGAGATCGCTGCGAACCGCGAGGCGCTATTACCGCTTCTGACCGAGCAGCGCGGCCAGCATCGAAGGACGATTGCGACAGGTCCAAGCGGCGCTTCGGACGAAGAACATCTTTCTCCTCGGCGGCGGCGCTTTGGAGCATTATTTGCCATCGTACTCAGGTGATCGGTATGCGTTGAGTGACGGCGCAAAGAAAACTGCGGTCGCTGCGGAGGTTGCCCTGCTTG
>JBEKKM010000104.1:0-17793 GCA_050010715.1 Xanthobacteraceae bacterium | reverse complement strand
GAGGCCTATTACATGGGCGTGATCACGGATGTGGTGCCGGCGCTCAAAGTGGACGGCAAGTTCGTCGCCAACCCGCTGGTGGAGACGAGCCGCATCACGGACGAATACGGACGATTCGTATTCGGCAAGCCGAAGACCGGCGATGCGCTGAAAGCCGGGCAGGAGTTAATGAAGCGCGGCGCGGTCGATCTCGGCAAGCTCGACGACACGATCGAATCGATGTGCACCAAACTCCTCTATACCTTCCCCGACTGTACCACCAAGACGATCGAGGAGCTGCGCAAGCCGAAGCTCGACGCGTGGAACCGTAACAAGGAGAATGCACGTGCTTGGCTTGCGCTTAACATGATGACCGAAGCGCGCGCCGGCTTCCGCGCCTTCAACGAAGGAACCCGCGAGACCGGCCGCGAGATCGACTTTATCGGACTGCGGCGAGCGCTCGCTGCCAACGCGCCATGGAGCGACGAACTGACGGAAAGCATCATGCCGAGGGCGAGAACGACGTCATGAACGCAGGGCTCAAGGTCTGGTTCGAAGCGGAAGGGCGGCTATTGCGCCTGACATTGAGCCGGCCAAAAGCAAATCTGATCGACGCCGCCATGATTGCGGCGCTGGACAAGGCATTGTCCGAACATTTGGCCAACCCTGGCTTGAGTGCCGTCGTGCTCGATGCGGAAGGTCCGCATTTCAGCTTCGGCGCCAGTGTCGAGGAGCATTTGCCGGCGCAATGCGCCGCGATGCTTCGCGACATTCACGGCTTGATCCTGCGCATGGTGGAAGCGCCGGTTCCCATACTGATTGCGGTTCACGGACAATGTCTCGGTGGCGGGCTTGAAGTAGCGCTTGCAGGCCACCTTCTGTTCGTCACGCCCGATGCAATCCTCGCTCAGCCGGAGTTGAAGCTCGGCGTGTTCGCTCCCGCCGCGTCTTGCCTGTTGCCGGAATTGATCGGGCCGCAACGCGCGTTCGACCTGCTGGTGTCCGGCCGCAGCATCAGCGGCGCCCAAGCCGTCGCCATGGGGCTTGCGCACGAAGCGGCATCCGATCCGACGCGCGCGGCGATCTCATATTTCGATGAGCATCTCAAGACCAAGAGTGGCAGCTCGCTACGTCATGCCGTCAAGGCCACGCGCTTCGACTATGTCGCGCGCGTCAAGGCCAAGCTTGCGACTGTCGAACGGCTCTATCTCGACGGATTGATGACGACGCACGATGCGGTGGAAGGCCTCGAAGCATTCATCGCCAAGAGGACGGCACGATGGACGCATCGCTGAAAAAATCGGCCACGGTCGAAATCGTCGCGCGCGCCACTGCGCTGTTCGAGGATTTGTCGTTCGCTGCAGCGCGCGAGTGGAAGGCGGCGAAGTCGGGCCGCAAGGTGATCGGCTACATGCCGATCTATGTACCGCGCGAGCTCATCCACGCCGCCGACATGCTGCCGCTTGGCGTTCTCGGCGGCGGCGATCAGCTCGAAGTCATCCACGGCGACGCCTATTACCAAAGCTATATTTGCCGCATTCCGCGTTCCACGGTGGAGCTCGGCGTGTCGGGCCGGCTCGATTTCGTCGACGGGATGCTGTTTCCGTCGATCTGCGACGTGATCCGCAATCTGTCGGGTATGTGGAAGATGATGTTTCCGCACGTCTACGTCCGCTATTTCGACGTGCCGCAGAACTATCGCGACGACATCGGCGGCAATTACTACGTCAACGAGCTGGCCGAGCTGCAGCGCGATCTCGGCCAACTGCGCGGCAAGCCGATCACCGACGACGAGCTGCGCGTCTCGATCGCGCTCTACAACGAAAATCGCAGGTTGGTTCGCGAGCTCTATGCCTTCCGCGCGGAAAAGCCGTGGCAGGCCCCGGCGGCGGAAGCCTATCTGGTGCTGCGCGCCGGCATGGTGCTGCCGGTCGAGCAACATTCGGCGATGCTGCGCGACTATCTCGCCGCCGCCCGCGTGGAGGACCGTCCACGCCGCGACAATTGCCGCGTCGTCGTCACCGGCGCGTTCTGCGAGCAGCCGCCGCTCAACCTCATCAAGTCGCTCGAGTTGGCCGGCTGCTACGTCGTCGACGACGATCTCCTCTTGGTCACGCGCTGGCTCACGGCCGACACCCCGATAGAAGGCGATCCGTTGCGGAATCTTGCCAATGCGTTCCTGCATCAGTCCGAAGCAACGGCAGCCAAATACGAGCCGGACCTCAAGGAGAAGGGCCAGCATCTCGTGCGCGCGGTCAAACGGTCCGGCGCCGAAGGAGTGATCTTCGCCGCGCCGAGCTTCTGCGATCCGGCGCTGCTTGATCGACCCATGCTGCAGCATGTGCTCAAGGATGCCGGCATTCCCTACATCGCCTTCAAATACGCGGAAAATTCCGGGCAGATGCAGCCGATCCGCGAGCAGGCCGGGACATTTTCCGATTCGATCAAACTATGGAGCGGGACATGACAACCACGTTCGTCACCCCGAAGGTCGGCGCGGCCAAGGAGATCGTCAAGGACGCCTCCATGATGAAGCAGAAGGCAATGATGGCCGGCCACTACGATCGCCTCACCAGCGCGCCGCAGACCGGTGCGAAGGTCGCTGCCACTTTCGTGCCCGGCAACCTCAACGAATTGATTATGTGCTTCGACCTCGTCAACAATTTGCCCGAGGTCAACGCCATTCAAAACGGACTGCGGCGAACCAGCGGAGCCTTCGTGCTCGAGGCCGAAAAGATCGGCCACTCGGAGGATGTCTGCACTTACGTGAAATCGGATATCGGCATGATGGCGAAAGGCAACATGGCGCCGAACGGCAAGAAATTTCCCGATCCGGATGTGCTGCTGCTGTCCTACACCGGCTGCTTCACTTTCATGAAGTGGTTCGAGCTGCTGCGCGAGCAATACAAATGCGAGACGATCATGCTGCACACGCCCTACATGGGCGATGGCAAGATCACCAAGAACATGACCGAGTACATGGTGAAGCAGCTTAAGGAAGAGGTCATTCCCAAGCTCGAACGCGTCTCCGGCGTGAAGTTCGATATCGATCGCTTGCGCGAATATCTGAAAAAGTCGGTGAAGGCCGAGGACGATCTCGTTCGGGTACTGCAGAGCGCCAAGAATAAGCCGTCGCCGATCGACGCCTACTTCGGCGGCATCTATTACATCGGCCCGATCTTCGGCGCCTTCCGCGGCACCGACGATGCCATCGAATATTACAAGTTCCTGCGTGCAGAAGTGGAAGACCGCCTCGCCCACGGCCAGGGGCCGGTCACGCCCGACGGCGACATGGGCAAGGAGAAATATCGCCTGGTCGTTGAAGGCCCGCCGAACTACACGAGCTTTCGTCAGTTCTGGAAGATGTTCTATGACGAGGGTGCGGTCGTCGTCGCTTCGAGCTACACCAAAGTCGGCGGCGTGTACGATCTGGGTTTCCGCCACGATCCCGACAATCCGCTGGAGACGCTGGCCGAATACTGCCTCGGCGTCTACACCAACCGCAGCCTGCCGATGCGCATCGACATGCTCTCAAAATATATCGAGGAGTACGAGGCCGACGGCCTGCTGATCAACTCGATCAAGAGCTGCAATAGCTTCTCCGCCGGCCAGTTGTTGATGATGCGCGAGGTCGAAAAGCGAACCGGCAAGCCGGCGGCCTTTGTCGAATCCGATCTGGTCGATCCGCGCTACTTCTCGGCAGCCAACATCAAGAACCGGCTGGAGAGCTATTTCCAGATGATCGAGCAAAAACGCGTGGGCGCGCTTTCCGCCGCTTGAACGCAGTTTCAGGGAGATACTGGTGAAGACCTTTGTCGGAATCGATCTCGGATCGACCACCACCAAGGCGGTTCTGCTCGATGAGAACTGCGAGGTCATCGGCCGTGGCATCACCAACTCCCGTTCGAATTACGCAACGGCGGCTCGCGTGGCGAGCGAGGAGGCGCGCATCGACGGACGCTTCACGCTGTTTCGCCGCGCGCTGAATGCCGGCGGCGGCAGCAGAGGCGACCTCGACGAGTTCCTCGGCGCGATCGAGCGCTCCGTCCGCTTCGTGCAGTTCATCGAACAGCTCGACGACCTCGAGGAGACCTGCCGCGTCCAGGTCAAGGGCGAGCGTTTTGCCAAGGTCGAAAGCCGAGTCAAAGACGCCATCGGCGAGGTGTTCAAGCTGCTGCGCGAGGAAGCGCCGTCGCTCTACGCACCCGGTGCCAAGCGCAAGTCCGACTTTTTCCGGGACATTGCGGGCTCGCGCTACCATGTCCATGCCGAGGAGGTCGCCCGCGCGGCGCGGCTGCCTTACGAACTGCTGCTCAATGTCTACGACAAGTCGATCATCGAGGTAGAGAACCGGCCGCCGTCGGGTGGCTTGAGTGAGAAATTCCGCCGCGCCCTTGCCCGCGTTCTCGCCGCAGACGATACGGTCAAGACCGGATCGAGCGACGTGCCGAAGACGATCGAATCGACGCTCGACATCGATCTGGAGGAAACCTACCTGGTTGGCACCGGCTATGGACGGGTGACCCTGCCGTTCTCCAAGGAACACATCCGCTCGGAAATCCTCTGTCATGGGCTGGGCGCCCACATGATGTATCCCAAGACCCGCACGGTGCTCGACATCGGCGGCCAAGACACCAAGGGTATCCAGGTCGACGCCAAGGGTATCGTCGAGAACTTCCAGATGAACGACCGATGCGCGGCGGGCTGCGGACGCTATCTCGGCTATATTGCCGACGAGATGAACATAGGTCTGCACGAGCTTGGTCCCATGGCCATGAAGTCGGACCGTCCGGCGCGCATCAATTCAACCTGCACGGTTTTTGCCGGCGCCGAGCTGCGCGATCGCCTATCGCTGGGCGAAAAGCGCGAGGACATTCTGGCGGGATTGCACCGCGCCATCATCCTGCGCGCGATCTCGATCATCTCTCGCTCCGGCGGTGTGACCGACGAGTTCACTTTTACCGGGGGCGTTGCCAAGAACGAAGCGGCGGTGCGCGAGTTGCGTAAACTGATCAAAGAGAATTACGGTGACGTCACCATCAATATCAACCCGGATTCGATCTACACCGGCGCGCTCGGCGCGGCCGAGTTCGCGCGGCGCGCGCATCACGGACAGACCGATGGGGGTGCAGCATGACGATCGCGGCGGGAATCGACGTTGGTACCTCCACCATCAAGGCGGCGTTGTTCAAGGTCGAGAACGGCCAGAGCACGTGGCTGTCGCGGGTTGCCACGCGCATCCGTCAGCGCGACCCGATGGAGCTCTCGCACCTTGTATTCGATCAACTGCTTGAAGACGGCAAGTTCAACGAAAAGGACGTCGACTATGTTGCGACGACCGGGGAGGGCGAGAGCATTCCCTTCCATACCGGCCACTTCTATTCGATGACGACGCATGGCCGCGGCGCCATCTATCTCGATCCCGCAGCGCGGGCGGCGCTCGACGTCGGCGCGCTGCATGGGCGCGCCATCAGCATCGACGAGCGCGGCAAGGTTTTGAGCTACAAGATGACGAGCCAATGCGCTTCGGGCTCGGGACAGTTCCTGGAGAACATCGCGCGCTATCTCGGCATCGCCCAGGACGAGATCGGGTCCTTGTCGAGCAAGGCGGATAATCCCGAGGTGGTGTCCTCGATCTGCGCGGTGCTGGCCGAGACCGACGTGATCAACATGGTCTCGCGCGGCATCACCGCCCCTAACATCCTCAAGGGCATTCACCTGTCGATGGCGGCGCGGCTCTCGAAGCTCTTGAAATCGATCGGTATGACGAACGGCATCGTCATGATGACCGGCGGGCTGGCGCTCGATAAGGGCCTGGTCGCAGCGCTGGAGGAAGATGTTGCTCATATCAAGGACATGAAGACCACTATCCGCAGCCATCCCGATGCGATCTATGCCGGCGCGATCGGAGCGGCATTGTGGGGCGCCTATCGTTTCGACAAACTCGCAGCCCTCGGCAACGTGCCGAAGGCGGCGTGAAGCCAAGGAGAGCGTTATGGCCCTGCTGATCACCGAGGCTTGCACGGCTTGCGACGCCTGCGAGCCAGTATGCCCGAACCAGGCCATTACCCGGGGCAACCCGATCTACGTCATCGACCCGATGAAGTGTACCGAATGCGTCGGCGCCGAGGACGAGCCGCAATGCAAGCTGGTCTGTCCGGCCACTTGCATCGTATCGAATCCGGATTGGGCAGAAAGCAACGACGAACTGCTGGCGAAGTACCAGCAATTGCATAGCTGACAGTCGCGGTGGCTCAACGCGCTGGCTTGGAGCATGATTCCGAATAACCTACTCGGGACTTAATCCCGGATGGAGCGTTGTTTCATCCGTTCCCAGCGGACAAGGCTGTGATTTCCAGATGTCGCGACTGAAACATCATCTCATCAAAATTCTGGCTGCCGTCGGACTAGCCGTGTTTGCCATCATCGTGTTTGTTTTCCTTGCATATCTTAAAAAGTCAAATCCAGGCGAGATTGCGGGCGCGCTCGGGAACATCATCGGCGGAACAATCGGGGCGCTCGGCGCTGCCGCCGCAGTATATTTCATGCTTAGGGTCCAACGTGAGGAGGAAACTGAAAAAACCTCGGCCGCGATCCTTCGCGAAGTCACCGAGCTATGTAAGGGGCCAATCGGCCAGCTCACTGCTTGTGCAATGATTCAGTCCGGGCAAATTAGGCCACCGAAATCTGAACTCTAACGGTTGTTTAATGCTCCAGTTCCGACCATTTATCCCGCTGTTGCGGATCGAATTAGCAGGTTGCCTAGACCCACTCTCGTAGTGACGTTTTATATGCAGCTTCAAGAGACAATGGGATTAGTGGCGGTGATCGAAAATTCTGAGCCTCGCGATGAGATTGTTACTGGTGGCCATATACAAGTTCTTGCAGACCTGCTGATAAATCAGTGTCGGCTTGCTAGAATGATACTCAGTAGTGCTGAGCATGACCCCACGCGTGAAGCTGCGCTTGTGATGGCACAGCGGGCGGTTATGTTGAGACAGCTCGATGAAGAACTTGCAGCGGCGCGATTAGCATTCCCTACCGCCGAGAGTTTTCGACAGGAGGCGCGCGATGAATGATTTGTCATCCGATCACTTTTGTCCGGCGACGCTTCGAACTGAATAATGACACACCGACCGCGTGAGCGCATCAGGCCTAAGATGCCGTTAGAAAATGATCCGCTTCAATTGAATTGAATCATGGTCTAATCGAATCGCCGGACCCTGCGATATTGCGATCGAAACACAGATAGGATGACGGGTAGAAGCCGCAGCCATCGAGGAAGCCCAGCAGATCCCGGGCGCTCCAGTCGACTTCGGTGAGAACTCTCTCGACCCGCAATGTCATGAGGTTGACCAGAAGCTGCGTAAGGAGCGCGCGGCCGACTCCACGGTTTGCGTAATCCGGATCGACGCCGATCGTGTCCATGATGGCGGTTGCTTCGGTTCGGCCAAATTCTCCGAAATCGACGCGCGCCATGATGAAACCGACTGGCCGACCGTCCAACTCGGCCACGAGCGAGATCCGCACGTCGGATTCGCGCAGCGCCTCCTCGAGTTTGCGCTCGAAGTAAGCCGAACGATCCCGTCCCGTGATTTGGCGATCGACCGCGATAAGGCTGCGTAGATCTTGCTCGACCATCGAACGAACTGGGATGAGGTCGCGCGCGAGCGGCCCAAAATCCGCGCCGGCGGGCTCCCCGTAGTTGATTTCTGCGGCGTCACCAATGCGGTCGGGAACTTCGATACTTGTGCGAACGCTCATGACCACTTCCTCGCTTTGTCCCGCTGCGCTGTTAAGTTTCGCTATTCTATGCTCGCTTCCGCCAACGGCTCGGAGGTGGAACGCTCCAACACCACACGGTGGGCGAGTTTGAAGCCGGACGCGTCGAAGAAGCGCATCAGGCCATGATTGGTCCATTCGGCCTGCGACTGCAGCGTATGTACGCCGGCAGGGCGCAAGGTCTCGATCAGTCCGTCCATGAGCATGTGGCCGACGCCCTGCTCCTGGACTTCCATTTCGACCCCAATGGCATCTAGCATGGCGACCATAGGTTCACGGCCAAATTCGCCGCGGAACAGCCGGGCGATGGCAAATCCACGCAACGAACCGTCGCGCGTAACGCCAATCTGGATGAACTCGTCCGGATGAGCCGCGGCCGCTGCAAAGCGCTTCTCGAAGAAATGTCGCCTTGAACGCCCGCTGTGGGCCCGGTCGATGATGATCACGCGTTCGAGGTCATCGGCGTTGAGCGCGCGAATGCCGTTATGAAATGTCGTGCCAGCTTCCGCCATGGTGGGCCTCATTCATTGCCAACGTATTCGTCATAAAGCTTGGCTTCTGTTTCCGGATCCATCGTGTCTTCGAGCAACGGCAGCAAGGCCATATCCTCCTTGTGCGCGTGCGCAGTCAGGCGGTCGCAGAATTCCTGCCCGATTTTGCGAAATTCATCCCAGCTCGCTCCGTCGAAGCCGGCCATTGCGGTGCGTGAAAGCGCAGCAAGGCGCAATCCGAGCGGGCGGATCGCCGCATGTTCCTCGGTGAGGTGGGCGCCGATGGCGCTGGCGCCGGCCGCATCGAGGTATGGAAAAAGCCGATTCTCCTCGAACGCGAAATGTCGCTCGATGTCCGCCTCTATCGCTGGTGCGATGTCGTTAAGCAATTGTGCGACGGCGCGGTCGTTCGCGTCCGGTCGGTTGCCGCGCCCGTGACGCGCTAGCAAGTGCTCTATCCTTTCCATCAGCGCCACTGTCGCACAGTGCTCATCATGCAAGGTTTGGCTGATGCGGTTGGAAAAAGTCATACGCGGCATCCTGTGATGAATAATAAGTTATACCCTCGATCCGCATTGCTCGTTGAC
This sequence comes from Xanthobacteraceae bacterium, assembly GCA_050010715.1. GTDB lineage: Bacteria > Pseudomonadota > Alphaproteobacteria > Rhizobiales > Xanthobacteraceae > BOG-931. Next base: position 8,954 of record JBEKKM010000104.1, on the reverse strand, counting down.
CTTTATCAAACTGGCCCGTCCGATTAGGCGGCTCGTGACGCGGGGCCGGAATGCGAATAGAGATTGGCGGCAAGGCGTCGCGCCAGCGCCGCCGCCACGAGCCGGCGATAGTGAGCGGAGGCAAGCGTGGTGCGCATCGGCTGGACCTGCTTTTGCACGAGCCGTTCAAGCTGCGCCAATGCCGCTTTGTCGAGCGGGCGGCCGATAAACGCATCGGTCCCTTCGAGAAGGAACGGTCGCGAGTTCGTGCCGGTCAGGCCGACGCGCAGCGTCGCGACTTGTCCATCCTCGGCTGCGAGCGCGACGGCAACGCCAGCCAGCGGGAAATCGATGGCGCCGCGGGTCCGCGCTTTGGCGTACATCGAGGGTGGCGGATCGAGCGGCAAGTGCACGGCCACGACGATTTCATCGTCACCGAGCACGAGATGCGCGCTGCCATCCTCCACATAGAGATCGGCGAGGGGAAGCGATCGCCGTCCGGTGTTGCCGGCAATTTCGACCTCGGCGTTTAGAATCATCAGCGCAGGCGCTAAATCGCCGCTGAAGGTGGCGTGACAACGCTGGCCTTGCGGCGCCACGTGGCAAATATCGCCGCGATGTTTGAGGCAATAGCCGTTCGCCCGACGCCACCACTCGCTCTGGTTATAGTAGATGCAGCGCGTATCGAGGCAGAGATTGCCTCCCACAGTCGCTAGCGCCTGCGTGCCCGGCCCGGCAATCGCGGCTACCGCCTCCGCCACCGCACGGTAGCGCTCGCGAATCGCCGGCGTATCGCAAAGCGCGGCAAGGGTCGTACACGCGCCGATGTGCACCCCGCGCTCCGTTACGGACAACTCGCGCAATTCGTCGATGGCGGAGAGGTCGATCAGCAGCGCCGGCGGGTCGAGGCCATGGCGCAGGTTGACGACAAGATCGGTTCCGCCGGCGAGGAAGCGGCTCGATGCCTCCGCGCCGCGTAGTGCGACCGCCGTTTGAATGTCGCGCGGGCGAGCGAGACGGAAATCAGGCAGTGGCAAGGTCATGACGCAGCCTTCCGTAAGCTGCCAAGCCGGGCGCGGCGGCGGCGCTCGACAAGGGCCGCCGTGACGCGATCCGGCGTCACCGGTATTTCATCAAGGTCGACGCCGATGGCGTTCGCGACCGCGTTGACGAGCGCCGGGGCAAAGCCGGCCAGCGCCCCTTCGCTCGCCTCCTTGGCGCCGAATGGGCCGTGCGGATCGTGGCTTTCCACGATATGGACCTCGATGGGCGGCGATTCGGCGATGGTGGGAACGCGGTATTCGAGCAGGCTGGCATGCGCCGGCAGGCCGTCGAGATAGCGCGTCTCCTCGCTCAGCGCCTGGCCCATGCCCATCCATACCGAGCCCTGGATTTGTCCTTCGACGGCGAGGGGATTGATGGCATGGCCGCAATCCAGCGCGGTCCAGACCTTGTCGACGGTGACGGCCCCCGTCGCCTCATCGACGCTGACCTCGACCACCTGGGCCGCATAGCTGAAACCCATGGTCGAGCCGACCGCGCCGCCGCGGTGCCGGCCACCTTGGGCATCCGACGGACAGGTGAAGGTCCCTTTCACGGTGATCGCACCGACATCGACCAGCGCGGCTTGCACGACATCGGCAAACGCCAGGATAGCTTGCCCGCCACTGCCGACGCGAAATTGCTCTGCGCTGCATTCGATATCCTCGGGTGTCGCTTCCAGCTTTCGGGCGGCCGCCTCGATCAGGATCTTTCTCAGGTTTTTCGCCGCGTCGATCGCCGCGTTTCCCACCATGAACGTGATGCGCGAGGAATAGGCGCCGTTGTCCTTCGGCGTGATCGCGCTGTCGCCAGCCACCACGCGCACCCGATCGATAGCGACGTCGAGCGTTTCCGCCACCGCGATCGCCACCATGGTCGAGGAGCCTTGGCCAATATCGGCCGCGCTGGTGAACGCGGTGATGCCGCCGTCGAAATCGAGTTTCAGATTGACTACCGCGTGCGGTTCGCCGGTCCAATGGATCGGTTTGGCGGCGCCGCTGACGTAATGCGAGCAGGCCATTCCCAGACCCTTGCCTGGAGGCAGCGTGCCGATGCGCTCGCGCCAACCGCTCGCCCGCTCGACCGTATCGAGACATTCCGACAGCCCGTAGCTGTTCACCATCAGATCGTTCATGGTGCGGGTGGGTGCGTGCAGAAGATTTGCGCGGCGCACCGCGAACGGGTCGAGCCCGAGCTCGCGCGCCATGCGATCGAGCAGGCATTCGAAGGCATGGCGCGTATCGACCGCGCCATGGCCGCGCATAGCTCCGCACGGCGGCAGATTGGCGTAGACGCGATAGCCGTCGTACTTGATCGCCGGAATATCGTATAGGCCCTGCAATAATGCGCCGGCATAAAGAATGGTGACGATTCCATACCCGGCATAAGCCCCACCGCGCTGCGTCACTTCGCACTCGCAAGCAGTGATCCGCCCGTTCCGGACCATGCCGAGCTTTAGCTTGACCTCGGTTTGTGGACGGGCACGGTGGGTGAGGAAATTCTCCTCGCGGGTCAGCTGCATCATGACTTTGCCAGCCGCCGCGCGGGCGAGGAGCGCCGTTATGATCTCGAAATTCAGCACCTCGACGCGCGAGCCGAAGCCGCCGCCCACGAACGGCTTGATCACTCGAATGCGCGACGCATCCATGTCGAGGCAGCGTGCGAGCATGAGGTGCTGGTAATAGGCGACCTGCGTCACGCTCTGCATTGTCAGGCGTTGCGTGAGCGGCTGGTATTCGGCAAGCGCAGCGTGCGGCTCGATCTGCGCATGGTTGACTTCCGCGCAGCTGAAGTGGTGTTCGCACACAAGATCGGCCTGCGCGAAGTCCGCCGCCGGGTCGCCGAACGTGTGATGGACTTCGCGCTCGAGGTTGCCCGGCTTGTTGTCGTGAAGCAGCACGGCGTCGGCGGCACGCGCGGCGGCGCAGCTGTAATAGGCCGGAAGTTCACGCACCTCAAATTCGATGAGGTCGAGGGCGCGCTGCGCGGTCGCGGCGTCGATGGCAGCTACTGCGGCGACTGGTTCGCCACGGTAACGCACGCGGCCGCGCGCCAGCGGGTATTCATTCATGGCGACCGGCAGCACGCCGTAGGTGTGGGGACAGTCTTCGCCAGTCAGCACTGCGAAAACGCCGTCGAGGGCACGGGCGTTCGCGACATCGAGCCGGACGATTTCGCCGTGACTCACCGGACTTCGAAAGATGCGCCCGACCAGCGCATCGGCATGGTCGAGATCGGCCGTATAGGCCGCGCGGCCGGTCACTTTCTCCACGCCGTCGATCAGTGGAACACCGCGCCGCGATCGTTCCATCCCAGCAGAGGTGCCCGGCGTCATGACGCCATCTCCGCCGCAGCCTGAACCGATTCGATAATCTTCACGTAACCGGTGCAGCGGCACAGGTTGCCGGATAATGCCGTGCGGATGTCGTTTTCACTAGGTTGCGGATTGCGCCGCAGCAATGCTTCCGCGGCCATAATCATGCCGGGCGTGCAATAGCCGCACTGGGTCCCGAGTTTGTCATGGAAAGCGCGCTGCAGCCGGTGCAGCCGGCCCTGCGACGCCAGCCCTTCAATCGTCTCGATCGAGCGCCCTTCGCACCGGATCGCCAGCACGATGCACGAGGGCATCGCCTGATCGTCGACGAGCACCGTGCAGGCGCCACATTCGCCGCCGTCGCAGCCGGTCTTGGTTCCGGACAGGCGGACGACATCACGCAGATATTCGACGAGCAGGAAATTGTCGGCAACGGCATCCTCGCGCCATTGGCCGTTGAGCTTCAGACGGAGAATGCGTTTTCGCGAATCCGCTTGCCCCTGCGCCATCAGCGATCCTCGGCCAGGTTTTCAATTACAACACGCGCGTTCCTGGCCGGCCACGCTTTGACAAAAATCAATTAGTCGTGGTCCGCGATGGTTTCGGCGCCATGCATTATCGCGACCTCTGCTATGGGCGTCGGGCAGCGGTCGCCAAAGGCCAGTGACGAGGCCGCCGAGCGTCTCCGGGCGCTGCGGAAATGTGCCGGTTTCTGATTTAGATCAATGAATTCAGCCTGGGGGCGCTCTTTACTGATCTTTGGCACGCATCGGGCCGTAGGCGTCATGGGCAGCGAGCGCGATTACAACGTGGCTGTCGACTTCATCGACCGCAACGTAGCTGAAGGCCGCGGCAACAAGGCTGCGTTCGTCGATGCATCGCGGGCCATCAGCTATGCGCAATTGCACGATGCCGTGGCGCGGGTAGGCCCGGCATTGGCACGATTTGGAGTGGAGCGGGAAAACCGGATCGCCATCATCCTTTACGATTCGATCGAGTTCCCGATCCTGTTCTGGGGCGCGATCCGGGCCGGCATCGTTCCAGTGTTGCTCAACACGCTGCTGACCGAAGACCAATATCATTATCTGCTCGCCGATTCCCGCGCCAAGATGGCATTCGTCTCTGCGGCGCTCCTTCCCATCGTGCAACATGCCGCCACGGACGTGCCGACGTTGCGACAAATCGTTGCGGTCGGCGATGGTCCGCATTCAGTGCCGCGGTTCGAAGCGTTGCTCGCCGCGGAACGCGAACCTGCGGCGGCAACGCCGACCTGTGCGGACGAAGTCGCATATTGGCTCTACTCATCCGGCACCACTGGGATGCCCAAGGGCGTGATGCACGTGCATTCGAGCCCGATGGCGATGGCGCGGCTGGCTGGCCAAGGCCGGATCGGGATGCGCGAGGACGACGTGATTTTCTCCGCAGCAAAACTGTTTTTTGCCTATGGCATCGGCACGTCCATCTGTTCATTGGGCGTCGGCGCAACTTCGGTGTTGTATCCGGACCGGCCCACGCCGAAGACGATGTTCGAAGTTTTGCGACAACATCGGCCGACCATGTTTTTCGCGGTGCCGACACTTTATGCGGCGATCCTTGCGGATCCCGAATGCACGCCCGAGTTAGGCGCGAAGCAGTTGCGCTTGTGCTTCTCGGCGGGTGAGCCATTGCCGCCGCATATCGGTGCCACTTGGCGTGAGCGTTTCGGCGTCGACATCGTCAATGGAGTCGGTTCGAGCGAACTGGGGCATCTGTTCCTGACCAACCTGCCCGATGCGGTTGAATACGGAACCTCCGGCGTGCCGGTGGAAGGCTATGACATGCGCCTCGTCGACGCCGAGGGAGATGACGTCCCGGATGGTGAAATCGGCGAGCTGTTGGTCCGTGGTCCTACGACCGCAGCGGGATATTGGAATCAGCGTGAGCGTACGCGGCACACTTTCGAGGGCGAGTGGACGCACACCGGCGACAAATACATTCGCCGACCCGATGGCGTTTACAGCTACTGTGGCCGCACCGATGATATGTTCAAGGTCAGCGGCATCTGGGTTTCGCCTTTCGAAGTGGAGGCGGCGCTCGTCAGTCATCCCGATGTGCTCGAGGCGGGCGTCGTTCCGGTGGAGGACTCCAAGGGCCTGCTCAAGCCGAAGGCATTCGTAGTTCTCAAGGGAAATCCTGGCGAGGGCGCCGGCAGGTCGCTCTATGAGAGCCTCAAGGCACACGTCAAGCGCACGGTCGGCCCGTGGAAATATCCGCGCTGGATCGAATTCGTTGATGCGCTGCCGAAGACAGCGACCGGAAAAATCCAGCGCTTCAAGCTCCGCGAACTTGCACGCCAACAGGCGGACGCGGCCGAGATGGAGCGCCGATGATTGATCTCGCCCATCTCGCTTGGCCATTCTTTGGTGATGCGCATCGCCAATTCGCCCTGGGGCTTGCGCAATGGGCGAAGCGCAACGTTGTCGCGCATATCGATCGCACCGATGTCGATCGCACTTGCCGCGTCCTCGTCCGCGAACTCGGTGACGCCGGCTGGTTGAAGGCCGTCGTACCGGCGGCATACGGCGGGCTGTCGGACAAGATCGATGTACGCACTCTGTGTCTCGCACGGGAAATTCTCGCTTGGCACGACAGCCTCGCGGACTTCGCACTCGCCATGCAGGGCCTGGGAACCGGCTCGATCTCGCTGTTCGGCAGCGATTCGCTGAAGGCGAAGTATCTGCCGTCGGTACGCGACGGCCGCCATATCGCCGCTTTCGCGCTGTCGGAACCGGAGGCCGGTTCCGACGTCAGTGCGCTCGCTACCACCGTGACGGCCGATGGGCTCGGCCATGTCCGTCTTGACGGGATCAAGACCTGGATTTCCAACGGCGGCATCGCTGATCATTACGTTGTGTTCGCTCGGACTGGAGAAGCACCCGGCGCCAAAGGCCTGTCCGCCTTCGTCGTCGACGCCGACACGCCCGGACTTACGGTTGCTGGCCGCATCGAGGTCATCGCGCCGCATCCGCTTGCCACGCTGCGTTTCCAAGGCTGCCGCGTGCCGGTAGCAAACAGGCTGGGATCGCCCGGCGAGGGTTTCAAGGTGGCAATGGCGACGCTCGACATTTTCCGGTCGACGGTCGCGGCGGCGGCGCTTGGTCTTGCGCGACGGGCCCTGTACGAGGCAATCGAGCAGGCAGCGACCCGGAAATTGTTCGGGGGGCCACTCGCCGATCTGCAGCTGACGCAAGCTGCGCTCGCCGACAGCGCGGCCGAGGTTGATGCGGCGACATTGCTGGTCTATCGCGCCGCCTGGACCAAGGACCAGGGCGCCGCGCGCATTACGCGTGAATCTTCAATAGCGAAAATGTTTGCCACCGAAATGGCGCAGCGCGTGATCGACCGCGCCGTGCAGATTTTCGGCGGCAACGGCGTGCGCGTCGGAGTCAAGGTCGAGGCGCTCTACCGCGAGGTTCGGGCATTGCGCATCTACGAGGGCGCGACCGAGGTGCAAAAGATCGTTGTCGCCCGCGAGCTTATGAAGTCACGCCACTCGGCGCCGACCACCGAATGCAGGCGAACATGATTACGTTAACGCATAGCGACGGCGTTGCGACGCTCTTGCTGAGCCGGCCGCCGGTCAACGCTCTAAGCGACGAGTTCATTACGCTGTTCGAGACGAAACTTGACGAGCTTGCCGCGGATTCGAATTGCAAGATCGTCCATGTGCGTTCGGATCAGAAGATATTTTGCGCCGGCGCAGATCTGGTTCAAGTGCGCGAGCGTTTCGACGCTGCCGACGGCGCTGATCGCACCTATCGCTATGTTGCGAGGCTGCAACGCCTTTACCAGCGGCTCGAGCAGCTGCCGCAAGTGACCTTGGCCGAGATCGGCGGTGCAGCCATGGGCGGCGGGCTGGAATTGGCGCTCGCGTGCGATCTGTGCATCGTCGCGTTCGAAGCCAAGCTCGGCCTGCCCGAGGCCCGCCTTGGGTTGATTCCCGGCGCCGGCGGCACGCAGCGCCTGACCAGATTGTGCGGTCGATCGGTGGCATCGCGGCTTATTCTCGGCGCCGAAATCGTCGATGGCGCGGAGGCGGCTCGGCTTGGCATCGGACAATGGGCCGTCGCTCGCGCCGAGCTTCCGTCACGGGCCGCCGAGATCGCCCGGCACATCGCGGCGTTACCGGCGCAGGCTTTGCGCGCCAGCAAGAAATGCATTGCCGCGGCCGCAGAGCCTGGCATTCGCGGCTATCTCGACGAACTTACAGAAACGCAACGGTTGTCGACCAATTCCGAGACGCGCGAACGCGTCGCGGCATTTCTCGACGGCCATTGATGACAATGCTGACGCAACGAAAAGGAGCGCTCCCATGAGGCTCGACGGCAAGAGGGTGCTGATTACGGGAGGCGCTTCCGGCATCGGCAAAGCGACGGTTCTGGAATTTGCCCGCTGCGGGGCGCAGGTCATTTGTGCCGATATCAACGACGCCAAAGCCGCGGAGGTGGCAAAAGAGGCCGCCGCTGCCGGGCTTGCGATCGAGACCATCGCGGTCGATCTGGCCGACCCGAAATCGGCGCGGCGCTGCGCCGCGGATGTGATCGCGCGTCACAGCCGGGTCGACATGCTGGTCAACGCCGCGGGCTGGAACGACATCCAGCCGTTCATCGACAATTCGCCCGATTACATGGATCGCGTCATTGCCGTCAATCTCGGCGGTCCTGTGCATCTGACGCAGGCGCTGCTGCCGCCCATGATCGCAGCCGGAAAAGGCAAGATCGTCAATGTCTCGAGTGATGCCGGCCGCGTCGGCAGCGGCGGCGAGACGGTTTATGCGGCCGCCAAGGGCGGCGTCATCGCATTCACCAAGTCGCTCGCGCGTGAGGTGGCGCGCTACACCATCAACGTCAACTGCGTCTGTCCCGGTCCCACCGACACGCCGATGCTGGCGACGCGCCCGGACAAGTTGCGGGAAGCCTTTATCAAAGCCATCCCGTTTCACCGCTTCGCCAAGCCCCAGGAGATCGCCGACGCAATCCTATTTTTCGCCAGTTCGCGGTCCGACTATGTCACCGGACAGATCTTGAGCATCAGCGGCGGGCTGACATTCGCCGGATGACTTGACGCAATCAATCCACCCACTCGCAGCCAACGTCGAAAAAGGAGCATCACCGTGAACGATACGGCCCAGCATTTCCGGCCTGCGCGGCTCGATTTTGCCAGCTTCAAGGCCAAGCATTTTCTTTGGCAGGTCGACGGCAAGGTCGCTACGGTGACGTTGAACCGGCCGGAGCGGAAAAATCCGCTGACATTGGATTCTTATGCCGAGCTGCGCGATACCTTCCGCGACCTGGTTTACGCGGACGCCATCAAGGCGGTGCTTATCACCGGTGCTGGCGACAACTTTTGCTCCGGCGGCGACGTGCACGAAATCATCGGCCCGCTGGTCGAGATGCAGCGCCAAGGCGACATGGCGGGCTTGCTCGCCTTCACGCGGATGACTGGCGACTTGGTCAAGGCGATGCGCGCCTGCCCGCAGCCAATCGTGGCGGCTATCGATGGCGTGTGCGCTGGCGCCGGCGCGATCCTGGCAATGGCATCCGATCTCCGCTACGGCACTGCGCGCAGCAAAGTGGCCTTC
>JBEKKM010000103.1:0-18052 GCA_050010715.1 Xanthobacteraceae bacterium | reverse complement strand
TGGAGCGCCTGAAACTGCTCACCATCCTGACCACGGCCGACATCCGCGCCGTCGGCCCCGGGGTGTGGAACGGCTGGAAGGCACAGCTTCTGCGCACGCTCTATTACGAGACCGAGCCGGTGCTCACCGGCGGCTTTTCGGAGGTCAACCGCGCGCAGCGTGTCGCCGCCGCGCAATCGGAATTCCGCGCCGAGATCAAGGATTGGCCGGTGGAAAAACTCGACGCCTATATCGCGCGGCACTATCCGGCCTATTGGCTCAAGGTCGACATGCCGCACAAGCTGGCGCATGCGCGCTTCGTGCGCGCCAGCGAAGAGTCCAGCAAAAGGCTCGCCACCAGCGTCGGCTTCGATGCCTCGCGCGGCGTCACCGAACTCACGGTGTTCGCGCCCGATCATCCGTGGCTGTTGTCGATCATCGCCGGCGCCTGTGCGCTCGCCGGCGCCAATATCGTCGACGCCCAGATCTACACCACGACCGATGGGCTCGCGCTCGACACCATCTCGGTGTCGCGCGAGTTCGAGCGCGACGAGGACGAGGCGCGCCGCGCCGCACGCATCGGCAATGCCATCGAGCAGGCGGTGCGCGGCGAGCTAAAACTGCCCGACGTGGTGGCCAAGCGCGCGGCGCCGAAGGGCAGGCTCAGGGCCTTCGCCATCGAGCCGGAAGTGACCATCAACAACCAATGGTCGGCCCGCTACACCGTGGTCGAGGTCACCGGCCTCGACCGCCCCGGCCTGCTCTACGAGCTGACCGCGTCGCTGTCGAAGCTCAACCTCAACATCGCCTCGGCCCACGTCGCGACCTTCGGTGAGCGGGTGGTCGACGTGTTCTACGTCACCGATCTCCTCGGCGCGCAAATTTCCGAGCCGACGCGGCAGATGGCCATCAAGCGCCCGCTGATCGCGGTGTTTGCGGCACAGAGCGCCGAGACGAAGCCGGCGAAGGAAGCCGCCGCGGGGTAACTCCTCCCTCTCCCCGCTTGCTGGGGAGAGGGTTGGGGTGAGGGGGCCTCTCCGCTGGGCTTGAACTCGAGGGCTCAGAATCGCTGAGAGGCCCCCTCACCCTCGCTCGCTCCGCTCGTTCGACCTCTCCCCGCGCAGCGGGGAGAGGTGAAAAGTAGCCGAGTAACCGCCCCTTAAACCGCACTCTCTACCGTGGCCGGCAGCGCGTTCATCGCGCCGGGGACGGGACATGGCGCCGCGACAGGCCGGCAAAAAGCGTAACGCCGACGTCCGGCCGCGGCCGCAGGATCGCAACGGCGGCACGCCCGCGCCGCGCCGCCAGCGCGACGATTCCCCGCCCCGGCAACCGCGCAAGAAAAAGCGCGCCGGCAAGCGCCGCTCCGGCTTCGGCCGGCTGATCTATTGGGGCGCGGTGCTGGCGCTGTGGGCGGTGATCGCCGCCATCGGCCTATTGGTCTGGATCGGCGCCCACCTGCCGCCGATCCAGTCGCTGGAAATCCCCAAGCGGCCGCCCTCGGTGCTGATCCTCGGCGCAAACGGCGCGACGCTCGCCACCCGCGGCGACATGGGCGGCGCCGAAGTGCCGCTGCGCGAATTGCCGGATTATGTGCCGAACGCGTTCGTCGCCATCGAGGACCGCCGCTTCTACTCGCACCATGGCATCGATCCATGGGGCATTTTGCGCGCCGGCGCGCGCGACGTATTGCATCGCGGCGCCACGCAGGGCGGCTCGACCATCACCCAGCAGCTCGCCAAGAATTTGTTCCTGACCCAGGAACGCACGGTGACGCGCAAGCTGCAGGAGGCGGTGCTGGCGCTGTGGCTCGAGCACAAGTTCTCCAAGGCGCAGATCCTCGAGCTTTATTTGAACCGCGTCTATTTCGGCTCCGGCGCCTACGGCATCGAGGCGGCGGCGCAGCGCTATTTCGGCAAATCGGCGCGTAAACTGACGCTGCCGGAAGCGGCGATGCTGGCCGGCCTGGTGCAATCGCCGTCGCGGCTGGCGCCGACTCGCAATCCCGACGGCGCCGAGCGCCGCGCCGGCATGGTGATCGCGGCGATGGCGGAATTGAAAATGATCGGCGACGAGGCCGCCAAGCGCGCGCTGATCACGCCGGCGCGGGCGATAAAACCGTCCGGCGGCGGCTCGGTCAATTACGTCGCCGACTGGGTGATGGACGCGGTCGACGACCTGATCGGCCATGTCGACCAGGACATCGTAGTCGAGACCTCGATCGATCCGGCGCTGCAGACCGCGGCTGAGCAATCGCTCGACGATGTCTTGGCGCAGAAGGGCGACAAGCTCGATGTCAGCGAAGGCGCGCTGGTGGCGATGACGCCGGACGGCATCGTGCGCGCGCTGGTCGGCGGCCGCAATTATGCCGAGAGCCAGTTCAACCGCGCCATCGCGGCGCGGCGCCAGCCCGGCTCGGCGTTCAAGCCGTTCGTCTATCTCACCGCGCTCGAGCACGGGCTCACCCCCGACACAGTGCGCGAGGACAAGCCGATCTCGGTCCAGGGCTGGCGGCCGGAAAATTTCGAGCATGAATATCTCGGGCCGGTGACGCTGACCCAGGCGCTGGCCAATTCGCTCAATACGGTGTCGGTGCGGCTGACCATGGAAGTCGGCCCGCCCGCCGTGGTGCGCACCGCCTATCGGCTCGGCATCGAATCGAAGCTCGAGCCCAACGCCTCGATCGCGCTCGGCACCTCGGAAGTCTCCGTCATCGAGCTGGTATCGGCCTACGCCACGTTCGCCAACGGCGGTCTCGCCGTGGCGCCGCACGTGGTCGAGCGTATCCGCGCGACCGACGGCAAGACGCTTTATACGCGCTCGACCCAGGCGCTCGGTCGCATCGTCGACCCGCGCTATATTGGCATGATGAACACGATGATGCGCGAGACCTTGGTCAGCGGCACGGCGCGCCGCGCCGACCTGCCGGGCTGGCTCGCCGCCGGCAAGACCGGAACCAGCCAGGATTTCCGCGACGCCTGGTTCATCGGCTACACCTCCCGCCTCGTCACCGGAGTCTGGCTCGGCAACGACGACAATTCGCCGACCAAGAAAGCGGTCGGCGGCGGCCTGCCGGTGGAAATCTGGAGCCGGTTCATGCGGACCGCGCATCAAGGCATCGCGCCGTCGGCGCTGCCAGGCCTGAGCGACGGCGGCTGGTTCGCGCCACCGGTGCCGGTCCAGGCGCAAGCGCCGCACGGCAGCGACGAACCCAGCGGCGGCGCCGCCACCGAGCGCGGCAATCAACGCAATAGCAGCGGCCTTGATTTCTGGCTGCTCGATAAACTGTTCGGCCGGCGCTGAAGCCATCACCGTCAAGCGCTTCGGCATAAACGGAAATTTACGGGGTGTAGCAACGCGGCAACTTTCGCCCGCAATCGGCTGTGCGAACCCCACCGCGGGCCTGCCTTTGTCTTGACAAGATATAACCTCGCTCGCACTCTCGATTCATAGGCAACGACTCTCGTGCTTGCGCATCGGGGCTGGGTTGTGCGCGGGCATTGAGCGCTCCAGGGGCGGGCGCAAGATTATGCATGGCACTCTGCTTAGCGCTCAGCCGGCGAACCGCTCCACCGCATCCGCGTCGCTTTATCGTCCGCCCGCACCGATCCCGCAGCCCAAGCCGCTCGGCGTGCTGCGGCTGATCTCGACGCTCAAGCGCAATCCGCTGGAATGCTGGACGCGGGAGCATTTCGAGAAGCCGGTCGTGGTCGGCGGCCTGCCGTTCAAGCACGTTCTCCTGGTCCATGAGCCGGCCGCCATCCGGCGCGTGCTGCTCGACAATGCCGGCAACTATCAGAAAGACTCGATCCAGCGCCGCGTGCTGTCGGCCGGGCTCGGCGACGGTCTGCTCAGCGCCGAGAACGAGCAATGGCGCACCCAGCGCCGCATTCTGGCGCCGGTCTTCGCGCGCAAGACCATCATGGATTTCGCGCCGGCGATGATGGACGCCGCCAACGCGCTGACCGCGCGCTGGCGCGCCAAGGACGGCACCACCATCGACGTCGCCGCCGAAGCATCGCGGCTGACGCTCGACGTGCTGGAACGAACGATCTTTTCCGACGGCTTCGGCCGCGATGCGGAAGAGCTCCGCGACGCGATGGGCGTGTATTTCAACACCGTCGGCAAGATCGACCCGCTCGACCTGATCGGCTTGCCACCGTCGATACCGCGGCTGTCGCATTGGCGCGTCCGTTCGACCTTGCGGTTTTTCGAGGCCGCGATAGACGAGATCATCGCCACGCGGCGCCGACGGCTGAGCGCCAAGTCCGGCGGCGCCGCCAACGATATCCTCACGCTGCTGCTCGGCGCGCTTGATCCGGAAACCGGCCAGCGCATGACCGAGGCCGAGGTGCGCTCCAACATTCTCACCTTCATCGCCGCGGGTCACGAGACCACGGCGAACACCATCACCTGGTCGCTGTTCCTGTTGTCGCAATCGCAAGAATGGCGCGCGCGCGTCGAGCAGGAGGCGCAGCGCGAGCTCGACGGCCCGATCACCGGGCTTGCCGACCGGCTGGTCGAGACCCGCGCCGTCATCGACGAGGCGATCAGGCTTTATCCGCCAATCGCCGCGATCAGCCGCGTGGCCATGGGTCCCGACCAGCTCGGCGGCGAAAAGGTCAAGCGCGGCTCGATGGTGGTGATCGCACCCTATGTGCTGCACCGGCACGACATGTATTGGCGCGACCCGGATATGTTCGATCCAAGCCGCTTTCTCGGCAAGGCCAAGCACGACATCGACCGCTACGCCTATCTGCCGTTCGGCGCCGGCATCCGCACCTGCATCGGCTCTGCCTTCGCGTTGCAGGAAGCAACGCTGATCCTCGCCACGATCGTCAAGAATTTCGACTTTAAGCTCGCTCCGGACAAAAACGTCTGGCCATTGCTTCGCGTGACATTGCGGCCCGAGGGCGGGATGCCGCTGACGATCAAGAGCAAGCACTAAGACTGGAACGCACAGATCGCTATCCGCCGTCGACCGCACCAACTTTATTCGTGCCGATGCATGGCCGAATCGGCCTTAGTGTCGCGCATGAACAGATAAACCACGAGCGAAATGCCAATCATGCCGGTGAGATAATAATAGAACCAGGCCTCGTGGCCGATCGACTTGAACCACAGCGCCACCGAGTCGGTGGTGCCGCCGAAGATCGAAACCGTCAGCGCATAGGGCAGGCCGACGCCGATGGCGCGGATATTGGTGGGAAACAATTCGGCTTTCACCACGGCGTTGATCGAGGTGTAGCCCGACACGATCAGCCACGCCGCCGCGATCAAAAGGAACGCGGCGAACGGGCCTTTGACGGACTGCAAGGTCGTGAGCAGCGGGATGGTGAACAGTACGCCGGTGACGCCGAAGCCGATGAGCAGCCACTTGCGGCCGATGCGGTCCGAGATCGCGCCATAGATCGGCTGCAGGATCATGCCGAAGACCAGCGCGCTCAACGTCACTATCGTGGTCTGATCGTCGGTGAGGCCGACCGAGAGTTTTAGAAATTTCTGCATATAGGTGGTGTAGGTATAGAACGCTGCGGTGCCGCCCGCGGTCAGCCCCACCACGAGCAAGACCTCGCGAGGATATTTCATCAGCGCGCGCAGCGACGATGTCCGCTTTACCACCTGTTTCGCCGCCTCGAAGGCGTCGGTCTCCTGCAAGGTGCGCCGCATGACCAGCGCGATCAGCGCCAAAAGCGCGCCGATGAAGAATGGGATGCGCCAGCCCCAGGCGCGGATTTCATCGCCGGTCAGGAAGACTTTCTGCAGGACCAAAAGCACGAGCAGCGCGCAGATCTGGCCGCCGATCAAGGTGACGTATTGGAAGCTGGAATAGAAGCCGCGATGGCGCTGGTCGGCCATTTCGGTCAGATAGGTTGCGCTGGTGCCGTATTCGCCGCCGAGACTCAAGCCCTGAATGATGCGCGCTGCCGCGAGCAGGATCGGCGCATAAATGCCGATCGACGCATAGGTCGGCGTCACCGCGATCATCAGCGAGCCAAAGCACATCAGCGAGACCGAAAGCATCAAGGCGCCGCGCCGGCCGCGGTGATCGGCCAGATAGCCGAACAGCCAGCCGCCCAGAGGGCGCACCAAAAAACCCGCAGCGAACAACAACGCGGCATTGAGCTGCTGCACGACTGGATCGGAATTTGGAAAGAACGCAGCGGCAAAATAAAGCGCGAAGGCGGCGTAAGCGTAGAAATCGTACCACTCGACCAGATTACCGATCGAGCCGATGAAAATGGCCCTGATCCGCCGCCGCATGTCCGCCAGATCGAGCGGCTCGTCGGCGACTGGGCCCGCCAGCGTCGTGGTAGTCATGGTGTCCTCCCGAGGGCTGCTTTTATTTGTAGGGTAATGTGCCTCGCGCCGCCCGAACAGGGCTCGCTACCGGTCGAGAGGCGGCCTTGATCCCGGGGTGCACCTGACCCCCGACGGCCACAGCCAAACCACGATGGCTTAACGAGCGCTCGCTTCCATCGCGCGCAGATCGTGGTTTTTCACCGGCAGCGAGCGGATGCGCTGGCCGGTGGCGGCGAAAATCGCGTTGCACAACGCCGGCGCCAGCGGCGGCACCGGCGGCTCGCCGACGCCGCCCCAGAAATCGCCGCTCGGCATGATCACGCTCACCACTTCCGGCGCCTCGGCAAGGCGCAGCATCTGGTAATTGTTGAAGTTCGATTGCTCGGCGGCGCCGTCCTTGACGGTGATCTCGCCGTAAAGCGCCGCCGTCAATGCGTAGACGATGGCGCCTTGGATCTGCATTTCGACCGACAGCGGATTGACCACATAACCGCAGTCGATCGCCGCGACGACGCGATGCACGCGGATGCGGCCGTTGTCGACCGACAGTTCGACCACCTGCGCGCAATAACTGTCGCAGGCGGCGTTGACCGCGATGCCGCGGAACACGCCGCGGGGCGGCGGCGAGCCCCAATCCGCTCTCCGCGCCGCGGCATCGAGCACGGCGAGGTTTTTCGGGCTGTCGCGCAACAAGCGGCGGCGGAACAGATAAGGGTCAGCGCCGGCGTCGCGCGCCATCTCGTCGATAAAACTTTCCCGGTAGAAAGCGTTCTGGGTGTAGTTAATGCCGCGCCAGGCGCCGAGCGGCACCGAGGTCGAGCACAGTGCCACGTCGAGCAGATAATTCGGCAGGGTGTAAGGCATTTCGTCGTTAAGGCCGGCGACGAAGCTGCGGTCGATAATCCCGGGACCGAACGCCGGCACCAGCGAGGCCACGAATGACGGCCCGGTGAGGCGGATGGTCAGCGCGACCGGCATGCCGTCGGCATCGAGGCCGCCGACCAGACGCGCCATGCCGCACGGCCGGTAGAGATCGTGGGCGATATCCTCTTCGCGGCTCCACACCATCTTGACCGGCTGCGCGACCTCCTTGGCGATCAGCACCGCCTCGCGGACGTATTCCTGCACGGCGTTGCGCCGGCCGAAACCGCCGCCGAGCATCATCGGATGCACAGTAACCTTATCGTTCGATACGCCGGCGGCGACGGCGGCCGTGATCAATGTCGTCATCGCATCCTGGGACGGCGCCCAGACCTCGACCCCGTCGGGCCTGACATGGGCGGTGCAGGTCTGCGGCTCCATTGTCGCGTGCGCCAGAAACGGCACTGCATAGTCCGCCTCGATGCGCCGCGCCGCGCCCGCCAAAGCCGCGGCAGCGTCGCCGTTCCTGCGGGAGACCTGGGCCGACGGCGCATCAAGTCCCTCGCGCACCACCTTCTCGATGGTGGCGCTCGACATGTTGCGATTGCCGCCGTCGTCCCATGCGACGCGCAACGCCTCCGACGCGCGCTTGGCCTGCCACCACGAATCCGCCACCACCGCCACCGCATCCGGCATGCGCACGATACGGCGCACGCCCTTCAGTCCCGCGATCGAACTTTCGTCGACCGACTGCAACGCGCCGCCGAATACCGGACAGTGGACGATCGCGGCATACAGCATGTCGGGCAGCCGCACGTCGATGGCGAACACCGGTTCGCCGGTGACCTTGTCGTGCAGGTCGAGACGCCGGCGCGGCGTGCCGGCGAGCTTCCAATCGCGCGGATCCTTGAGGGCGACATTGGCCGGCGGCTCGATCTTGGCCGCGCCGTCGGCGACGGCGCCGAAGGTCACGCTGCGGCCGCTCGCCGTGTGGGTGATGACGCTATTTTGCGCGCTGCACTCCGAGGCCGATACGTTCCAGCGCAACGCCGCGGCGGCGATCAGCATTTCGCGCGCGGTCGCGCCAGCGCGGCGCAAATAGAGCTGCGATGACGAGACCGAACGGCTGGCGCCGGTCGACATGTCGCCCCAGACCCGGTTGCGGCGCAGATTCTCGCCGGGCGACACGAACGCGGTGCTCACTTTGTTCCAATCGCATTCGAGCTCTTCGGCGACCAGCATGGCCAGCGCCGTCATGGCGCCCTGGCCCATTTCGGCATGCGCTGTGCGGACGGTCACCCTGTCGTCGGGCGCGATCGACAGCCAGCAGTTGATCTCGCAAGGGGATTCGACGGGGCCCATGCCGGCGCGGCTGAGCGGTATGGCCAAGCCCAGCACCAAGCCGCCCCCCGCGGCGCTGGCGCCAACGACAAACCTACGGCGATCCACTTCGCCGCCAGAACGCATGACCAACCCCCTCCTCGCGCCGTAACGATGCCAGATTTTGCCGAGACGTACAGCGCGAAAATTTGTCAAGGCTATGTTACTGCACAGTCATGGCTAGGCCATAGCCGGGCCGCGTCACATTTCAGGGAAAAGTCATGGTCGGAGATAACCGTACGCTCGAACAGCGCATCCGGGCCATCGAGGACCGGCTAGAAATCTATAATCTTATCGCCGGCCATCCGCCGTCGGCCGATACCGGCGCCGACTACTACGCCGAAGCCGTTTATACCGAGGATGGCGTGTTCGATCGCGGCCCGGACTTGTCGGGGGCGACCGGCAACAAGGCGATCGCGGCGAGCCTGAAAAGCCCCGGCCACCAGGCCGCCATCGCCGGCGGTCTTGCCCACTTTACCGGGCTACCGCACATCACGCTGGATGGCGACAAGGCCATCGTCACGTCGTACCTGCAAATCCTGGCGCCTTATAAGTCCGGCGAATCGATCGAAGTACCCAATCACGGCAGTTCGCGCGGCTATCACATCCACCGGGTGGTGACCAACCGCTGGGAGCTTGCCCGCACCGCCTCGGGCTGGAAGATCAAGCGGCGCACCATCCGCCTGGTCGACGGCTCGGAGCCGTCGCGGGAAATTTTGCGCGGGGCACTGAAGGCGTACGAGAAAAGCGTCTAGCCGCGGACGAGCTTGTCCTCGAACCAATTCCACATGGTCGCAGTGCCGAGCGAGAGATAATCGCGCTGGCAGTGCTGCGCGCCGCCCTCCTCCGCCGTGAACACGCGCAGCGTCTTATCCGTCGAGCCGCTGGCGTCATAGAGCGCCTGCGCGTCCTTGAGCGGAATCTGCTCGTCGTCCTCGCCGTGTACGACCAGAAACGGGCAGCGCATCTGCTGCACCACGCCGTCGAGCCGGAACGGCTCGAGCTTTTTCAGCGCGGCGTCCAGCGTATCGACGCCGAGGATCCACATGATGTGATGGCCGGGCACCGACATCGAGGCCTTGAAGCCGGCATCGATGCGCTTCTTCCAGGTGCCGTAGTAATCCCAGATCGCGCCCCAGGCGATGCAGGCGGCGAAGCGGGGCTCGAGCGAGGCACAACGCGGCGCGTAGTAGCCGCCGAGACTGATGGCGACGATGCCGATACGCTTGGCGTCGACGTCGCCGCGTTTCTCCAAGTAATCGATACAGGCGCTGCCGGCCTTTTCGTAATCGTGGCGCAGCGGCATGCCGCGGAAGCGGATCGCCTCGCCGGTGCCGGGACCATCCATCACCAGCACCGAAATGCCGCGCTTCACCAGATCGGGCACGCCGCGCAAAAACTGGATTTCCTTGGTGATGTCGAGGCCGTCGAAGAACACCACGCAGGGCGGACACGCGGACTTCGCGTTTATCGCCGGCACGAAATAGCCCGGCAGCTTTTTGCCCTCGAACGGCACATCGACAATCTCGATCTTCGTTCCCGACTGCGCGACGAACTGGTGAAAGCATTCGACCGCAGTGCGATAAGCATCCAGCGCACGCGCGTCCTTCGGCGTGCGGAAGCGCTCGCCCATCTGATAATAATGACAGGCGCGCAGATAGAACGGCGCCGCGGCAATCGGATAATTCTCGGCACGGAATTTTTCGGCGCGGCCGCGCACGATATCGGCGACCTTCGTGCAAGCATCAAACCACGCCTCGTCATCGTCTCCGCTTTTGCCTTCGAGCAGGCGTCCGATCTGGTGCAATTCGCTCATATCGACGCCGCCGAACGGCGCCGTGCCGAGCATGTTCACAAATGCAGCCGACCAGCGGTAATTGCCCGGAAAGTACATGAAGTATTTCGGCGCATTTGCCATCACACATCCCACTGCGGCGCGCGACCGATCGGATTGGCGATGCGGCCGTCGGCCCGTTTGAGCGCGCCGATACGGCGCATGTCGTCGTCGCTGAGTTCGAAGTCGAACACGTCGATATTCTGCGCGATGCGCGCGGCGTTCGACGAGCGCGGAATGGCGGCGATGACGTTTTGCTGCATCAGCCAGCGCAGCGCCACTTGGGCAAAAGTCTTGCCGGTGCGTTGCGCGATGTCGACCAGCACCGGGTCGCCTTGCAGCCGGCCGCGGCCGAGCGGGCAAAAGGCGGTCAGCACGAGGCCGCGCCGGCGGCAGGCTTCGATCACCTTGGTCTGGTCAAGATAGGGGTGGCACTCGGCCTGCAAGGTCACCAGCGGCTCCGGGCAGAGCCGGATCGCCTCGTCGAGCATCGCAATATTGAAATTGGCGACGCCGATATGGCGCGCAAGCCCGGCCTGCTTGGCCTTGGCCAGCGCGCCCATCGTCTCGGCAAGCGGCGTATTCTTCTCCGGCCAATGCACCAGGAGGAGATCGACATAGTCGACACCGAGCGCGGCGAGACTGTCATCGACCGAGCGGGCGAAATCGGCGGCATGCAGATTTTCGTGCGACACCTTGGTGCATAGAAAAATATCTTGCCGCGGCACACCGGAGGCGCGCATGCCTTCGCCGACCACGCGTTCGGTGCCGTATTTCCGTGCGGTATCGATGTGGCGATACCCGACCTTCAGCGCCGCGGCGATGTGCTCGGCGCGGACGTCGCCCATGCCGGAAGTGCCGAACCCGATGGCGGGAATTTCGGCGCCGTGCGCCGCAAGTTTTGGAGCCAATGTCATCGAGGTCTGTTGCCCGCTCAGGCGTGCTTGAGCAGCGCCTTCTTCAGTCCCTCGGTCGGCTTCATAAAGAACACCAGCATGGTGCAGCCGTTCGGCGCCTTCGGCGCGTGACGGCTGCCTTTGGCGCGGATGACGAAATTGCCGGCGGTGCATTCGCCTTCGTCGTCGACCAGCGAGCCTTCGAGCACAAATGTCTGCTCAAGATCCTCGTGCACGTGCGCCGGGATGCCCGAACCGGGCTCGAGCTTCGACAGGATGGTCAGCATGCCGGTCGCCGGATCGTGGTAGATCACCTTCATCTTGTTGCCCGGCGCGGTTTCGATCCACGGCACCTGTTCGGTGTTGATGAAGCGGGACGCCAGCGCGGCAAGCGAAGCGGCTTCGGCCATGGTTTCCTCCTTCGGAGTTCTCTTGTAGCGTTGAGCCTACGCGGCGGCGGCGAGAAAAACCACTGCGGCGGCTGCCACCCTGCCCGGCACCGCGAGGAGAGGACCCATGACGGATCAAGCGAAAGCCAACGGCGCAAAACCGCGCCAAGAGATGATCAGCGGCGCCTATTTGCGCAATGCGTGGTATGTGGCGGCGTGGTCCGACGGCGTCGGCGACGGGCAGCTGGTGCCGCGCACCATCATGGACGAGCCGATCGTGATCTACCGCAAAGCCGACGGTGCCGTCGCCGCGATCGAGGATCGCTGCGCGCACCGTTTCGCGCCGTTGAGCATGGGCAAGATCGTCGGCGGCGACCGCATCCAGTGCCCGTATCACGGTCTGGAATACGACGGCAGCGGCGCCTGCGTGCGCAATCCGCACGGCACCAAGAACATCCCGCCGCGGGCGCGGGTGAAAGGCTATCCCGTCATCGAGAAGCACAAGGCGATATGGGTGTGGATGGGCGACCAGCCGGCCGATGCCGGCAAGGTGCCGGACTTCGGCGTACTCGACAACGTGCCGGAACTGCACACCACCAAGCGCGACTCCATCGTCATCAAGGCCAATTATCAGCTCATCATCGATAACCTGCTCGACCTGAGCCACACCTCTTATCTACACGAAGGCATTTTGGGTAACGCCGACACCGTGGAGTCCAAGATCACGGACGAGATTGACGGCAACGATGTCGTGGTGGGGCGCCACGCCACCAATTCGGCGCCGCCCGGCATGTTCGCGCAATTCTGGCCGGACCATCCGGCGAAGGTCGACAAGTTCACCAAAATGCGCTGGATGGCGCCGTCGACGCTGCGGCTGTTCACCGGCATCTGCAAGATGGGCGCTTCGCCCGACACCGGCACCGGCTATCACGCCGTGCATCTGCTGACGCCGGAGAACGACCGCTCGACGCATTATTTCTTCACCGCGGTGCGCTGGGGCGTGCGCACCCCCGAGGACAAGCTCAACCGCGATCTGCAAAAGAAAGTCGCCGAGATGCGGCGCTTTGCTTTCGAGGAACAGGACGCGCCGGTGATCGAGGCGCAGCAGCGCGTGATCGAGGAAGCCACCGAGCCGCTCGATCCGGTGATCCTCGCCGTCGACGTCGGCTGCGTGCGCTACAAGCGCATCCTCGGCAAGATGCTGGAGGCCGAGCAGCGCTGATCTGACGCGGTTTTAGCCGCCAGAGCCGCCTGCTCGCGGCCGCCGCGAAATGCTATCGTGGTTGTGAAATCTGGGAGGATTTTCATGAGCCAACATCATCGGCTGCTGGCCGCCGCCGTAGCCGCGACGGTATTTGCCGTCACCACCGTACAAGCCGCCGACAATTTTCCATCGCGACCGATACAACTGGTCATTCCATTTGCCGCCGGCGGCCCGACGGACATCGTCGGCCGCATCATGGGCGCGCGGATGGGAGAAATCCTCGGCCAGACCTTCCTGGTCGAGGACCGCGCCGGCGCCGGCGGCAATATCGGCGCCGATTTCGTCGCCAAGGCGACGCCCGACGGCTACACGCTGTTGTTCGCTACCGTGTCGACCAACGCCATCAATCCAGGCCTGTACAAGCACATGCCCTACGACGCGGTGAAGGATTTCACAGCGGTGGCGCGGGTCGGCGTGACGCCGACGCTGCTGATGGTCAACCCTTCGATACCCGCGACCGACGTCAAAAGCCTGGTGGCGCTGCTCAAGGCCAATCCGGGCAAGTACAACTACGGCTCGTCGGGCGTCGGATCGATCCTGCATCTGTGCGGCGAGGAATTCAAAGCGATGGCCGGCGTCGACATCGTGCACGTGCCATACAAAGGCTCGGCGCCGATGGACACCGATCTGCTAGGCGGCCAAATCTCGATGGCGTTCGATGCGACGCCGACCGCACTGCCGCTGTCGATGTCGGGCAAGGTCCACGCGCTCGGCGCCGGCATGTTGAAGCGTCTTCCCGCCATGCCTGATTTGCCAACCTTGGACGAACAGGGCTTGAAGGGCTACGAGTGCTACACTTGGAATTCGATCCTGGCGCCGGCGGGCACGCCGAAACCGATCGTCGACAAGCTCAATGCCGCGGCCAACAAGGCGCTGGCCGATCCGGCCGTGATCGATGCCCTGAAAAAAACCGGCGTCGATCCGACTCCGGGCTCGACGCCGGCGACGACCGCCGACTTCGTCAAAACCGAGCTGGCGAAATGGGCGCCGATCATCAAGGCCTCGGGCGCGCAGGTCGATTGACGGAGCGTTCTACTCGACCTGGATGCCGGCGCGTTTGACCACGTCGGCCCATTTAGCGATCTCGGCTTTGAGGAACGGCTCGATGTCGGCAAGCGGCATGTCGAGCGTCTCGCCGGCCGCGGCGACGATGCGGTCCTTCACCGCCGGATTGGCGATGGCTTCTTTCACTTCGGCGTTGAGCTTATCGATGATCGGCTGTGGCGTCTTCTTCGGCGCCCACAAGCCGAACCACGTGTAATAGACATAGCCCCGGACGCCGGCTTCCTCGACCGTCGGCACGTCGGGCAATAGCGGCGAGCGTTCCTTACTGGTAACCGCGAGCGCGCGCACATTGCCGCCTTTGATCTGGCCCAGCGCGCTCGCCAGATTGTCGAAGAACACCGGCACCTGTCCCGATATGACGTCGGTATAGGCCGGCGCCGCGCCGCGATACGGCACGTGGGTGAAGTTGGTGCCTGTCATCAGCTTGAACAGCTCCATCGACAATTGCTGCCCGGTGCCGTTGCCCGCCGACGCGTAGTTGATCTCACCCGGCTTCGCCTTCGCCATCGCGATCAGCTCTTTGATCGACTGCGCCGGGAAATTCTTTGAGACCACGACGGCGAACGGAAATTCCGCCAGCATGCCGACCGGCGCGAAGTCGGCGACGGGGTCGTAGGGCAAGTGCGCAAACAGGCTCGGATTGACCGCCATGCTGGCGTTGAGCCCGGTCTGCAAGGTGTAGCCGTCCGGCGCCGCCTTGGCGGCGTATTCGGTGCCGGTCACCGAGCCGGCGCCCGGCCGGTTGTCGACCACGAACGGCTGGCTGAGCTGCTTGGACAATTGCTCGCCGACGATGCGCGAAACAATGTCGGTGCCGCCGCCGGCGGTCGAGGCCACGATGATGGTGACCGGGCGCGTCGGGAAGTCGTCGGCCGCGAGAGCCGTGGCGGCCAAGCCGAGGCTCGCTAGCGCAACGGCCAACGCTTGAATTCGGATGAGCATGATGGCTTTCACGCGTTGCCTCCTTGCGCCCCCGCCGTTCGTCCTGTCCGTGGCAAATCGGCGCGCGCAGTTATATGACGTTCGACGGCAAAACCCATAGACACCCTTGCGGGTAATTTGCGACCGCAATGCCTGTTCGGAGCGAGCCGGCCATGATCCATCGCCCCAGCCGCCGCAATTTCATAAAGACAGCAGCGGGGCTGACGGCCGCCGGCTCCTTGGGCCTGCGTGACGCGACCGGCGCGCGCGCCGCAGCGCCGACCGGACCCGAGCCCAGAACGTTGTCCCAGATCGACTCGGTGTTCCGCGCCGCAACGCGTGCGGGAGAAATACCCGGTGTCGTGGCCTTGTCCGCCACCGACCATGGCATCGTCTATGAGGGGATCTTCGGCAAGCGCCGGCTCGACGAAGGCACCGCCATGACGCGCGACACGGTGTTTCGCATCGCCTCGATGGTGAAGCTGATTACATCGGTGGCGGCACTGCAACTCGTCGAGCAGGACAAGATTTCGCTCGATGCGCCGGTACCCGATATCGAGCCCGCGATCGGCTCGCCGCAAGTGCTCGACGGTTTCGACGGCAAAGGATTGCCGAAGCTGCGCCCGGCGCAGCGGCCGATCACGCTGCGCCATCTGTTGACCCATACGTCCGGCTTCGCTTACCGGCTCTGGGACGCCAAGGCGGTGCAATATGTCAGGTCGCTTGAGCTGTTGCCGACGGCACAAAGAAAATTGGCACCGCCAACCCCGCTGATGTTCGATCCCGGCGCCCGTTGGCAATATGGCACCAGCATCGATTGGGTCGGCCGCATCGTCGAAGCGACCAGCGGCGAGCCGCTGGACGTCTATTTTCACAAGCATATTCTCGATCCGCTCGGCATGAACGACACCGCCTTCGTACTCAAGCCGCAACAGCGCGAGCGCGAGGCCAGCGCGCATCGGCGCGGGCCGGGTGGAGCCCTGACGGCGGAACCGCTGGAGCAAAATTCGCCGCGGCAGTCTTTCTCCGGCGGCGGCGGGATTTATTCGACCGCGCCGGATTATCTGACTCTGCTCCGCGCACTGCTGGCGGGCGGCGCGCTGAACGGAGTCCGCATCCTTCGCCCCGAGACCGTCGCGCTGATGGGCCAGAACCAGATCGGCGAAATCGACGTCGGCGTCCTGAAAACGACGGTGCCAGCGCTCTCCAACGACGTCGATCTATGTCCAGGCATCATCCGCAAATGGGGTTTCGGGCACATGATCAACATGCAGCCCCTTGCCGGCGGCCGCAGCGCCGGCAGCCTGGCCTGGGGCGGCCTTCTCAATACGTATTATTGGATCGATCCCGGCAAGAAGGTCGCGGCCGTCTTCATGACGCAAGTGTTGCCGTTTGCCGATAGCCGAGCGTTGCGCCTCTACCGTCAATTCGAACACGGCATCTACGCAGCTGTTAAAGCGGATTAGCGCAGCGGCGTCGGGTCCTCGATCACCGGATTCGACAGCACGCCGAGCCCATCGACTTCCACCTCGCAAACATCGCCGGGGCGCATGTGCAGTTGGCCGGCGACGATCACTTTGCCGACCGGCCTTTCCGGCTGTTCGCCGGGTCGCAGCGGCAGCGCACCGGGCGAGCCGGTGACGATCACGTCACCGGGCTGCAAGGTGTAGCCCTCGGACAGATATTCGATCAGCCGCGGCACGTCGTGCAATAGCCCTGAGATTTTGGCGTTCTGCCGTTCGATGCCGTTGAGCCGCGTGATCAATGTGTGATCGGCCGGATCGCCGAATTCGTCCGGCGTCATCAGCCATGGCCCGAAACTGCCGGAGCGCTCGAAATTCTTGCCCAAACCGAATTGCCGGTTGTGGCCCTGATATTCGCGCACCGAGCCTTCATTGTAGCAGGAATAGCCGGCGACATGATTGAAGGCCTCTGCGCGCTTGATGTAGCGGCCGGGCTTGCCGATGATCACCGCAAGCTCGCCTTCATAATCGTAAGCCTCGGCGATGCTCTTGCGCGGCGCCCATAGCGGCTGCCTGTGGCCGACCTGACTGATCGGCATGCGCAGGAAAATCTGCGGATAAGTCTGCGAGGTCGTGAGCCCGGTCTCTTCGATATGGAGCTTGTAGTTGAGCGCCAGCGCCCAGGTCGCATGCGGCTCGCGGATCACGGGATCGAATGCGATGTCGTCGAGCGAGAAGTCGGCGGATTTCCCCGCCGTCGCCGCCCGCACTTTCTCAAGCGTCGGATCGATCTCCAGAATCTTGCGCAAATCGCCGGGCAAGTCCGGCGCGGCCTTTGACAATGCGATCAGGCCCTTGGCGCCGGTGACGACGCCGATTCCGGGCTGGCCGTGGTGACGATAGGAAACGACCTTCACGACGCCCTCCCCCACTGCTTATCCGCTACTGTATCATAGGGAAAGAATAGTCGATCGCGACATCCGGGAGACCAACCATGCGCGGCGTGACCTTCCTCGGCGAACGCAAATTGCAACTGATGGACTTCCCCGATCCGGCGCCGGGCCCGCACGACGTCGTCGTGGAGATAAAAGCGTCCGGCATGTGCGGCAGCGATCTGAAATTCTATCGCGCCGCGGGCGGCGCCGCATCGCTCGGGCTCGGCAAGGTCTCCGGCCCAGTGATCGCCGGCCACGAGCCATGCGGCGTCGTCGCCGCGTTCGGCAGCGCCGTCGACGAACGCACCGCGCGCGTCGGCGACCGCGTCATGGTGCACCACTATGCGGGCTGCGGCACCTGCCCGCATTGCCGGACCGGCTGGTCGCAGATGTGTTCGAGCGGCAGCACCGTCTATGGCGCCACCGGCCACGGCGCGCACGCGCCCTATATGAAAGTGCCGGCCTATACGCTGGTGCCGCTGCCCGACGCGCTCGGCTTTGCCACCGGCGCCGCGATCTCCTGCGGCACCGGCACCGCCTACCAGGCGCTGCGGCGGATGAACCTCGCCGGCGGCGATACCATCGCCGTCGTCGGCCAGGGGCCGGTCGGTCTGTCGGCGACGCAACTCGCCGCCGCGATGGGCGCCCGCGTCATTGCGCTCGATGTCAGTGCCGAGCGGCTCACGCGCGCCAAGGAATTTGGCGCCGACGCACTGATTGATCCGAAGGCCGACGATGCGGTCGCCGCCATCCGGGCGCTGA
>JBEKKM010000102.1:0-29705 GCA_050010715.1 Xanthobacteraceae bacterium | reverse complement strand
AAGGTCGTGGCGCTGCGCGACATCAAGGCCGAGGTCGAGCTCGGCTATGACCTGGAGCTCGCTTTGAAGGAGGCCGAGCGCTGCCTCAATTGCGATGTGCAGACCGTCTTCACCGGCCAGCTCTGCATCGAGTGCGACGCCTGCGTCGACATCTGTCCGATGGACTGCATTACCTTCACCGCGAACGGCGACGAGGCCGATCTGCGCACGCGCCTGCAAGCGCCGGCCAACAATCACACGCAGGATCTTTATATTGGCAACGACCTCAAGACCGGCCGCATCATGGTGAAAGACGAGGACGTATGCCTGCATTGCGGGCTGTGCGCCGAGCGCTGTCCCACGGGAGCGTGGGACATGCAAAAGTATCTCATCGATATGACCCACGTCGGAACACCATGCCAGTCTCCAGCCCGATCAGCCGCGTAAACGACTTCGTCGTCCGCTTCGCCAACGTCAACGGCTCCGGTTCGGCGAGCGCCAACGAACTGTTCGCCCGCGCGGTCCTGCGCCACGGTGTGCCGGTCTCGCCGCGCAACGTCTTCCCGTCCAATATCCAGGGGCTGCCGACCTGGTACGAGGTACGCGTCACCGAGGAAGGGCATCTTGGCGCCCGCGGTGGCGTCGACATGACGGTGGCGATGAACCCGCAGACCTGGGACAAGGACCTCGCTTCGATCGAGCCCGGCGGCTATCTGTTTTACGATTCGACCAAGCCGATGCCGTCGTCGAAATTCCGCGCCGACATCACCGTGATCGGCGTGCCGCTGACCGCGATCACCAACTCGACCTATAGCGACCCGCGCCAGCGCCAGCTGTTCAAGAACATCATCTATCTCGGCGCGCTCTCGGCGCTGCTCGACATCGATCCGAAGGTCATCGAGGGGCTCATCGCCGAGCAGTACAAGGGCAAGGAAAAGCTTCTGTCCTCGAACGTGCACGCGCTGCATCTCGGCCGCGACTACGCGCTGACCAACCTGAAATGCCCGATCGGGCTTCGCGTGCAGAAGGCCGACAAGGTCGGCGACCGCATTTTTATCGAGGGCAATTCGGCGGCGGCGCTGGGCGCCGTCTACGGCGGAGCAACGGTCTGCGCCTGGTATCCGATCACGCCGTCGTCGTCCTTGGCCGACGCCTTCACCAGCCATTGCAAGCGGCTGCGCCACGATGCGGAGACTAAGAAGGCGAAATACGCCATCGTCCAGGGCGAGGATGAGCTGGCCTCCATCGGCATCGTCATCGGCGCGGCCTGGAACGGGGCGCGTGCCTTCACCGCGACCTCCGGGCCCGGCATCTCGCTGATGCAGGAGTTCATCGGGCTGTCCTATTTCGCCGAAATCCCGGCCGTGATCATGGACGTGCAGCGCGCCGGGCCCTCGACCGGCATGCCGACGCGCACCCAGCAGTGCGACATCATCAGCACGGCTTACGCCTCCCACGGCGACACCAAGCACGTCCTGCTGTTCCCCGAAGATCCGGCCGAAGCCTTCGAAATGGCCGCGCAGGCCTTCGATCTCGCCGACCGGCTGCAAACCACGATCTTCCTCATGCTCGACCTCGACATCGGCATGAATCACCGGCTGTCGCGACCGCTGAAGTGGGACGACGCCAAGCAATATGACCGCGGCAAGATCATGACTGCCGCCATGCTCGACGAGGGCCGCGATTTCGGCCGCTATCTCGACGTCGACGGCGACGGCATCCCGTACCGCACCTATCCGGGCACCCATCAGACCAAGGGATCGTACTTCACCCGCGGCACCTCGCGCGACCGCTACGCGCGCTACACCGAGGAAGGCCCGGCCTACCAGGACAACATGCAGCGGCTGCTGCGCAAGTTCGAGACCGCCAAGGATCTGGTGCCGCGGCCGCTGCAGGCCAATGCCGGCAAGCCGACGAAGTACGGCGTGATCTATTTCGGCTCGACCTCGCCGGCCATGGACGAGGCAATCGGCGTATTGGAAGCGCGCGGCCACCAGCTCGACCGGCTGCGCATCCGCGCCTTCCCGTTCCATTCCAGCGTGCCAAGCTTCATCGCCGAGCACGACTTCATCTATGTCGTCGAGCAGAACCGCGACAGCCAGCTGCGCTCGCTGATCGTCAACGAATTGAGCATCGATCCGGTGCGGCTCGTTCCGATCGTGCATTACGACGGCACGCCGATCACGGCGCGCTTCATCGCCAAGGCCATCGGCGACCATCTCGATCAGCTCAAAGTGACGCCGCTGCGAAAGGCTGTTTCATGACCTACGTCGTCAAGCCGAAATTCCACCATCCCGATCTGCCGAAGAACGATCTCGGCTATACGCACCGCGACTACGAGGGCAAGGTCTCGACGCTGTGCGCCGGCTGCGGCCACGATTCGATCACCAGCGCCATCATCGAAGCCTGCTTCAAGCTCTCCATCGAGCCGCACCGGGTGGCAAAGATTTCCGGCATCGGCTGCTCGTCGAAGACGCCGGATTACTTCCTCGGCAATTCGCACGGCTTTAATTCGGTGCACGGCCGCATGCCGTCGGTCTTGACCGGCGCCAACCTCGCCAATCGCGACTTGATCTATCTCGGCGTGTCCGGCGACGGCGACTCGGCCTCGATCGGCTTCGGCCAGTTCGCCCATTCGATCCGCCGCGGCGTCAACATGACCTATATCGTCGAGAACAATGGCGTCTACGGCCTGACCAAGGGCCAGTTCTCGGCGACCGCGGACCGTGGCTCGAAATCCAAGCGCGGCATCACCAATACCGACAGCGCTATCGACCTGGTCGGCATCGCGCTGCAGCTCGGCGCGAGCTTCGTGGCGAGGAGTTTTTCGGGCGACAAGACCCAGCTGGTGCCGCTGATCGAGGCGGCGATCAAGCATAGCGGCTCAGCCTTCATCGACGTGATCTCGCCTTGCGTCGCTTTCAACAATCACACCGGCTCGACCAAAAGTTTTGATTACGTGCGCGAGCACAATGAAGCGGTGAACCGGCTCGACGTCATCACCGGCCGCGCCCCGATCACCGTCGACTATGCACCGGGCACGGTGCAGGTGGTCGAGCAGCACGACGGCACCAAGCTCGCGCTGCGCAAAGTCGATGCCGATTACGACGTGCACGACCG
The DNA here is from genome assembly GCA_050010715.1 of Xanthobacteraceae bacterium. Taxonomy (GTDB): domain Bacteria; phylum Pseudomonadota; class Alphaproteobacteria; order Rhizobiales; family Xanthobacteraceae; genus BOG-931. Next base: position 26,606 of record JBEKKM010000102.1, on the reverse strand, counting down.
GCTGGCGGCGATGGCGTTCCTGCAAAAGCACGCCGCCAAGGGCCAGGTGGTGACCGGCCTGCTCTATGTCGATGCCGAAGCCGAGGATTTGCACAGCCACCTCAACACCGTGGCCGCGCCGCTCAATACGCTCGGCGAGAAGGCGCTGTGCCCGGGCTCGGCCGCGCTGGAGAAGATCAACGCCGCGCTGCGTTGATTTCGCTGCGCGTCCTCACGGCGTCACTCCTCCGGCGCGTCGACGATCGGGTCGTAGCGCTTGGCGTCAAGCCCGAGCAGATTCCATGATTGCTGCATGTGCGGCGGCAGCGGCGCGGTGACGTCGATCACGCCGCCGCGCGGATGCGGCACCGCGATGCGGCGCGCCAGAAGATGCAGCTTGTTCTGCATGCCGCCGGGCAGCTGCCAATTCTCGCGGGCGAAATATTTCGGATCGCCGACGATCGGATGACCGATATGGTCCATGTGCGCGCGCAATTGGTGGGTGCGGCCGGTCACGGGTTTGAGCGAAATCCAGGACAATAGCGGCCCCGACGTGTCCACCACCGCGTAATACGTCACCGCGTGACTGGCGCCCTTGTCGCCATGCTGCGCGATGCGCATGAACGATTCGTCGTCGCGTTCCTCCTTGGCGAGAAAGGTCGAGATGCGGCCTTGCGGCACTTTGGGTACGCCGGCGACCAGCGCCCAATAGACTTTCCGCGCCGAGCGGGAGCGGAATGTCTTCGCCAGAGCCGACGCGGCGAACCGGGTCTTGGCGACCAGCAGGCAGCCGGCGGTGTCCTTATCGAGCCGATGCACGAGGCGCGGCCGCTGGCCGTGGGCATCGCGCAGCACTTCGAGCATGCCGTCGAGGTGGCGCGTGGTGCCGGAGCCGCCCTGTACCGCAAGCCCCATCGGCTTGTTGAGCACCAGTACGTCGGCGTCTTCGTAAAGCGTGATCGATTTCAGGAATGCGCGGGTCTTCTCGTCGGCCTCGCTGCCCGGCGCCCGCGGCTTTGGCTGATCGAGCCGCAGCGGCGGAATGCGCACGGTTTGGCCGGCCTCCAGCCGGTCCTTCGGTTGGGTGCGCTTGCCGTTGACCCGCACCTCGCCTTTGCGGATGACGCGCTGGATGTGGGAGAAGCTCAATCCCGGAAACCGTGCCTCGAAAAACCGGTCGACCCGCATGCCGGCTTCGTCGGCGGTCACGGCGACATTCTGAACGGTCGTCGGCATCGCAGCCGGCGCAATTTTCGGCTCCCCGTCATCCGAAGGTGCGCGCTGCGGGCGCGCCTCGAAGGACGAGCGGCCACCTGATTTCGCGCTATGCCCGAATTCGGGTTTGGCCGATTTCGGTTTTCGAAATGCCGGATCGGCGGCGGCCGACTTGGCGCGCCGCTCCGCTCGCGGCTCGGGGTGACGTTGAGCAAAACGCTTGCTATGCCGCGACCCAGCGCTATGCCGCGGGCCGGCGCTTTGCCGTCCGCCGCCCGGCTGGCGAGGTCCGCGACTGCCCCTCAATTGCCGCTCCGCTCGCGCCGCAGCTTCGCCCAGTATTCGAGGCGCTTGCGGATTTCGCGTTCAAAGCCGCGCTCGGGCGGATCGTAGAATTGCCGGCGTCCAAGCGACTCGGGGAAATAGTCCTGGCCCGAAAATGCTTCCTCGCTGTCGTGGTCGTACTCGTAGCCCGAGCCGTAGCCTTCGGTCTTCATCAGCTTTGTCGGAGCGTTGAGGATGTGTTTGGGCGGCAGCAGCGAACCCGCTTCTTTCGCCGTGCGCATTGCCGCGCTGAAGGCGACATAGGTGGCGTTCGATTTCGGCGCGGTGGCGATATAGATCACGGCCTCGGCGATAGCGAGCTCGCCTTCGGGGCTGCCAAGAAAATCATAGGCGTCCTTGGCCGCATTGGCGACGACGAGGGCCTGCGGATCGGCGAGCCCGATATCTTCGACAGCCATTCGCACGACGCGGCGCGCCAGATAGAGCGGGTCTTCGCCGGCATCGAGCATGCGGCAGAGATAATACAGCGCCGCATCGGCATCGGAGCCGCGCACCGATTTGTGCAGCGCGCTGATGAGATTGTAGTGGCCGTCCTGCTTCTTGTCGTAGATCGGCGCCCGCCGTTGCACTACGTCTTGGAGTGCCGCGGCATCGAACGTCTCGCCGCCGCGCGCCGCGCGCCAGACTTCCTCGGCCAGCGTAAGCGCCGCGCGGCCGTCGCCGTCGGCCATGTGGAGCAGCGAAGCGCGCGCCTCGTCGTCGAGCGGCAGTTTTTTGCCTTCGATCTCCTCGGCGCGCGCCAACAGCTTTTCGATCGCCGCGGCATCAAGCGGCTTGAACACCAGAACCCGCGCGCGGGACAGCAGCGGCGCGATCAGCTCGAACGACGGGTTCTCCGTGGTCGCGCCGACCAGCACGATGGTGCCGTCCTCGACCACGGGGAGGAAGCTGTCCTGCTGGGCGCGGTTGAAGCGGTGGATCTCGTCGACGAACAACAGCGTGCCCTGCCCGGTCTCGCGGCGCAGCCGCGCGGCGTCGAACACCTTCTTGAGATCGGCGACGCCGGAGAAGATCGCCGATATCTGCTCGAAATAAAGATCCGTCGCCCGCGCCAATAGCCGCGCCACCGTGGTCTTGCCGGTGCCGGGCGGCCCCCAAAAAATCAGCGAGCCGAGCGAGCGCGTCTCCAGCATGCGGCTGAGCGCGCCGTCGGGCCCGAGCAGGTGGTCCTGGCCGACCACGTCGGCGAGCTTATCGGGGCGCAGCTTGTCGGCAAGCGGCCGTGGCGCATCGCGGTCGAGGCCGCTTGCGGCGAACAGACTCGGGCCCTTGGCTTTGGGACGCGAGGGCATTTGTTTATTTTCCTTTCCCTCACCTGTAAACGCGCGGGTTATCCGCTGAACGTCACCGATATCTGTTGGCCGCCGCGCTCGATCGTCACGCGCCACTGCCGGCTGCTGGTATTGGTGACGCGCTCGAGATCGGCCGACTTGACGATCTTCTGGTTGTTCACCGAGAGGACGATGTCGCCTTTCTGGAACCCGACCGACTGCGCCGCCGAGCCGTCGGCGACGGCGGTGATGACGACGCCTTCGGTCTGCGGATCGAGCCGCAGCTCGTCGGCCAGGGCCGGCGACAGGTTCGCCACCGTGGCGCCGAGGAACGGCGACTGGCCGCGGATCTGCACCTCGTTGCGCGGCGTGTCGGGCAGGCTCTGCAATGCCACCGCCACGACCATGTCTTTGCCCTGGCGGAGCAGGCCGACCTTCGCGGTGCCGCCGAGCGGCTTGGTGGCGAAGCGGTAGTCGAAGGCGTTGGGATCTTCGATCTCCACCCCGTCGATGGTAACGATCAGATCGCCGGTCTTGATGCCGGCCTTGGCGGCGGGACCGTCGGTCGCGACGTTGGCAACCAGCGCGCCGCTGGGGCGCTTGAGCCCGAGGCTCTCGGCGATTTCCGGCGTTACCTCCTGCAGCTTGGCGCCGAGCCATGGCCGCTTCACCAGGCCGCTGCCGCCCTCGGCCGAGGTGACGACGACCCGCACCATGTTGGCGGGAATGGCAAAGCCAATGCCCTGCGAGCCGCCGGAGCGCGAATAGATCGCCGAATTGATGCCGACGAGGCGGCCGTTCATATCGACCAGCGCGCCGCCGGAATTGCCCGGATTGATGGCCGCGTCGGTCTGGATGAAGAACTGGTAATCGCTGATGCCGACTTGCGTCCGCGCCACCGCCGAAACGATGCCGTGGGTCACGGTCTGGCCGACGCCGAACGGATCGCCGATCGCCAGCACCACGTCGCCGACCTGCAGCTCGTCGGAATTGGCGAATTCCAATGTCGGAAAGCGCTCGCTCGAGCCCTTGATGCGCAGCACGGCAAGATCGCTGCGCTGGTCCTTGAGCACGATGTCGGCTGGGAATTCGCGCTTGTCGGCGAGCGCGATCTTGACGTCGCTGGCGTTCTCGATGACGTGGTAATTGGTGACGATGAGCCCCGACGCGTCGACCAGAACACCGGACCCGAGCGAGCGCTCCACCATCTCCCGCGGCATGCCGCCGCCGCCGCCGAAGAATTGGCGGAAGAACGGATCGGCCATGAAAGGGTTCTGGTTCTCGACCACATGGGTGGCGTAGACGTTGACCACCGCCGGCGCGACGCGCTGTACCACCGGAGCATACGAAAGCTGGAGTTGAGCGGACGAAGCCGGCACCTGGCGCTGTTGGGCGCCGGCCGGCTGCAGCAGCGTCGCAACGAGGACAACGGCCGGGATAGCGGAAATGGGCAAGCGCAGCATGCAAAAACCCCGATTCAATGCGGTTTTATATAGGCACCAAACCGGGGCTTTAGAAGGGCGTTTTTGACCCCGGAATCACTCCTTTGGCGGCAGCGTGCGCACCCAGGCGATCACCGCATCGAGGTCGGCGTCGGTCATATGGGCGTAGTACTGGTAGCCCATCGGCGGTTTCAGCTTGTTGCCGTCCTTGTCGACGCCCGTGGTAATGGCGCGCTTGATCTCGGCATCGGTCCAATCGCCGATGCCCTTAGTCTTGCTCGAGGTGATGTTGCGCGAGGTCGACACGCCCCAGGGGCCGGGGAATTCAAGGCCGCCGCGGGCGAGATCGGCGGCCCAGTCATGCTGACCCTTCGCCATCGGCGTGTGGCATTCCATGCAATGGCCGATGGTGGCGAGATAAAAGCCCTTCTTCATCGGGTCGTTCAACATGGCGGGCGTATAGGGAATCTCGGCGCCGGGGAAGACCTGGCGCGGCCCCGATATTTTGTAGATGGGATCGGGGACCTTGTTGCTGATCGGCTTGAGCGTGCGCAGATAGGCGACGATGGCGTCCATGTCGGCGTCGGTGATGATGTCGTAGAAGCCGGTCGGCATCACCGCGGCGACGGGAACGCCATTGGGGCGCATGCCGGTGCGCAACAGCTTCTTGATGTCGGCGTCGCTCCACGCGCCGATGCCGGTCTCCCTGTCGGGCGTGATGTTCGGCGCGGTGACGTCGAACGGCCGCACGTTGAAGCGCAGGCCGCCGGAAAAATCCTTGCCCGCGACCACGTCAGGCGGACCTTTGGGCGAATGGCAATTGCCGCAGGTCATGATGGTGTTGACGAGATACGCGCCGCGTTCGACCGGCGTGTCGGCGCAAGCCCCGCCGACGAGTGCCAGCGTAGCAAAAGACAACGTTGCAAACCGTATCATGATGCCCCTTCCCGATTCCCCCGTGCCCACACTATTGCAGCGTTCGCCGGCCGCCAACCAAACCTGCGTTGTGCGCGCAAATGTCTCGTCTTGCGGATATGGCACGCAACAAAAAGGGCAGTGACGCTGCCCTCAATGATGATCGTATTGCGGAAAACTACGCCGCGGCGGGCGCGGTTTCTTCTGCCCGCGCTTGCACGGGCCCGGAATCCTTGCCCTTGGCTTCGACGTCGCGATCGACGAACTCGATCACCGCTACGGGTGCGGAATCGCCGTAGCGGAAGCCGGCCTTCATGACGCGGGTATAGCCGCCGTCGCGGTCCTTGTAGCGCGGGCCGATCACCTCGAACAGCTTCTTGACCATGGCGAGATCGCGCATCTGCGCGATCGCCTGGCGGCGCGCATGCAGGCCGCCGCGCTTGCCGAGCGTGACCAGCTTCTCGACGATCGGACGCAAATCCTTTGCCTTCGGCAGCGTCGTCGTGATCTGCTCGTGCTTGATCAGCGACGCGCACAAGTTCGCCAGCATCGCCTTGCGATGATCCGAACGGCGGCTGAACTTGCGGTGGGTCTTGGCGTGACGCATGTCAAACTCCAGACGGCGGACGACGGACGACGGACGACAGATGAAAGAGGATTGCTATCCGTCCTCTGTCATCCGTCGTCCGTCCTCCGCTCAGTAATGATCCTCAAAGCGCTTGGCGAGCTCTTCGATATTCTCCGGCGGCCAGCCGGGGACTTCCATGCCGAGATGCAGGCCCATCTGCACCAGCACTTCCTTGATCTCGTTGAGCGACTTGCGGCCGAAATTCGGCGTGCGCAGCATCTCGGCCTCGGTCTTCTGCACGAGATCGCCGATATAGACGATGTTGTCGTTCTTCAGGCAGTTCGCTGAACGCACCGACAATTCTAGCTCGTCGACTTTCTTGAGGAACGCCGGGTTGAAGGCGAGATCGGGGATGGTCTCGCGCGTGGTCTCGCGCTTGGGCTCCTCGAAATTGACGAACACGTTGAGCTGGTCTTGGAGGATGCGCGCCGCGTAAGCGAGCGAGTCCTCAGGCGTCACGGCGCCGTTGGTCTCGATCGTCAGCGTCAGCTTGTCGTAATCGAGGATCTGGCCTTCGCGCGTGTTCTCCACCTTGTAGGAGACCTTGCGCACCGGGGAATAGAGACTATCGACCGGGATGAGACCGATCGGCGCGTCCTCCGGACGGTTGCGCTCCGCCGGCACGTAGCCCTTGCCGGTGTTGACGGTGAATTCCATGCGGATCTCGGCGCCCTCGTCGAGCGTGCACAGCACGAGATCCGGATTGAGCACCACGACATCGCCGACGGTCTGGATGTCGCTCGCCGTCACCGTGCCCGGGCCCTGCTTCTTCACCACCATGCGCTTGGGGCCGTCGCCCTGCATCTTGATGGCGATGTCCTTGATGTTGAGCACGATGTCGGTCACGTCCTCACGGACGCCTGCGATCGACGAAAACTCGTGCAGCACGCCGTCGATATGCACCGATTGCACGGCGGCGCCTTGCAACGACGACAACAGAATGCGCCGCAGCGCATTGCCGAGCGTCACGCCGAAGCCGCGTTCGAGCGGCTCGGCGACCACGGTCGCGGAACGGCGCGTGTCGCCGCCAGGGGCGACCTGCAGCTTGCTGGGCCTGATCAGTTCCTGCCAATTCTTCTGGATCGTCACGTTGTCACCCATCGCGTTGAGCGGCGCAATCATTTCGCGCACCCCACTCCGCTCCGTGGGGGCATAATTTGTGTCATGTTCGAGCGGATGTTCCACATGTTCCATAGACCGGATGTCCTATACGCGCCGCCGCTTGCGCGGGCGGCAGCCATTGTGCGGGATCGGCGTCACGTCGCGGATCGACGTGATGGTGAAGCCCGCGGCCTGCAGCGAGCGCAGCGCCGATTCACGCCCCGAACCGGGACCGGCGACTTCGACTTCGAGCGTGCGCATGCCGTGCTCCTGGGCTTTCTTGGCGGCGTCTTCGGCGGCAACCTGCGCCGCATACGGCGTCGATTTGCGCGAGCCCTTGAAACCCATGGTGCCCGACGACGACCAGGCGATGGTGTTGCCTTGCACGTCGGTGATGGTGATCATGGTGTTGTTGAACGAGGCGTTGACGTGCGCCACGCCCGAGGCGATGTTTTTGCGTTCGCGTCGGCGGACGCGCGTAGCTTCTTTACCCATTCTGAACCCTTCTGCGGATCGGCACCGGCCGCTCCGGCGCCGTCACATTTTCCTGTTTGACGCGCTGTCCTGTTCGACGTCCTAGTTCGACGCGCTATTTCTTCTTTCCGGCGATGGCCTTGGCCGGACCTTTTCGGGTGCGTGCGTTGGTATGGGTGCGCTGGCCGCGCACCGGCAGACTGCGGCGATGACGCAGGCCGCGGTAGCATCCGAGATCCATCAGCCGCTTGATGTTCATCGCCACTTCGCGCCGCAGGTCGCCCTCGACCATGTAGTCGCGGTCGATCACCTCGCGCAGCTGAAGCACTTCCTGGTCGGTCAACTGCGACACCCGGCGCGACTCGGGCATCGATACTTTCTCCAGGATCTCCTTGGCCTTGGCGCCGCCGATGCCATAGATGTATTGCAGCGCGATCACGATGCGCTTGTTGGTCGGTAAGTTGACACCAGCAATGCGGGCCAAGTCAGTTACTCCTCGTGCTCGCCGGTGCACGGACCATCCGTGGCACCCGGCCGCGTCCCCTCGGTTCCAACAATGTCACCTGAGAAGGCCACAAACGTAAAAAGCCAACGCCTGCCTGCCGTTGCGGCTTGGCATCGTTGCTAAATCTCCGCCTGGATATTTGACGCTTATTAATGGATTCCCTGCGCTTTCGTCAACCTCGGCTAGCGAATTCGTGTACGGAACGGCTCATGGGCGGGCGCTTTCCCCGCTTTTCGATTTTCGCCCCGTGCTTTTGTGCGCTGCAGCGGCTTTTCGCGGGCTAGAGGCCCGTTTAGAGGATTTTTTTCCTAGACGAGCAGCAGCCTTCGGCTTTCGCGCCTTCGCCGTCGCCCTCTTGGCGCCGTCGCGGACGGGCTTCGACTTTGGCGTCGACGGCTCGGTCGGCAGCGCCTTATCGATCGCCGCGGCGACCTCCGGGATCGGCGCCATGCCGTTAACCGTGCGCAGCATATTTTGCTTGCGGTAATAGGCCACGAGCGGCGCGGTCTGTTGGCGGTAGGCCACGAGCCGTTGCCGCAGCACTTCGGGGTTATCGTCCGACCGCAACGGCTCGCCGCGCGCCGTCATCTCGGCGATGCGGTTTTCGATGCGCCTAAGCAGTGCTTCCTCGTCGACGCGCAGCTCGATCACCGCGTCGAGCGCGATGCCGCGCTTCTTGAGCATGCGGTCGAGCGCCGCTGCCTGTGGCACGGTGCGCGGAAAACCGTCGAGGATAAAACCCTTGCGCGCGTCGGGCTGTTCGATGCGCTCGGCGACGATGCTGACCACGATGTCGTCGGGACACAGCCCGCCGCGCTCCATGATGTCTTTGACCTGGCGGCCGACAGGCGTCGCGGCTTTGACTGCCGCGCGCAGCATGTCACCGGTGGAAAGCTGAACCAGTCCGTATTTGGCGACGAGACGCAGCGCTTGCGTTCCCTTGCCAGCCCCCGGCGGGCCGAGCAGGATCAGTCTCATCTACGGCGCCCCCTTAGTTTCGAACGTTTGATCAAGCCTTCGTATTGGTGCGCCAGCAGGTAGCCCTGCACTTGCGCCACCGTATCCATGGTCACGCTGACGACGATCAACAGCGACGTGCCGCCGAAATAGAACGGCACCTTGGCGTAGGAGATCAGCATTTCCGGGAACAGGCAGACGATCGCGAGATAGCCGGCGCCGATCACCGTAATGCGCGACAGCACGTAATCGATGTATTCGGCGGTACGCTCGCCCGGCCTAATACCGGGGATGAAGCCGCCGTGTTTCTTCAGATTGTCCGCAGTCTCGGTCGGATTGAACACGATCGCCGTATAGAAGAAGGCGAAGAACACGATCAGCCCGACATAAAGCGCCAGAAACAACGGCTGCCCATGGGCGAGCTGGGTGGTGATGATGGTGAGCCAGCTCGGCCCCTGCCCGGCGGTGAAATTGGCGATGGTCGTCGGCAACAGCAACAGCGAGGAAGCGAAGATCGGCGGAATGACGCCCGAGGTATTGAGCTTGAGCGGCAGGTGCGACGACTGGCCCTCGAACATGCGGTTGCCGACCTGGCGCTTGGGATACTGGATCAAGAGCCGGCGTTGCGCGCGCTCCATGAACACGATGAAGGTGATGACGGCGACCGCGACCACCACCACGATGAGAATGAGTCCGGTGGAGAGCGCGCCTTGGCGGCCGAGCTCGAGCGTGCCGGCGATGGCCGACGGCAGCTGCGCGACGATGCCCGACATGATGATCAGCGACGTGCCGTTGCCAATGCCGCGCTGGGTGATCTGCTCGCCGAGCCACATCAGGAACATGGTGCCGCCGGTGAGCGTGATCACCGTCGAAATGCGAAAGAACAGGCCCGGCGCCGCGACCACAGAACTCGCCCCTTCGAGGCCCACCGCGATGCCATAGGCCTGCACCGCCGCCAGCAGCACCGTGAGATAGCGGGTGTACTGGTTGATCAACTTGCGGCCCTGCTCGCCCTCTTTCTTGAGCTGTTCGAGGGTCGGCGACACCGTCGTCATCAGCTGGATGATGATCGAGGCCGAGATATAGGGCATGATGTTGAGCGCGAAGATCGCCATGCGGTGGATGCCACCGCCGGCGAACATGTTGAACATGCCCAAAATGCCGGTGGACTGCTGCTGGAATATCTGGTCCCAGGCGGCCGGATCGATGCCGGGCAGCGGAATGTAGGTTCCGAGGCGATAGACCAAGAGCGCGCCGAGCGTGAACCAAATGCGCTTCTTCAGCTCTTCGGCCTTGGCCAAGGCGCCGAAGTAGAGATTGGCTGCGAGTTGTTCTGCTGCAGAGACCATTTCCCGCTCCGAACCCCTCTTCTACGTCACTTCCAAGCCTTGACTGCCAAGCCTTGGCCGGGCTTGTTCCCGGCGCCATCGCCGAACAGGTAGAAATCGTGGCTGCCCGGCACAAGGCCGGGCATGACCGTTCATCAGGCCGCTTGTTCGCTCGTATCCGCCTTGGGCGCGAGGATTTCGACCGAACCGCCGGCTTTCTCCACCGCGGCGACCGCCGACTTGGAGGCGCCGAACACCGACAACGTGACTTTGGCTTTGATCTCGCCATCGCCGAGCAGCCGCACGCCTTCTTTCGCCCGGCGCAGGATGCCGGCCTTGACCATGGCCGCGGCGTCGATCTTGGCCGTCGTGTCGAGCGTTCCGGCATCGATCGCCGCCTGCAGCTTGCCGAGGTTCACCTCGTTGAGCTTGCGGGCGAATTTGACGTTCTTGAAGCCGCGCTTGGGCAGCCGGCGATGCAGCGGCATTTGGCCGCCCTCGAAGCCTTTGATGCGCACGCCGGAGCGCGCGGTCTGGCCCTTGCCGCCGCGGCCGCCGGTCTTGCCTGTGCCGGAGCCGATGCCGCGGCCGATGCGCTTTCGCGTCTTGCGGGCGCCTGGAGGGCCGGAAAGTTCGTGCAGCTTCATGGTCGCTACTTCTCCACCACTTCGACGAGATGCGCCACTTTGGCGATCATGCCGCGCGTCGCCGGCGTATCGACGAGCTCGGACGTGCGGCCGATCTTGTTGAGCCGCAAGCCCACCAGCGTTTCACGCTGGCGATGATGCCGGCGCTGCGGGCTGCCGGTCTGCCGGACCTTGACGGTCTTGCCTGATGATTTTCCGGTGTTCATCGCCTGCTCCAAAACCTCAATCGGTGGCCGCTTCCGCATCGCCTTCGCGACGGCGCGCCTGCAGGGCCGAGACCTTGACGTTGCGGCGGGCGGCGACCGAGCGCGGCGAATCCTGGCGCTTGAGCGCATCGAAGGTGGCGCGCACCACGTTGTACGGGTTCGACGTGCCGATCGATTTGGCCACCACGTCCTGCATGCCGAGCGTCTCGAACACCGCGCGCATCGGGCCGCCGGCGATGATGCCGGTGCCGGGAGGCGCCGCGCGCAGATAGACCTTGCCGGCGCCGTGGCGGCCGGCGACGTCGTGATGCAGCGTGCGGCCTTCGCGCAACGGCACCCGGGTGAGCCCGCGCTTGGCGGCGTCGGTCGCCTTGCGGATCGCTTCCGGCACCTCGCGCGCCTTGCCGTGGCCGAAGCCGACCCGGCCCTTCTGGTCGCCCACCACCACCAGCGCGGCAAAGCCGAAGCGCCGTCCGCCCTTCACCACTTTGGCGACGCGGTTGATGTGGACGAGCTTGTCGACGAATTCGCTGTCGCGTTCTTCGCGTCGGTGGGGTTCACGTGCCATGATCGTCAGCCATATTGTTCAAACCTTTGTTCCGAGATGAGAGGACAGACGTCGGATGACAGAGGACGGGAAAATCCGCGCCAAGCCGCTCGCCATCATCCGTCCTCTGTCGTCCGTTGTCTGTCATCAGAAATTCAAGCCGCCTTCGCGCGCCGCCTCGGCCAAGGCTTTGACCCGGCCGTGATAGAGGTAACCGCCGCGATCGAACACCACGTCCTTGACGCCCTTCTCCTTGGCGCGTTCGGCGATCAGCTTGCCGACCGATTTCGCCGCGTCGACGCTGGCGCCGGTCTTTAAGCCTTCGCGCGCCGTCTTCTCGATCGAGGACGCCGAAGCGAGCGTGACGCCCTCGTCATCGTCGATCACCTGGGCATAGATGTGCTTGGACGAGCGGAACACGGTGAGCCGCTTGCGCTCGCCCGCCGCGCGGCGCAGCGTGCCGCGGACGCGGCCTTGGCGGCGCAATATTCTGTCGCTGAGCTTGGTCATCGGGCGGCTCCGTTACTTCTTCTTGCCTTCCTTGCGGAAGATGCGCTCGCCGGCATATTTGATGCCCTTGCCTTTGTACGGCTCCGGCGGGCGATAATCGCGAATTTCGGCGGCGACCTGACCGACCTTCTGCCGGTCGCTGCCGGTGATCACGATCTCGACCGGCCGCGGCGTCGCGATGGTGATGCCTTCGGGGATCGGATAGATGATGTCGTGGCTATAGCCGAGCGCGATCTGCAGGTTCTTGCCCTGCACCGCGGCGCGGTAGCCGACGCCGTTGATCTCGAGCCGCTGCTCAAAACCTTTGGTGACGCCGGCGATCAGATTGGCGATCAGCGTGCGCGACGTGCCCCACTGCGCGCGCGCGCGCTTGGTTTCGAAGCGCGGATCGACCTTGATCTGGCCGCCGTCGAGCTTCACGGCGACGTCGTCGTGCAGCACCACCTGCAAGGCGCCTTTCGGGCCTTTGATCTTGACCGTCTGGCCTTCCACATTGGCGGTGATGCCGGACGGGACCGCGACTGGTTTTTTGCCGATACGGGACATCAGAACACCGTGCAGAGGATTTCGCCGCCGACATTGGCGTCGCGGGCGTCGTGGTCGGCCATGACGCCCTTCGGCGTCGAGACGATGGCGACGCCGAGGCCGTTGTTGATGCGCGGCAGGTTCTTCACCGAGGTATAGACGCGGCGGCCGGGCTTGGAGATGCGCTCGATCTCGCGGATCACCGGCTCGCCGTCGAAATATTTCAGCTCGATGTCGAGCTCGGAGCGGCCTTCGCGCTCGGTCACCGTGAAGCCGCGGATATAGCCTTCGGCCTTGAGCACTTCGAGCACGCTCTCGCGCAATCTCGAGCCCGGGCAGCTGACCTTGCCCTTGTTGCGCATCTGCGCGTTGCGGATGCGGGTCAACAGATCGCCGAGCGGATCGTTCATTGCCATCGTTGCGACCCTCCCCTTACCAGCTCGACTTCACGAGGCCGGGGATCAGGCCCTTGGAGCCGAGATCCCGCAACGCGATGCGCGACAGTTTATGCTTGCGATAATAGCCGCGCGGCCGGCCGGTCATCTCGCAGCGGTTGCGGATGCGGGTCGCCGAGGAATTGCGCGGCATTTCGGCAAGCTTCAGCGTGGCGGCGAAGCGCTCCTCGACCGGCTTGGACTTGTCGCGCGCGATCGCTTTGAGCCGCGCGCGCCGGCCCGAGAATTTCTTCGTCATCCGGCGGCGCCGGTTGTTCTTCTCGATCGAACTCTTCTTCGCCATCTAGTGCTCCTCGCGGTTCCGCGTCTGAGGCCCGTCGAGCCTCACTGCCGGAACGGAAAATTAAATGCCGTCAACAGCGCGCGCGCTTCGTCGTCGTTGCGCGCGGTGGTGCAGACGGTGATGTCCATGCCCCAGATATCGGTCGCCTTGTCGTAGTCGATTTCCGGGAACACGATGTGTTCCTTGATGCCGAGCGTGTAGTTGCCGCGGCCGTCGAAGCTTTTCGGATTGAGGCCGCGGAAGTCGCGTACCCGCGGCAGCGCGATATTGATCAGCCGGTCGAGGAACTCGTACATGCGCGCCTTGCGCAACGTCACCTTGCAGCCGATCGCCTGGCCGGTGCGCAGCTTGTAGGTGGCGATCGACTTGCGCGCCTTGGTCACGATCGCCTTCTGGCCGGCGATCAGGCCGAGATCGGCGGCAGCGCCGTCGACCTTCTTGCGGTCGGCAACGCCTTCGCCGATGCCCATATTGATGACGACCTTGTCCAAAGTGGGCACCTCGAAGCGGTTCTTGTAACCGAACTGCTCGGCAAGCTTGTTACGGATCGCCTCTTCGAACTGCACCTTCAGCCGCGCCGGCACGCGCGGCTCCGCCTCGCGCGGCGCCGCCGGCTTGCCGGCCTTGGCGTCGGCTGTGCCCTTATCGGCGCGCGCCTGCTTGGCCGCCTTCTTGTCGTCCTTGGCGGCTTTGGTGGCCTGTTCGGCGCTCAGCGGCCGCTGCTTATCCGGCTTGGTCGCCTGTTTGTCTTCGGTATCAGCCATCGATCTCGACTCCGGAACGCTTGGCGACGCGCACTTTCTTGCGATCGTCGCCCTTGCCGACATATTTGAAGCCGACCCGGGTCGGCTTGCCGTCCTTGGGGTCCGCCAGCGCGATGTTCGACAAGTGGATCGGCGCTTCCTTGGAAATGATGCCGCCCTCCTGCGAGGCGCTCTGCTTCTGGTGGCGCTTGACCACGTTGACGCCGCGCACCAGCGCGCGGCCGTCGGTGCGGCGCATCTCGATGACCTCGCCGGTGCGGCCCTTGTCGCGGCCCGCGATCACGATCACCGTGTCGCCCTTCTTGATCTTCGCCGCCATCACAGCACCTCAGGCGCAAGCGAGATGATTTTCATGTGGTTCTTGGCGCGCAGCTCGCGCGGCACCGGTCCAAAGATGCGGGTACCGACCGGCTCGTTCTGCGGCGTCATCAACACCGCGGCGTTGCGGTCGAAGCGGATGATCGAGCCGTCTGCGCGCTTGATGTCTTTGGAAATGCGCACGATGACGGCCTTCATCACGTCGCCCTTCTTGACCCGGCCGCGCGGAATCGCCTCCTTCACCGAGACGACGATGACGTCGCCGATGGTGGCGTATTTGCGCTTCGAGCCGCCCAGCACCTTGATGCACATGACGCGGCGCGCGCCGGAATTGTCCGCCACGTCGAGATTGGATTGCATCTGGATCATGGGCTACCCCACACTCGCTTGATTTCTAGGCTCACGATGCCTTCTTCTTCTCGCCGCGAACGACCGCCCAGCGCTTGAGCTTGGAAATCGGCGCGTGCTCCTCGATCCACACCAGGTCGCCAACCTTGAACTCGTTGTTCTCGTCGTGCGCGTAATATTTCTTGGTCCGACGCACGACCACGGTCTTTGCCTGCTTGTCGCTCACCACGACGCCTTGGAGGGTACGCTTCGGCATTTTATCGTCCTCTTACTTCTTCGGCGCGCCGGAGCGCTTGTTCTTCGCGACGGTCTTCAGCCGCGCGATGTCGCGCCGCACTTCGCGCACGCGCGAGGTATTCTCCAATTGCCCGGTGGCGCGCTGGAAGCGCAGGTTGAACTGCTCCTTCTTCAGCTTGAGCACCTCGTCGTCGATCTGATCGATCGTCATCGCTCTGATGTCGGCCGCTTTCATGTCACGCTTACTCGCTGATCCGCTCGATGAAACGGGTCTTGATCGGCAGCTTGGCAGCGGCAAGCGCGAGCGCCTCCTTGGCGACCTGCACCGGCACGCCGTCGATCTCGAACAGGATGCGGCCGGGCTTTACCCGCGCCACCCACAGTTCGGGAGTGCCCTTGCCCGAGCCCATGCGCACTTCGAGCGGCTTCTTCGACACCGGCACGTCGGGGAACATGCGGATCCAGACCCGGCCGGAACGCTTCATGTGCCGCGTCAGCGCCCGCCGCGCCGCCTCGATCTGGCGCGCGGTGACGCGGTCGGGCTCCATCGCCTTGAGCCCGAACTGGCCGAACGCCAGATCGATCGCGCTCGAGGCGACGCCGTGGATGCGGCCCTTGTGGGCCTTGCGGAATTTGGTGCGTATCGGTTGCAGCATGGTTTAAGCCTTTTATCGATTTAGTTCGCTCACGCTGCATCCCGGCGCGGCCGGCCGGCATCGCCCTCGGCCATCTTCTTGTCCTGGGCCATGGGGTCGTGCTCCATGATCTCGCCCTTGAAGATCCAGACCTTGACGCCACAGGTGCCGTAGGTGGTGAACGCCGTCGCCACGCCGTAATCGACGTCGGCGCGCAAGGTGTGCAGCGGCACGCGGCCTTCGCGATACCACTCCATGCGCGCGATCTCGGCGCCGCCGAGCCGGCCCGAGCAGTTGATGCGGATGCCGCCGGCGCCAAGCCGCATTGCCGATTGCACGGCGCGCTTCATGGCGCGGCGGAAGGCGACGCGACGCTCGAGCTGCTGCGCGATCGATTCGGCGACCAGTTGCGCGTCGAGCTCGGGCTTGCGGATTTCCACGATGTTGATGACGACGTCGCTGTCGGTGAGCTCGGCGACCTTGCGGCGCAGCTTCTCGATGTCGGCGCCCTTCTTGCCGATGACCACGCCCGGGCGCGCCGAATGGATGGTGACGCGGCACTTCTTGTGCGGGCGCTCGATGACGATCTTCGACACCGCGGCCTGCTTGAGCTCCTTCATCAGCGCCTTGCGGATTTCCATGTCCTCGTGCAGCAGCGTGCCGTAGCTCGCTTTGCCGGCATACCACCGCGAGTCCCAGGTGCGGTTGATACCGAGCCGAAGCCCGACTGGATTGACTTTTTGACCCATGGTCTTCTCCTAACCGCGTCCCGTTACTGCGCCGCCGCCTCGACTTCACGCACCACGATGGTGAGGTGAGCGAACGGCTTGGTGATGGATCCGACCTTGCCGCGGCCGCGCGCCTCGTGGCGCTTGATGACCAGCGACTTGCCGACATGGGCCTCGACGACGACGAGATCGTCGACGTCGAGATCGTGATTGTTCTCGGCATTGGCAATCGCCGATTCCAGGCACTTGCGCACGTCGCGCGCGATGCGCTTGCGCGAGAATTCGAGATCGGCGAGCGCAGTCGCGACCTTCTTGCCGCGGATGAGCTGCGCCAAAAGATTGAGCTTCTGCGGGCTGATCCGCAGCATGCGGGCCACCGCCTTGGCCTCGGTGTCGGACAGCGCGCGCTCGCGCTTTTTCTTGCTCATGACAAAATCTCTCCCCGCCTCACGACGTGCCGCCGGCAGGCGCTGCCGGCGCGGCGGCCGGTGCCGCGCCCGGTGCCGCGGCGCCCGGCGCACTGGCGCGTTTGGCCTTGCGGTCCGACGAGTGGCCGTAAAACGAGCGGGTCGGCGCGAACTCACCAAATTTGTGGCCGACCATTTCCTCGGTGACGACCACCGGGATGTGCTTCTGGCCGTTGTAGACGCCGAAGGTCAGCCCGACGAATTGCGGCAGGATGGTCGAACGCCGCGACCAGATGCGGATCATCTCGTGGCGGCCAGACGAACGCGCAGTATCCGCCTTTTTCAGCAGATAGCCGTCGACAAACGGGCCCTTCCAAACCGAACGCGCCATGATCGCTCCTGACTCTCTCTTTACGTCTTCTTCCGCGCGTGGCGGCTTGCCATGATGAATTTCGCGGTGCGCTTGTTCTTGCGCGTCTTCTTGCCCCTGGTCGGCTTGCCCCACGGCGTCACCGGATGCCGGCCGCCTCGCGTTCGCCCGCCGAGCGGATGGTCGACCGGGTTCATGGTCTCGCCGCGGACATGGCCGCGCCGGCCCATCCAGCGGCTGCGGCCGGCCTTGCCGATCGAGATGTTCATGTTGTCCGGATTGGACACCGCGCCGACGGTGGCAATGCAGCGGCCGTGCACCAGGCGCTGCTCGCCGGAATTCAACCGCAAGATCACATATTCGCCGTCGCGGCCGACGATCTGCGCGTAGGTGCCGGCGGAACGGGCGATCTGGCCGCCCTTGCCGATCTTGATCTCGATATTGTGGACGATGGTGCCGACCGGAATATTGGCGGCCGGCATGGCGTTGCCGGGCTTGACGTCGACATGCTCGCCAGAGACCACCGTGTCGCCGACCGAGAGCCGCTGCACCGCCAGGATATAGTCGAGCTCGCCGTCGTCGTATTTGATCAGCGCGATGAAGGCGGTGCGATTCGGATCGTATTCCAGCCGCTCGACCTTGGCCGGCACGTCGAACTTGCGGCGTTTGAAATCTATCTTGCGGTAGGACTGCTTGTGGCCGCCGCCGCGATACCTCGAGGTGATGTGGCCATTGTTGTTCCGGCCGCCGGTCGAATTCTTGCCTTCGGTCAGCGCTTTCACCGGCTTGCCGGAATAGAGCGCGGAGCGGTCGACCAGCACCAGCTGGCGCTGGCCCGGCGTGACAGGATTATATGTCTTGAGTGCCATCCCGCCGCTCCCTTACAAACCCGTCGTCACGTCGATCGATTGACCTTCTTCGAGGGTCACGATGGCGCGCTTACTGTCGGACTGCAGCCCGCGGCGGCCCTTGAAGATCTTCCACTTGCCGCGCCGGCGCAGCGTGTTGACGCTTTTGACTTTGACGTCGAACAACTTTTCGACCGCTTCCTTGATCTGCGGCTTGGTCGCGGTCATGGCGACCTTGAACATCACCTTGTTGTGCTCGGACGCGTTCGTCGCCTTCTCGGTGATGAGCGGGGCGATGATGACGTCGTAATGGCGCGGATCGGTGGTGGTCATTTGAAGCGCGCCTCCAACGCATCGACCGCGGCCTTGGTGAGAACGAGCTTATGCCGCCGCATGATGTCGTAGACGTTGATGCCGGCGACCGGCAGCACGTCGATATTCGGGATATTGCGCGCCGCCGTGCGGACATCGGCCGCGACCTCGGCGCCGTCGATCAATAGCGCGTTCGACAGGCCGAGTTTTTCAAACTGGCTGCGCAGCGCCTTGGTCTTGGCGTCCTTCACGCTCAGCGCCTCGATGACGATGATGCCGTCGTCCTTGGCCTTGGCCGAGAGCGCGTGCTTGAGCGCCAGCGCGCGGACCTTCTTCGGCAGGCCGATCTCGTGGCTGCGGCTCTGCGGGCCGAACGAACGGCCGCCGCCGCGGAACAGGTTGACGCGGGCGGAGCCGTGGCGCGCCGAGCCGGTACCCTTTTGCCGGTACATTTTCTTGCCGGTGCGGTGGATGTCGGCGCGGTTCTTCACCTGGTGGGTGCCGGCCTGGCGCTTGGCCAATTGCCATACCACGCAGCGATGAATGATATCGTTGCGCGGCTCGAGCCCGAAAATAGTGTCGGACACCGTGACCGAACCGGATGCCTTGCCGTCGAGCGACGTGACTTTCAGTTCCATGTCACGCGCTCCCTGCGTCTGGTGCAACTGCGTCTTGGCCAGCAGAGTCTTGGCCGACTGAAACAGGAGCGGTCGATTCATTGTCGGCGAGCTTGAACTTTCCTGGCTTCGGCACGCCGTCGGGCAGCTTCTTCTTGACCGCGTCGCGCACCGTGATCCAGCCGCCTTTGACGCCGGGCACGGCGCCCTCGACCATGATCAGGCCGCGCGCAACGTCGGTCTGCATGACCTTGAGATTGAGCGTGGTCACACGGTCCACGCCAAGGTGGCCGGGCATTTTCTTGTTCTTGAAGGTCTTGCCGGGATCCTGGCGGCCGCCGGTCGAGCCGATCGAGCGATGCGAGATCGACACGCCGTGGCTCGCCCGCAGGCCGGCGAAATTCCAGCGCTTCATGCCGCCGGCAAAACCCTTGCCGGTCGAGGTGCCGGTGACGTCGACATATTGGCCGACGACGAAATGATCCGCCGTGATCTCGGCGCCGATCGGGATCAGCGCGTCGTCGTCGACGCGGAACTCGGCGAGCTTGCGCTTGGGCTCGACCTTGGCGACCGCGAAATGGCCACGGTCGGCCTTGGTGGTGCGTTGCACCTTGCGTTGGCCGGCGCCGAGCTGCAGCGCGACATAGCCGTTCTTGTCCTTGGTGCGGTGAGCGACGACCTGGCAATTGCCGAGGCGGAGCACCGTCACCGGCACATGCTCACCGGCCTCGGTGAAGAGGCGCGTCATCCCGATCTTTTGTGCGAGCACTCCGGAACGCATGTGTCTTTTCCTTAAATCGCGCCTTAGAGCTTGATCTCGACGTCGACGCCGGCGGCAAGGTCGAGCTTCATCAGCGCATCGACCGTTTGCGGCGTCGGATCGACGATATCGAGCAGGCGCTTATGCGTGCGCATTTCGAACTGCTCGCGGCTCTTCTTGTCGATATGCGGCGAGCGGTTGACGGTGAACTTCTCGATCTTGGTCGGCAGCGGGATCGGCCCGCGCACCTGCGCGCCGGTGCGCTTCGCCGTATTGACGATCTCGCGCGTCGACGCATCGAGGATGCGGTGATCGAACGCCTTGAGCCGGATTCTTATGTTCTGACCGTTCATGGTACCGCTCTTGAAAAGAGGATGCCCCGCTTTTGCGGGGCATTACACTCCACTACTCGACGATGCTGGCCACCACGCCGGCGCCGACGGTGCGACCGCCCTCGCGAATGGCGAAGCGCAGCTTCTCTTCCATGGCGATCGGCACGATCAGGGTGACTTCCATGGCGATGTTGTCGCCCGGCATCACCATCTCGGTGCCTTCCGGCAAGGTCACGACGCCGGTCACGTCGGTGGTGCGGAAGTAGAATTGCGGCCGGTAGTTGGTGAAGAACGGCGTGTGGCGCCCGCCCTCCTCCTTGGTGAGGATGTAGGCCTCGGCCTTGAACTTGGTGTGCGGCTTCACCGAACCCGGCTTGCATAGCACCTGGCCGCGCTCGACCTCTTCGCGTTTGGTGCCGCGCAGCAGGCAACCGACGTTGTCGCCGGCCTCGCCCTGGTCGAGCAGCTTGCGGAACATTTCGACGCCGGTGACCACCGTCTTCAGCGTCGGCTTGATACCGACGATCTCGACTTCTTCGCCGACCTTGATGACGCCGCGCTCGATACGGCCGGTGCACACCGTGCCGCGGCCGGAGATCGAGAACACGTCTTCGACCGGCATCAGGAACGGCTGATCCTTCGGGCGCTCCGGCTGCGGAATATAATCATCCACCGCCTTCATCAGCTCGAAGATCGCTTCCTTGCCGAGCTTCGGATCCTTGTCCTCGAGCGCCATCAGCGCCGAGCCCTTGATCACCGGAATCTTGTCGCCGGGGAATTGGTACTTGGACAGAAGCTCGCGGACTTCGAGCTCGACGAGCTCGAGCAGCTCCGGATCGTCGACCATATCGACCTTGTTGAGAAACACGACCAGCGCCGGCACGCCGACCTGGCGGGCCAGCAGGATGTGCTCGCGGGTCTGCGGCATCGGGCCGTCGGCCGCGCTCACCACCAGGATGGCGCCGTCCATCTGCGCGGCTCCAGTGATCATGTTCTTCACGTAGTCGGCGTGGCCGGGACAATCGACATGGGCATAGTGGCGCTTGTCGGTCTCGTACTCGACGTGCGCGGTCGCAATGGTAATGCCGCGCGCTTTCTCTTCGGGCGCCTTGTCGATCTGGTCGTAGGCCGTATAGGTCGCCTGGCCCTTCTCGGCCAAGACCTTGGTGATCGCCGCCGTCAACGACGTCTTGCCATGATCGACGTGACCGATGGTGCCGATATTGCAATGCGGCTTGGTGCGTTGGAATTTTTCCTTGGCCATGAGACTCTCCGTTGCGACTCTTGGTCTGACCCTTGTGAATATTTATCCGGCGAACTTCGCCTGGACCTCTTCGGCGATGGCTTTCGGCACTTCAGCGTAGTGGTCGAATTGCATCGTGAACGTGGCGCGCCCCTGTGACATGGAGCGCAGATTGTTGACGTAGGAGAACATGTTGGCGAGCGGCACCATCGCGTTGACGACGTTGGCGTTGCCGCGCATGTCCTGGCCCAGAATCTGGCCGCGGCGCGAATTGAGGTCGCCGATGACCGAGCCGGTATAGTCCTCCGGCGTCACCACCTCGACCTTCATGATCGGCTCGAGCAGCACCGAGGCGCCTTTCGCCAGCGCCTCGCGCATCGCGGCGCGCGCCGCGATCTCGAACGCCATCGCCGACGAATCGACGTCGTGGGAGGCGCCGTCGATCAGCGACACTTTCAGATCGACCACCGGGAAGCCGGCGATCACGCCTGAGGTGAGCTGGCCTTCGAGACCCTTTTCGACGGCCGGGATGAACTCCCGCGGCACCGAGCCGCCGACGATCTCGTTTTCGAACACAAAGCCTCCGCCGGGCGTGTTCGGCTCGGCGACGATCTTGATGCGCGCATACTGGCCGTGGCCGCCGGTCTGCTTCTTGTGGGTGTAGTCGACCGTGGCGGGCCGCGAGATCTTCTCGCGATAGGCGACCTGCGGCGCGCCGATATTGGCGTCGACCTTGTAGGTGCGCTTGAGGATATCGACCTTGATGTCGAGATGCAGCTCGCCCATGCCCTTGATGATGGTCTGGCCGGATTCCGGGTCGGTATGGACGCGGAACGACGGATCCTCGGCCACGAGCTTCGCCAGCGCGACGCCGAGCTTCTCCTGATCGGCCTTCGACTTCGGCTCGATGGCGATCTCGATCACCGGATCGGGGAATTCCATCTTTTCCAGGATCACCGGCTTCTGCGCATCGCACAACGTGTCGCCGGTGCGCACCTCTTTGAGGCCAGCCAGCGCCACGATGTCGCCGGAGAAGGCTTCCTTGATGTCTTCGCGGTTATTGGCGTGCATCAGCAGCATGCGGCCGACGCGCTCTTTGCGTTCCTTGGTCGAGTTCATCACGCCGGTGCCGCTTTCGAGCTTGCCCGAATAGATGCGGCAGAAGGTGATGGTACCGACGAACGGATCGTCCATGATCTTGAACGCGAGCAGCGCCATCGGCTCGGAATCCGACGCCTTGCGCTCCACTTCGTTGCCCTTGAGATCGACGCCCTTCACCGGCGGCACGTCGAGCGGCGACGGCAGGTAATCGACCACGGCGTCGAGCAGCGGCTGCACGCCCTTGTTCTTGAAGGCCGAGCCGCAAAACACCGGAAAGAACTTGCTGGCGATGGTCGCCTTGCGCACCAGGCGCTTGAGCGTCGCCTCGTCGGGCTCCTTGCCTTCGAGATACGCGGTCATGGCGTCGTCATCGAGCTCGACGGCGGCTTCGACCAGCTTCTCGCGATATTCCTTGGCCTGATCCAATAGCTCGGCCGGAATTTCGATGTCGTGATATTTGGCGCCGAGCGTCTCTTCGTCCCACACCACGCCAACCATGCGCACCAGATCGATGATGCCCTTGAATCCGGCCTCGGCCCCGATCGGCAGCTGCAGCGCCACCGGCTTGGCGCCGAGACGATCGACGATGTCCTTGAGACACTGGAAGTAATCCGCGCCGACCTTGTCCATCTTGTTGCAGAACACGATGCGCGGCACGTTATAACGGTCGCCCTGGCGCCATACCGTCTCGGTCTGCGGCTCCACGCCCTGGTTGGAATCGAGCACGCACACCGCGCCGTCGAGCACGCGCAATGAGCGCTCGACCTCGATGGTGAAGTCGACGTGGCCAGGCGTGTCGATGATGTTGAGCCGCTTGCCGTTCCACAGCGCGGTCGTCGCGGCCGACGTGATGGTGATGCCGCGCTCCTGCTCCTGCTCCATGAAATCCATGGTCGCGGCGCCGTCGTGCACCTCGCCCATCTTGTGGCTCTTGCCGGTGTAATAGAGGACGCGTTCGGTCGTCGTCGTCTTGCCGGCATCAATGTGAGCCATGATGCCGAAGTTGCGGTAGTCCTCGATCGGGTGCGTGCGGGGCATTTTCTTTTAAGTCCTTCGCTGTCGCTGCGCTTTACCAGCGATAGTGCGAGAACGCGCGGTTGGCTTCGGCCATCCGGTGCGTGTCTTCGCGCTTCTTCACGGCGTTTCCCCTGTTATTCGATGCGTCGAGCAGTTCTGCGGAAAGCCGCTCGGTCATTGTCTTTTCGTTGCGCTCGCGCGCCGCCGAGATGATCCAGCGGATGCCGAGCGCCTGACGCCGCGAGGTGCGCACTTCAACCGGCACCTGGTAGGTGGCGCCGCCGACGCGGCGGGAGCGCACTTCGATCGACGGCATGACGTTGTCGAGCGCCTGCTGGAACACGGTGACCGGACTCTGCCTGGTCTTGCCCTCGATGATATCGAGCGCGCCGTAGACAATCGTCTCCGCCGCCGACTTTTTGCCGGCATGCATCACCGAGTTCATGAATTTCGTGACCACGACGTTCCCGAATTTCGGGTCCGGCTGAATCTCACGCTTATCGGCCTTGTGACGGCGGGACATCTCGTCAGTTCCTCAGTCTTTCCGTTCCTTAAGACGCAAAACGACCCAAAAATTACTTGGGCCGCTTAGCTCCGTATTTCGATCGCCGCTGCTTGCGGTTTTTTACGCCTTGCGTGTCGAGCACACCGCGCAGAATGTGATAGCGCACGCCGGGCAGATCTTTGACGCGGCCGCCGCGGATCATGACCACCGAATGCTCCTGGAGGTTATGACCCTCGCCCGGGATATAACCGATGACTTCGAAGCCGTTGGTCAGCCGCACCTTGGCGACCTTGCGCAGTGCCGAGTTCGGCTTCTTCGGCGTCGTCGTATAGACGCGGGTGCAGACGCCACGCTTCTGCGGGCTCTGCTGCAACGCCGGCACCTTCTTCTTCGCGTGCTGCGTCACCCGCGGCTTGCGAATGAGCTGGTTGATCGTCGGCATGCGCGTCCAAACTCCATTGGCCCGGTTTTGACGCGAATCCATTCGCGCAAAACCAAATCGCGCCATCCGCTTCCCGAGGCGGAAGGGCGCTTGGTGTTCGCAGAGGACCACGCCGTTAAGCGCGGTCATGCCCCGATAATCTGACTTCCGAAGCCAGAGGCAGCGTTTGAGCTTCCTTCGTCGAGGCGTCGCGCCGAATGCCCGTCTACCGAAGAATAGATTCGGAGCTAGGAAAGCGATTAACTTTCAATAGCTTATGCGGGGACCCGGCAGGGCCGTTCCGACTGGCGAAGCTCACCGCCTGCCGTAAAGTGCGCGGTATGTATCGGCGCTACCGCTCCAAGTCAAGCCGATATGGGCATGAAAACGCGATGGCGCAAGCACATCTGCGCCGTTTGCGGGTCGAAATCAGCCGGGCACCATGCCTTTGGCGCGGATCATCCGCACCACCTCTGGCGCGGCCATGAAGGCGACCAAGGCATGCGCCGACCCGCTTTGCCGGCTGCTGGAAGAAATTCCGGCGGCGTAGACAATAATGTTCCGCAGTTCTCCCGGCAGCGGGCCGACCAGTTCGGCCCCCTTTACGGGCAGGATGGCGACGATCTGCTGCATGCCGATCTCGGCCTCGCCCTCGGCGACGATCTCGGCCACCGGGCGGCTGGTCAGCCTGGTTTTGGGCTTCATCTCGTCGGCGATGCCGAGGCGGACCAGCAAATCCGCGATATAGGCGCCGCTCGGGCCGTCGCTGTAGCCGATCGTCCGAGCCCGCTGCAGCGTCTGTCTGAGCGCCGCGACCGTGCCGATATCGGGCTGTGGCGCGCCGGCGCGGACCGCAAGGCCGACCGCGGAGCGCGTGATGTCGGTTGGCGTGCCGGCGGCGATCTTGCCGGCCTCGACCAGCGCATCGAGCTCCGGCCGCGGCAGGAGCGCGACGTCGAAGGCGGCGCCGTCCTCGATTTCCTTCTTGAGCACAGACGTCAGCGCGAATTTGATCTCGACTTTCGCGCCGCTCGCGCGCTCGAACAGCGGCACGACCTCGACCATGAGCGATTTCATGGCGCCGCCGCTCAGGATTTTGATTTGGTTTGCGTCCGACATGAGTACCTCGCCGTCCACTATACAAAAGGGCCGCCAACGCGGCGGCCCTTTGATTGCGTTGTAAGCCCGGTCGGGCGGAGCGATTACTCCGCCGCCGGCAGGGCAGCGGGCTCCGCGGCGGCCTCGGCCTTGAGCGCGGCCTCCTTCTCGCGTTCGGCGAGAATGAGGGCGTCGCGTTTGACGGCGACCTCGCGGATCTTGTTCATCATGGCGCCGGTGCCGGCGGGGATCAGCCGGCCGACGATGACGTTCTCCTTGAGCCCATCCAGCGTGTCGGCCTTGCCGTTGACCGCCGCCTCGGTGAGCACCCGCGTCGTCTCCTGGAACGACGCCGCCGAGATGAACGAGCGCGTCTGCAGCGAGGCCTTGGTGATGCCAAGCAGCACCGGATGCGCGGTCGCCGGCTTCTTGCCTTCGGCCCCGAACCGGGCATTGACCTCGTCGAACTCGGTCTTGTCGACCTGCTCGCCTTGGATCAGGTCGGTCTCGCCGGAGTCCTCGATCTCGACCTTCTGCAGCATCTGCCGCACGATCACTTCGATGTGCTTGTCGTTGATCGCGACGCCTTGGAGCCGGTAGACGTCCTGGATCTCGTTGACCAGATAGCCGGCCAGCTCCTCGACGCCCTTGATCGCCAGGATGTCGTGCGGCGCCGGGTTGCCTTCGACGATATAGTCGCCCTTCTCGATAAGATCGCCGTCCTGCAGATGGATGTGCTTGCCCTTGGGGACCAGATACTCCCTGGGCTCCTCATCCTTGCCGGCCGGCTCGATGGTGATGCGCCGCTTGTTCTTGTAGTCGCGGCCGAACCGCACCGTGCCGGAAATCTCAGCGATCACCGCCGATTCCTTCGGCCGCCGCGCCTCGAACAGCTCCGCCACCCGCGGCAGACCGCCGGTGATATCGCGCGTCTTGGCGCTTTCGGTCGGGATACGGGCGATGACGTCGCCGGCGCCGACATGCACGCCGGGATCGACCGAGATGATGGCGTCCACTGCCAAGAGCGAGCGGGCGTCGCCACCGCGGCTGAGTTTTAGGATCTTGCCGTCCTTGCCCTTGACCACCAGTGCCGGGCGCAGGTCCTGCTGGCCACGAGCGGAGCCCGAGCGCCAATCGATGACCACGCGCTTGGCGATGCCGGTCGACTCGTCGAGCGTCTCGGTCAACGACTGACCTTCGACCAGGTCCTCG
>JBEKKM010000101.1:0-18503 GCA_050010715.1 Xanthobacteraceae bacterium | reverse complement strand
TCTCACGCGTTACTGCGACAGCCGCTCAGGCCGCGGCGCTGACTTCGGCGCTGGTCGGCACCGACGCGATCGTCTTGAGGATTTGCGAGGCGATCTGGTACGGGTCGCCTTGCGAGTTCGGCCGGCGGTCTTCCAGATAGCCCTTGTAGCCGTTGTTGACGAAGCTATGCGGCACCCGGATCGAGGCGCCGCGGTTGGCGATGCCATAGGTGAACTCGGTGATCGCCGCGGTCTCGTGCTTGCCGGTCAGCCGCATGTGGTTGTCCGGGCCGTAGACCGCGATGTGATCGGCACGTGCCGCGTCGAACGCCTTCATCAGCGCCTCAAAATACTCCTTGCCGCCGACCTCGCGCATATATTTGGTCGAGAAGTTGGCGTGCATGCCGGAGCCGTTCCAGTCGGTGTCGCCGAGCGGCTTGCAATGGAACTCGATGTCGACGCCATACTTTTCGGTGAGGCGAAGCATCAGATAACGCGCCATCCACATCTGGTCGGCGGCGGTTTTTGAGCCCTTGCCGAAAATCTGGAACTCCCATTGGCCTTTGGCGACCTCGGCATTGATGCCCTCGTGGTTGATGCCGGCGGCGAGACAAAGATCGAGATGCTCATCGACCATCTTGCGGGCGATGTCGCCGACATTCTTGTAGCCGACGCCGGTATAATAGGGGCCTTGCGGCGCCGGATAGCCGCTCGGCGGGAAACCCAACGGCCGGCCATCCTTGTAGAAGAAATATTCCTGCTCGAAGCCGAACCAGGCGCCGGGATCGTCCAAAATGGTGGCGCGCTTGTTCGACGGATGCGCCGTGCCGTCCGGCATCATCACTTCGCACATCACCAGCAGGCCGTTGGCGCGCGCGGCGTCCGGATAGACGGCGACGGGTTTCAGGATGCAATCGGAACTGTGGCCTTCCGCCTGCATGGTCGAAGAGCCGTCAAAGCCCCACAGCGGCAATTGCTCGAGTGTTGGAAATGCGTCGAAGTCCTTGAGCTGGGTCTTGCCACGCAAGTTTGGCGTCGGCGTGTAGCCGTCGAGCCAAATGTATTCGAGTTTGTATTTTGTCATTCTCGTCTCTCTCGTGGTGATGTGCGAAGTTTGTGTGCCGAGACGCGCGCTGCCACAAATCGCGGCAGAATCGAAAGTTCCGCGCCGCCTCCCGCCGGCTTTCAAGCATTTTGTGTGCCAATCGGCGCTTGATGGCCCGCCGCACCGAATCGGCGGGACTGGGCGGCCGCGTGGCTGCAAGACGAATAAGCAAAAGCGCCAATGCTCATATTGTAGCCATGCGCTGATTTTCTGTGAGGCATACCGAACAAAAGTCGGGCAAAGCATTATATTAATAGCGACTCAGCAAACTCGAACGGTGACGCGCGCATTGGGATGCGCGCACGGCCAAGGAGCCGAATCATGACGACGAATTTTTCCGCAACGCCGCCCGCGTCGGCCAAGATCTACGCCTTCCCGCCACGGGGCCGTTTCGCGCTCCGTATCGACGACACGCCAGCCGCTGCGAATGTGCAATTCCCGCGCGGCGCCAAGCTGGTGCCTGGCAGCGGCTGGTATCACGACGAAGCGATCCAGGCGGAGAACGCGCGCAAGAACTAACGCGCTCTCTTCAGCAGCGGATGTGATGTGTGACGCCGTTCTTTGCAATGGCGACACAAACCTTCCGGAACGATTATGCGATCACAGCCCGGCGAGATATTTCGCCATGGCGTCGCGATCGCTTTCCGACAGCGCCTTCATGAAGCCCGGCATGTCGCCGTTGTTGGTGCGTTCGCCATTGGCGAAGTCGTTCATTTCGCGAGCCAGATAGTCGTAGCTTAAGCCGGCGAGCCGCGGCGCCGGCGCGCCGCCTTCGAAATTCGGCTGATGGCACGGCTGGCACTGGGCGATGCCGTTCGGCGGCGCGCCGGCGGCGCCGGCTGCCTGCTTTGCCGGCCAAGGTTTGGCGGCGAAGTAATTGGCGAGCTGGCGCAGCTCCGGCAGTGAAATGTCCGCCACGACGGGCGCCATGATCGGGCTCTTGCGGTCGCCGCTCTTATAGTCGTGCAGTTCCTTGTAGAGATAATTGGCCTGCTGACCCCAGATGATCGGCATGGTTTTCGGGTCGGCGGGCACGCCATTGGCGCCATGGCAGGCGGCGCAGGTTTGCGCCTTGGCCTCGATATCGTCGGCGGCCTTTGCCGGCGCGGCAATAGCCGCAAAAATTCCGACAACGCCGCACAGAGTCAAAAGCTGGCGATTGATCACGGCCGACACCTCCCTGGGACTTACGATTTTTATCGTTGCGTCGAGTATATTGAGGCGGCGATCAGGAGCGCAAGGCGCGGGCCACGTCCGCATGCCTGCACCGCGTCACCGCGCCCGCTGATACTTCACCAGCGCCGCGCCGAACGCCTCGAACAATTTGCGATTGACCGGATTGCGATTGGCCTCGTGCTCGGCATGCCATTGCACGCCGAGCGCAAAGCCCGGCGCCTCGGCGATGGCGATGGCCTCGATGGTATCGTCTTCAGCGATGCCTTCGATAACGATGCGCTTGCCGGGCTCGAGGATGCCCTGGCCGTGCAGCGAATTGACCCGGATGGTCTCGGCGCCGAGCAGTTTTGCGAATACCCCGCCCGGCGTGAGCCGCACATCGTGGCGGTCGGCGAAAATGACCTCGAGGTCGGGATGGATTTCGCCGTTCGGCAGCCGCGGCATGCGGTGGTTCATTCGGCCGGGCAGGTCGCGGATCTCCGGATGCAGCGAGCCGCCGAACGCCACGTTGATCTCCTGCAGGCCGCGGCAGATGCCGAACAGCGGCACGCCGCGCTCGACGCAGGCCTCGATCAGCTTGAGCGCCAGCGCGTCGCGATTCTGGTCGTAGGGCTCGTGCGCCGGATGCTCGTCCTTGCCGAAATAGCTCGGATGTACGTTGGCGCGGGCGCCGGTGAGCAGGATGCCGTCGACGGCATCGAGCAGCGCGCCGATCTCGGTGATTTCCGGCGTGCCGGCAAAGATCAGCGGCAAGGCGCCCGCGGTCTCCGCCACGGCGCGCAGCGGCCGCTCGCCGACCCGTTGCGCGGTAAACTTGCCCTCGACGATGTGGGCACTGCCGATGACCCCGACGACGGGGCGTTTAGGTGCCATTCCGAGCCTCGAATCCGGCCGTACAGTAGGTTTGGCGGGGCCAAGAGGGAAGTGCCGTGCGGGCGGGGCTGTCCTGCCGCCGGCAATGACGAAAGTGATATAGGCGAGCCGGGGAGGTGAATGATGAGTGACTCGCAGGTTCTTACCGAACGCAAACCCATTCCGCCGGAAATCGACCGCTGGAACTGGGGCGCCTTTCTGCTCAATTGGATTTGGGGCGTCGGCAACAACACCTTTATCGCGCTCCTGACGCTCGTTCCGATCGTCGGTTTCGTGATGCTTTTCGTGCTTGGCGCGAAGGGCAGCCGCTTGGCCTGGCGCAACGGCCGCTGGGACAGCGTGGAGCATTTCAAGCGCGTGCAGCGCTTGTGGGCCATGTGGGGGGCCATCATCTGGATCGGCGCGATAGCGCTGTTCTGCGGGATGATCGGCAGTGTTTTTTTCCTGCTCAGACATTCCGAGGCTTACCACCTCGGCGTGTCCAGACTTCAGGCCAGCCCCGTAGCGACCAGTCTTCTCGGCACGCCAATTGCGGCCGGCTATCCGTCCGGCAAGATCTCTATCAGTGGCGCATCCGGGACGGCAGTCTTGAGCTTTTCGGCGAGTGGGCCGAAGGCGGCGGGCGTGGTTTCTCTGGAGGCGGTTAAAAAAGACGGAGCCTGGCTGATCACGAGGCTTGCGCTCAAACTCAATGGCCGCGATGGCGTGATCGATCTCGTCAATGGTGCGAAGAACAACTCGACCTGAAGGGCGGCGCTGTGCGCGCAGCGCTCGCGCATGTGGGGAAGTTCGTGCGGCGGCGGGTCGCCGGTTAGTGCCGCCGGCCGTGGCGCACATCGGTGTTCTGTGTAGCGACCACCCGCCAGCGCCCGTCGATCTTGCGCACCACCCGGGTGCCGACGCTCTCGCGCGAGGCCTGGCTGAGGTCGTCGTGCAAGACCTCGCCGTCGATCCAGAACCGCGAATGCAAAATGGCGATGTCGGGCGCGAGAAAAGTCACGTTCATCTCAGGTGTCCGACGCGTCGAGGTGCGAAACGGGCCGGTCGAGCCGTGCAGGCGCGTCATCAGATCGCGAAAGCCGTTGCGTGTCGTGGTCCAGGCGCCATTGACGGTGATGAACTGGGCATCGTCCACGAGAGATTCGGCCATGCCCTCGGGGTCGTGCCGATCCCACGCGGCGTTGAAGCGGATTTCAAGCTCGCGGATGGCGTCTTCGTCGGCCCGGCTCATGGTCTCGCTCCCTAAAATTCTATTTTGTCATCAACGCCAGCCCAGCGCCGGGGCGACGTGTTTGAGGACCGCTTCGATGACGTGGGCGTTGTATTCGACCCCGAGCTGGTTGGGCACCGTCAATAGCAGCGTGTCGGCTTCGGCGATGGCTTCGTCCTGCTTGAGCTGTTCGACGAGAACGTCCGGCTCCGCGGCGTAGCTGCGGCCGAACACGGCGCGCCGGTTGTCGCCGAGGAAGCCGATCGTGTCCGCGTTCTCGCTGTCGCGTCCGAAATAGGCGCGGTCGCGATCGTCCATCAGCGCGAAGATGCTGCGGCTGACCGACACCCGCGGCTCCCGCGCATGTCCGGCCGCCTTCCAGGCCTCGCGGAATTTCCGGATCTGGCCCGCTTGCTGGGTGGCGAGCGGCTCGCCGGTCTCGTCGTAGACCAGCGTCGAGCTCTGCAGGTTCATCCCGATTTTGCCGGCCCATTCGGCGGTGGCGCTCGACCCCGCGCCCCACCAGATGCGCTCGCGCAAACCTTCCGAATACGGCTCGAGCCGCAGCAGGCCCGGCGGGTTGGCAAACATCGGCCGCGGATTGGGTTTGGCAAAACCTTGCCCGCGCAAAACCTCGAGAAAAACCTCGGTGTGGCGGCGCGCCATGTCGGCGTCGGTCTCGCCTTCCGGCGGCGCGTAGCCGAAATAGCGCCAGCCGTCGATCACCTGCTCGGGCGAGCCGCGGCTGATGCCGAGCTGCAGGCGGCCGCCGCTGATGATGTCGGCTGAGCCTGCGTCCTCCGCCATGTACAGCGGGTTCTCGTAGCGCATGTCGATGACCGCGGTGCCGATCTCGATGCGTTTGGTCCGCGCGCCGACCGCGGCCAGGAGCGGGAACGGCGAGCCGAGCTGGCGGGCATAGTGATGGACGCGGAAGAAAGCGCCGTCGGCGCCGAGTTCCTCGGCGGCGACAGCGAGGTCGATGGACTGCAGCAGCGCGTCCGACGCCGTCCGCACTTTCGATTGCGGCGACGGAGTCCAATGGCCGAAGGAGAGGAAGCCGATTTTTTTCATGCGCTCTTAATGTAAGGCCGATGCGCCGGATTGCCACGACCGCTCGTTCCATCCGCCCCCGCGAAGCGGGCGTGCTTCATCCGCCCCCGCGATAGCGGGGGCGGAAAGGGGAGGCGTTCTCGCGACGCGTCGGCGTCCAAGCTTTATGCGCAGGCGAGGTGCGAAGTGGAGAAACTCATATCCATTCATCGCCTTCACCCTTTGCTTTTCTCTTCCTTCACAACAGAAGAAGGGAGGCGGAACGCCGGCAAACGCTGGTCACCACCGCCGCATAAAGCGACGCGGCACGCACCCTGCAGGGCGCGCTCGTCTGTCGGCGTTCCACCACGGCTCTCACCTAAGGGAGTATCTCATCCCAAAGGCTCGGCTTCAGGCCAGGCTTCCTGGGACGCGGTCTGAACGGGCGTTACCCGCCTTCGCCTGTCCCAGTCCAGGGATGCACCTCCCATCCCGGTCATAATGCCGGGAGACTGATACCCAAGCCGCCCGGGAGCGGACTGCAAATCCGCCCGCGGGCACCGCACCCGCTCCACCTTTCGGCTTGCCTCCGGAAGGCGTCCTTCGGAGAGCGGGATAAATTGCGGTGTAATCGATATGGTGACCTATGTCAACAAAAAAGTGACGTCATTCCAAGCCTCCCCTGTCAGGGGGAGGCTCGCCGCGCAAAGCGCGGCAGGTGGGGAAATGGGGTGCGTGCTCAGCACATCCCCACCCCGCGCACGTGCGGTGCGCGACCCTCCCCCTGCAGGGGGAGGGTGCAGCCCGGCCGGCGAGCGGAACCTGAGTGGTTTGCAGGAGTTATCAGGCCATGCGTGCGATCACGATCATGACGACTGCCGCCGGCGCATTGGCCGCCGCCCTCACATTTGCGGCGAGAGCCAATGCGGAGCGCATTTGCCGCCAAGCGTGCGACCAAGCGGGTTTTTGCCAATCCATCTGCGTCGATGACGACCACGTTTTTTTGGACAACAGCGACAAGGATTTTTATCTTCGCCACGGCCAGCCGGACGCTTTCTTAGGCCGTTAGAGCATGATCCCGAAAAGTGGATACCGGTTTTCGGATAAGATCGTGCTCCAACGAAGATTCTAGACAATGATCCGATTCATTTGAATTGGATCATAGTCTAGAGCACACCATTAGCCGGCGCTCGCACCGTTCGCCCAGCACCAGATGACGAAGTGTTCGCTGTGTGACGTGGGGCACAGTGCCGAAGCCGTCGAGGATGTACCAAGTTTAGGGCTTGGACTCTTTCGGAGGTTGCCATGCAAGATGGTGTCGCCGGTCTCGACAAAATTGACGAAGCCCTCATGACCTGTGAACTCGCCGATGAGGCATTGGAAGCTGCGGCCCGCGTCGATGGCGTGCGAGCAATAACAGTTGGGTATTGCGCGACCGCTTCCACCTCTTGGTACTGCCTGCCGTATTGAGCCGCGCAACGATCCATTTGCCGGCGCCGCGCGGCCGGAACTAGAGCATGATCCGGAAAAAGCCTGCCCTCGGACTTGATCCGAGGGTGGATGCCGGTTTTCCGAAAAGATCATGGTCTAGAGCGGCGGATAGTCCGGATATTGCGGCAGATCGTCGGTGATCTCGAACCACGGCGCCTTGCTGGCGACGAAGCAGTGCAGCGCCGGCCGCACCGGCTGATCGTCGAGCAGCGCCAGCGCGACGCCGTATTGCGGCGAGGGGTTTTGGGGAAATTCCGCCGGCGGCGCCAAAAAGTTCGGCCCATTGCGGTTGATGATCGGCGAGCCGCATGCGCTGCAAAACCCGCGCTGATAGCCGCGCGGGCTTTCATAAAACTTGACCAGATGCTCGCCGTGGAGCCAGCGGAAATCTTTCGCCTGCACGCGAACGCGGCTGCGAAACGCTGAGCCATGCTGCTTGCGGCATTGCGAGCAATGGCAATTCAGCGGCGCCGTCAGCGGCCCGGTGATCTCGAATTCGACGCCGCCGCACAGGCAGCTGCCGTGGATGGGGGACATGCCAGCCTCCGTTTTCTTGGCGATGTCCGCGATGGTAGGCGGCAACACAGCGATTTGCCACGCGGCTCGCGGCTCGGCCATAAGCGGGGCGGTTCTGGAGGCGGTCAAGAAAGACGGCTGACGCTCAAACTCGACGGCCGCGATGGCGTGGGGATGTCGCTAGTTTCTCCATCAACGACATACACCCATTCGCCTCCATAATACTCGACATTGTCTGAGCGGTATCTTTCTGCCTCTTCCATATACTGCCCTAATACCGTCAACATAAAATTGGATTTCCTCGAAGTGATGAAAACCTGACTGAGTGTATTGAGGGATTCGCTTGAATAGGGAGACAATTTCGCGCGCTTTATCTTCGCCGATTCGCTTTCCGTGTCGGGTTGCAGACGACCCTAATCCGACCTCATCGCATTCAGATGCGGTGATCAGAGTCGCAATTGCCTGACTTTCATTACTTCCCGCAACCAGTTGGCCTAGGTTGTTGAACGCGTTGATCAGACTGGTATGAAGAGCTTGATCCTGCTGCGAGGGTGATCGCCACAGAAGAAAGGGATCAACATAGAGGGGAATATCTTCATCAAAAAACGGAATGGCAAAGTCAAGGTCAGCTTGGGGGGCCAGAATGCCATAGTAGTCCGTGAGACGCGGTCTTATGAGGGGCAGGGCGCTCCTAACATCTCGTTTAGGCGTCTGTTACCACGGCCTCATAGCACTCTCGACGGCTGCTGAACCGGCCGCAACGCTCACCCTTCATTTTTTGTGATAATATTATTCTGCTGCCTCAACTCTTTTCTTTTTCCCACGCTCGCCGCCGCGCCGCGCCAGCACCGGCTTCAAGAACGCCCCGGTATAGCTCCTCTTCTCCCGCACGATATCCTCCGGCGGACCCGCGGCCACGATCTCGCCGCCGCCGTCGCCGCCTTCGGGGCCGAGGTCGATGATCCAGTCGGCGGTCTTGATGACTTCGAGATTGTGCTCGATGACCACGACGGTGTTGCCGGTGTCGACCAGCTCGTGCAGCACCTCCAAAAGCTTTGCCACGTCGTGGAAGTGCAGGCCGGTGGTGGGTTCATCTAGAATGTAAAGCGTGCGACCCGTCGCACGCTTGCTCAGCTCTTTCGCCAGCTTGACGCGCTGCGCTTCGCCGCCGCTTAGCGTCGTCGCCTGCTGGCCGACATGGATGTAGTCGAGGCCGACCCGGTGCAGGAGCGTCAGCACGTCGCGCACCCGCGGCACCGCCTTGAAGAAGTCCAGCGCCTCCTCGACCGTCATGTCGAGCACGTCGGCGATGGATTTGCCCTTGAACAGCACTTCCAGCGTTTCGCGGTTGTAGCGCTTGCCCTTGCAGACATCGCAGGTGACGTAGACGTCGGGCAGAAAGTGCATCTCGATCTTGATGACGCCGTCGCCCTGGCAGGCCTCGCAGCGGCCGCCCTTGACGTTGAACGAGAAGCGGCCCGGCTCGTAGCCGCGCGCCTTGCTCTCGGGCAGGCCCGCGAACCATTCGCGGATCGGCGTGAACGCGCCCGTATAGGTCGCCGGGTTCGAGCGCGGCGTGCGGCCGATCGGCGACTGGTCGATGTCGATGACCTTGTCGAGATGCTCCAGCCCCTCGATGCGGTCGTACGGGGCAGGGGCCTCGCTGGCGCCGTTCAGCCGCCGCGCCAGCGCCTTGTAGAGCGTGTCGACCAGCAAGGTCGACTTGCCGCCGCCGGAGACGCCGGTGACGCAGGTGAACAGGCCGAGCGGGATTTCGGCCGAAATATTTTTCAGATTGTTGCCGCGGGCGCCGACGATTTTGAGCGTGCGGCTCGGATTCTTCGGCCGGCGCTCGGGGATTTGCACGGCGAGCTCGCCGGACAAATATTTGCCGGTCCAGGAATTTTGCGCCGCGATCAGATCGTGGATCTGGCCCTGGGCGATGACATGGCCGCCGTGGATGCCGGCGCCGGGGCCGATGTCGACCACTTCGTCGGCGGAGCGGATGGCGTCCTCGTCGTGCTCGACCACGATCACGGTGTTGCCGAGGTCGCGCAGGCGGCGCAGCGTCTCCAGAAGCCGCGCGTTGTCGCGCTGGTGCAGGCCGATCGAGGGCTCGTCGAGCACGTAGAGCACGCCGGTCAGCCCGGAGCCGATCTGCGAGGCGAGCCGGATGCGCTGGCTCTCGCCGCCGGACAAGGTGCCCGAGGCGCGGGCGAGGGTGAGATATTCGAGCCCGACGTCGACCAAAAATTTCAAGCGCTCGCGGATTTCCTTGAGCACGCGGCCGGCGATTTCGTTCTGCTTGGAGGTCAGCCGCTGGGGTAGCTCAGTGAACCAGGCGGCTGCGCCTTTGACCGACATGTCGGAGATTTCGCCGATGTGCTTGCCGTCGATCTTTACGCACAGCGCTTCGGGCTTGAGCCGAAACCCTTTGCAGGCGTCGCACGGCACGTCGGTGAAATAGCGGGCGATCTCTTCGCGCGCCCAATCGCTGTCGGTCTCGCGGAAGCGCCGCTCGAGATTGGTGATGACGCCTTCGAAGACGCGCTTGGTGTCGTAGGCGCGCATGCCGTCGTCATAGGAGAAGCGGATCTCGGTGTCGCCGGAGCCGTAGAGGATGGCCTCTTGCGTCTTCTTCGGCAGGTCCTTCCACTTGGTGTCGAGCGTGAACTTGTAATGCTTGCCGAGCGCGGTGAGCGTCTGCACGTAATAGGGCGACGACGATTTCGCCCACGGCGCGATGGCGCCCTTGCGCAAGGTGCGGTCCTTGTCGGGAATGACCAGATCGGCGTCGATATGCTGCTCGACGCCGAGCCCGCCGCATTTCGGGCAGGCGCCGAACGGATTGTTGAACGAGAACAACCGCGGCTCGATTTCCGAGATGGTGAAGCCGGAGACCGGGCAGGCGAATTTTTCGGAGAACACGAAGCGCTCAGCGGTTTGATTGCGCTGCCGGTTGGCCTTGGCGCCTTCGACCGGCGCGGCGTCGGCGAGCTCGGCGATTGCAAGCCCATCGGCGAGCTTGAGCGCCTGCTCCAGCGAATCCGCCAGCCGCGTGGAAATATCCGGTCGCACCACCAGGCGGTCGACCACCACATCGATGTCGTGGGTGAATTTCTTGTCGAGCGCCGGCACTTCGGCGATCTCGTAGAACTGGCCGTCGACTTTGACCCGCTGGTAGCCCTTCTTCATGAACTCGGCGAGCTCCTTGCGGTACTCGCCTTTGCGGCCGCGCACGACCGGCGCGAGCAGATAAAGCCGCGTGCCTTCTGGCAAAGCAAGAATGCGGTCGACCATCTGCGACACGGTCTGGCTCTCGATCGGCAGCCCGGTCGCCGGCGAGTAGGGCACGCCGACGCGCGCCCATAACAGCCGCATGTAATCGTAGATCTCGGTGACGGTCCCCACCGTCGAGCGCGGATTGCGCGAGGTGGTTTTCTGCTCGATGGAAATGGCCGGCGACAGGCCGTCGATCTGGTCGACGTCCGGCTTCTGCATCATTTCCAAAAATTGCCGCGCGTAAGCGGACAAGCTCTCGACATAGCGGCGCTGGCCTTCGGCGTAGATGGTGTCGAAGGCGAGCGAGGATTTGCCCGAGCCGGACAGGCCGGTGAACACCACCAGGCGGTCGCGCGGGATATCGAGATCGATATCTTTGAGATTGTGCTCGCGCGCGCCGCGGATGGCGATGACGCGCGGATCGCGCGCCTCCCTGGTCGGGTCCTTGGCCGGCCGTTTCTTGTCGAAGAGGTCGTTCATAAGGAAATAACTTCCGTTCCCACGGCCTGCAGCGGCGGGCTGTCGAGCGAGGATTTAGGCCGAACATAGTGAGAACGCTGGGCTTTTGCCAGGGCGGGGCGGGCGGTTATTCCCGCAATACTTGGCCCACGCCGGAATGATGGAACCGTGCCCGCAAATGACAAGGGCCGGCATCTGGCCGGCCCTCGCTGCCCGCTGCAAAGACGGTGGTACGCGCTACCTGGTGACGACTGCGCCACCTCCACCCCAATTGAAGCGGTAGTTGAGGCCGATGGTGATGAGACTCGTGCTGGACCGGATCGCGACCGGCAGCACCAGCGCCGCGGGGGCCGTATTCAGGTTGGCAAAGGTGTAGGTCTTGGTGCCGAAATTGAGATAGTCGTATTCCAGCCTTGCCGAGAGATTTTCCGTCATGCCGAACTCGATGCCGCCGCCGGCGGTGAAGCCGCTGCGGGTGTCGCTGATCGTCTGCGATGAGACGTTACCGGTGCCAGTCGAAGCAGCCTGGGTGTAATTCACGCTCATCCATGCCGCGCCGGCTTTGGCGTAGAACAAGAAGTCGTTGGCGGCGAAGCCGAACTTGCCGGTCGCGGTGGCGTACCAGCGCGGCGTCGAGATCGATGTCTCGGAAAATGTCGGTAGCGAAACTGGCGGCTGCGACGGCGTCGCCTGGGTGCCGGAAATGTCGGACCAGGTGAATGTGCCTTCGGCGCCGATGACGAACTGCTGGATCTGATAGTTGAAGCCGGCCTGGGCGCCACCGACCACGGCGAAGGGGCTGAGCTTGGTCGCCACGCCGGCAGGTTGCAGCGCGGTCGTGGTCGTGGTGGTGACTTGGTCTTCGAGCAGTCCGGCGCCGAAATTCACGCCGCCGTAAATGCCGGTCCAGTCGTAAATCACCGGACGATAGACAGGCGGATAGTAAGCCGGACCGGCCGGCGCCGGCAGATCGGCAGCCGATGCTGCTGTCGCAAGCACGCTCGCGGCAACGGCAATTCCTACCAAGAGACCGGGACCAAGACGCCTCATGCGGTACCCTTAGACGCAACCAACGGATTGGCTTTGGGCGATAGTACAGTGCTTCCGTAAGCCCCTGAATAGTGCAAAAAAACAACAACCCGGCGGAATCCGCCGGATTGAGCTGCTGCCGGGGCTAGAATTTATAGTTGACGCCGCCGCGGACCATGCTCTCGTAGAATTTGACGCTGACAGGTGGAGCGGCAAAGCAGTTGGCGAGCCCGCATGACGGCTGCTGGAAACCGACGGCAAGATATTCGGCCTTCGCCGTCCAATTGTCGGTCATGGCCACTTCGATGCCGAGACCGGAGGCCCAGCCCAATTCCGTGCTGCTGGCCCATGGCAGCGTGTTCAGCGACGCCTTGATGTTGGCAACAGCCCCGCCGCCTGTCGCGTAAAGAAGCACCCGGTCCATGGCGAAGCCGATGCGGGCCCGGAAGGTGCCAAGCCAATTGCTGGCACTGCGGCAACTGGCGGGAACGGCGCCGGGTAAAGTGCAGTTGCCTCCGATCAAGGTTCCTTTGACATTCTGCCAATCAAAGTCGCTCTCGGCGCCGACCACAATCTGACCGATCTGATAATTGCCGCCGATCGTGCCGCCGGCAAGCGGGCCATTGACGTCGAACCAGCCGGTTGAGCCCATCGGCGAGGTCCAATTGCTCTGGCCGAAAGCGTAGCCGGCATTGAGGCCGATATAGAAGCCGGTCCAGCTGAAAGCCGGTGCGGCCGGAATATACGCGACGGGAGCGCGTGGCGGCGGCGCGGCCGGAGGCGGCAGGTCGGCAGCGCGAGCCGTCGTCGCCAGTACGCTCGCGGCAACGGCAATTCCTACCACCAGATCGGGACCAAGGCGCCTCATAGGGTACCCTTAGATGCAATCAACAGGATACATTTGGGCGCCAGTACAACGCTTCTGTAAGGTTCTGAATAGTGCAAAAAAACAAAAACCCGGCGGAATCCGCCGGGTTGTGGGAAAACTATTGCAAACCGGCGAAGTGACGCGGGTACGACGGCGCCGCCGGGTCAGAACTTATAGTTGACGCCGCCGCGGACCATGCTTTCGGTCAGGCCGACGGTGGCCGGCGCGACTCCGGGGAAGCCTCCCGGACCCGCAGCGAGGTTGCCCGTGCTGCAGCTGGACGTGTTGCACGTCGCCTTCTGGAAGCTGGCGTAGAGATATTCGATCTTGGCCGTCCAGTTGTCGGTCATGGCGTATTCGACGCCGCCGCCGGCGGTCCAGCCCGGCTCGGTGCCGCCGCCGAAGGTCAGAGCGCCGGTCGAGGGCTTGATATCGGTGAAGGCACCACCGCCGGTGACGTAGAACAAGGCCCGGTCGGCGGCAAAGCCGGCGCGAGCGCGCAGCGTGGCGATCCAGTTGCTGGAGGTGGCGCAGCCGCCAACGATAGCTGGCGCGCACAACCCGCTGGCCGTCGCGCCTCTGAGGTTCTGCCAATCGATGTCGCCTTCGCCGCCGCCGACGAATTGGCCGATCTGATAGTTGCCGCCAAGCGTGCCGCCGAACATCCCACCGTTGGTGCTGAAGCTGCCGATAGTTCCGACCGGAGGCGTCCATGTGGTCTGGCCGAAGCCCCAGCCGCCGTTGAGGCCGACATAAACGCCGGTCCAGCTGAAAGCC
Source organism: Xanthobacteraceae bacterium (assembly GCA_050010715.1). Lineage (GTDB taxonomy): Bacteria > Pseudomonadota > Alphaproteobacteria > Rhizobiales > Xanthobacteraceae > BOG-931. Next base: position 4,706 of record JBEKKM010000101.1, on the reverse strand, counting down.
GGCGCAGCCGGAATGTAGGCGACCGGAGCCCGCGGCGGCGGCCCGGCCGGAGCAGGAAGGTCGGCAGCGAGTGCCGGAGCGGCGGTAGCAAGCGCCAACGCACTGGCAATCAATATCCGCTTCATTCGTGTCTCCTGTTCGGCCACGCGCAAAAGGGACGTCGGTCCGTCAGATTGGCTTCCGGACCTCCGCCCCCGCCCACTACCTATCGGATTTTCCTGCCGAAAGATGTTGCCTAGAAACAACACCATGCCATTTTCGCTAAAGAGGCGCCCAAAGTCAGGCAAGCCGGTGTTTCGCGGCACCCTTGCATCCGGCGTGAGAACAAAATATGAACATAGGCTCGGGCAGGCGGGTGCGGCGCGAAGCCGTGTGGATAACGGCCATCGTACGCCGTTCGCCCTTGCCGCGGCCGGGTCCGGCACTAGGTTGGAAACCGAACATTGGTGATATCGGGAACGAACGGAGCGAGTCATGGCGGGAAGCGTCAACAAGGTGATCTTGATCGGCAATCTGGGCGCCGATCCGGAAATTCGTCGCACCCAGGACGGCCGGCCGGTGGCGAACCTGCGCCTGGCCACCTCGGAGTCCTGGAAAGACAAGACCACGGGCGAGCGCAAGGAAAAGACCGAGTGGCATCGCGTCGTCATCTTCAATGAGAATTTGTGCCGGATCGCCGAGCAATATCTCAAGAAGGGCTCGAAGGTATTCATCGAGGGCGCGCTGCAGACGCGCAAATGGCAGGATCAGTCGGGCCAGGACCGCTACTCGACCGAAGTGGTGCTGCAAGGCTTTCGCGGCGAGCTGACCTTGCTCGACCGCGCCGGCAGCACGGGCTCCGGCGGTGGCGGCGGTGATTTCGGCGCCGACGACACGGGCGATTTCGGTTCGCCCGGGCCCTCGCGCAAGGTCGCGGCCGCGGCCGGTGCGCGCGGCGGCGGCGGGCGCGGCGAAATGGACGACGAGATTCCGTTCTAGTTCGTCATTGCGAGGAGCCAACGGGTCCGCGGCCCGCAGTGGCCGGTCCCGTTGGCTCGCAATGACGAGGCGCCGCCGGATCGTTCCCTGAGCCGCGATGATCGACCTCATCCTCGCCATCAAATTCATCCACGTGCTGTTCGCTGCGGCGATGTTCGGCACCTGGCTCGGTATCTCAGGCTTCATGGTGCTGGCCTATCGCTCCGGCAATCCGTCGGTGGTGGCGCTGATTGCGCAATTCGCCATCCGCATCGAATTGTTCGTCGTCGCCGCGGCGCTGGCGTTACAGCCGATCAGCGGCTTTCCGCTTGCCTTCGCGATCGGGCTCACGCCGCTCAACGAATTCTGGATCGACGTTTCGCTGGTGCTCTATGTCGCGGTCGTCGCGGTCTGGCTGGTGTCGCTGCGCATCGAGATCCGCCTGCGCAACATGGCGCGGCAGGCGGCGCTGGGCCGCGGCACGCTCGCCGACAACTATCCGCGCCTGTTCCGCATCTGGTTCGCGCTCGCGGCCTTTCTTCTTGCCGCCACGATCGCGATCATTTTGCTGATGGTCTGGCAGCCGCGCTTGGATTGATTAGAGCATGATCCCGAAAAGTGGCTACCGGTTTTCGGAAAAGATCATGCTCCACCGAAAGTGCTAGCCGGCGAGCGCAAGCGTCTCGCAGTTCTGATCGGCAAGCGCGGCGAGCGCAGGCCCGGCGAGAACGAAAGTCAGGCAGTGGGGCAGGGGCTGGAATCCGGTGCGCAAATAAAAATTCTGCGCCGGATTGTCATCCCGCACCGTGAGTTCGACGATCGGGCTGCCGACGTCACGCGCCAGCGCCGCGACACGCGCCATCAGCGCGCTGGCGACGCCGTGCTCGCGGCAATGCGGCTCGACGAACAGATCCTGCAGGAAAATCACCGGCCCGTTCCAGCCGGTGACGGCGCGCTCACTGCATGTCGCCATGCCGATCACGCCGGAGCCATCTTCGGCGACAAAGGCCATAAAACCGGCATCGGGACCAAAACCGTCACGCAGCCAATCGGCCTCGTTGGCGCGCACCGCGTGCAGAGCATCCTCAGCTTGCGCCAACAGGCGCTTCAATCGCATCAGCGCCGGGATGTCCTCCGGCCTTGCCGGGCGCACGCGGAACGCGGCGGATCGGCTGTCTTGTGAATCCATGGCCTTAGGCCGAGATGTCGATCTTGCTGCCGATCTTGCCGGTCTTGCTCGGCGCCGAGGCCACGCTCGAGCCTGTGGCATCGATATCGCTGAGCGATTGGCCGTGACGGCCGCCGTGCTTGTGGTGCGACAGCGACTGCAGCGCCTGCTGGCCCGAGGCATGAAAGCTTGCCGAAGACATTCCGGAAATGGCCATGACACGATCTCCAGCGATACCGGCGTGGGCCGCTTCGCCCTAATCAATCGTGAACTTTTATGGTTAAGGAACGATTAGCGGCCGGTGGAGGTCCGCCTGGACGCCGATTTTGTCAGGCCATCAAGCGGACACTTGCGATCGGGTATGATCTCGCTCGTCACCGGAGGGCGCGGATAGTACTGGGTGGATTGCTGAACGTTCTGTGCCACCGCCGTTCCGTCGAGCAGCTGGATGAGCATCAACGCTTCGTCGAGCCCGGACGAGATGCCGCCGCCGGTGAGCCGGTTACGATCGAGACAGTAGCGCGGATAGCCGTCGGCCAGCTTCACCTTCCGGAAACGCTTAAGGCATGGATAAAAGGCCCAATGTGTCGTCGCCGTGTAGCCATCGAGCAGGCCGGCGGCCGCGAGTAACATCGCACCCTCGCAAACCGACGCCACGAATTTGGCGTGGCGGCTCTTCTCTTTCAGAAAGTCGAGATATTTGCGATTTGCCATGAGCTTGACAAGAGCTTCGGGATCGCCGCCGGGGACCCAGAGCACGTCATAGGTGCCGGCCTCTTTGAATGATCGGGCGACCTCAAAGGTGAAACCTTTACGAAATGTCAGCCGGCCTGGACGCTCGGTGACCAGCTCGATCTTGTAACCCGCCCAAATAAAAAGCTCGTAAGGGCCCGCGACATCAAGCATGTCGACTTGGTCGTAGACCGGAATGCCTATGCGCATCTGTCATCTCCACGCTTGGTTGGCGGTCGCGACAAATTTCGAGTGGCGAATTTGAGCGTTCGATTTCGGCAGACTGCGCCGCTGCCCTCGTGCGCAAGTCATTGTCGTCAACTTTACTTCGTTAGCGCCACAGTCTAAGGTCGAATGTACACAAAAATTCCCGCTGAGCGTTTATGCGCTATGCAGTAGAGAGATGCAACCATGAGCAATGGCATGCCGCTTCGAGTTCGCCGGTCGATCACCGAACTGCAGGACGAATACACCAAGGGCAACAAAAAGCCGCTTGAAGACGTGATGCGGGCCTGGAAGGGGATCAAAGAGCTGCCGCCGGATAATCCAAATTCCTTCTTCATGCTGGGCGGCTATCACGGCGAGCCGTTCCGCGGCGCCGGCTGGGGAAATTCTTCGTACTGGGGCGGTTATTGCAACCACGGCAACGTCCTGTTTCCCACCTTGCACCGGGTTTATTTGCTGAAGCTGGAAGATGCGCTGCGCGGCATTCCCGGCTGCGCCGATGTCACGCTGCCGTTTTGGGATGAGACCAGCGATGACTCGCTGAAAAGCGGCATTCCGTGGGCGCTCACTCAAGAGACATTCGTGCTCGACGGGAAGACGATTCCCAATCCGCTTCGCTCCTTCGTCTTCACCGCCAACATCAAGGACAATATCAGCGGCGACGATCCGGATTACAGCAAGCCCAAGGGTTATGAAACGGTCCGCTATCCGCTGTCGGGACTAGTCGGGCCCCAAGATATCGCCAAGACCAAGGCGCACAACGCGCAGTTCCCCGACTATGCCACCAATGTGCAACTTCTAAACCTCAACATCATCGCGTGGCTGACCTCGGTGATCGTGGTCAACGGGCAGGTGATCCCGACCCATGTCCAGAAGAAGTACCAGGACTGCTTGAATGCGCCGAATTACACGGTGTTTTCCAATACGACGTCGGCGGCGCAGTGGAACGAAAATCTCGCAACCGGCGCTGAACTGATCGTGCCGCTGGAATCGCCGCACAACAGCATCCATCTGGCGGTCGGGGGCTGTGACGTTCCGAATTACGATCGTTCCCCGATCGCGGCGCGAACGGCGACATGGGCGAGAACGACACCGCGGGTCTCGATCCCATTTTCTTTTTCCACCATTGCTTCGTCGACCGCGTGTTCTGGCTCTGGCAGAAAAAACATGGCTGCGAAGACAAGCTTGAGATCATCGAGCAATATCCCGGCACCAACTCGGTCGACAATCAGGGGCCGACGCCCGGCGTCGCGCCCAATGCCTGGTTGACGCTGGCTTCTCCGCTCGATCCGTTCAAGAAGTCGGAGAGCGGCAAGGAACGAACCTATACGTCGCTTGACTGCATCAATATCGAAAAGCAGCTCGGCTACACCTATGGGCCGGGTTCGCTCGAAGGCGTGGCTGCAGTTGCGGCATTGGCGGCGGCAGCAGCGCCGGCGCCGGGCCGCAGTACCAAGGTCGTTCGCGTCGCCGGCATAAACCGCTCGGCCATCCGCGGCTCCTTCCTGATCTCCGCCTTTGCTACCATCGACGGCAAGAAACAGCACCTCGGCACAGAGGCGGTGTTGAGCCGCTGGCATGTCTCGGGCTGCGCAAATTGCCAGACCCACCTTGAAGCCAAGGC
>JBEKKM010000100.1:0-25631 GCA_050010715.1 Xanthobacteraceae bacterium | reverse complement strand
AACTCACAGGCGACTTCGGTAACGCGATAGAGGTTATACGAATCGGCGATTGCTTCCCGTTTGTGTTTTCGCGAAAAATTTATAGACCTGCAACATTCGACTTTTGCAACACAATCGGCCCATAGCGGACATTCGCTGCGCTGCAATGAATGTCCGCTTTCAGTTCCGGAAGGGTGAGGGACCGGAACCGTGCTAATGCGCGAATGCTAGATGTCGCGAACGTGCGGCAGGATGCGATCGGCGAAGATGCGCAGCGAGCGCATGATCTCGGCCTGCGGCAGCGAGCCGAAGTCCACCAAGAGTCCGATCTGGGTGATGCCGATGTCGCGCAGCGCATGGATGCGTTCGATCGCCTGGCTCGGCCCGCCCATGACGACGCGGCCGGGAAAATAAGCGTTGAAGCCGAAATCGCGCTGGCCGGCCTCGCGGCGCTCGTAGCCTTTGTACGCGGTCGGATCGGGCGGCTTGCGTGCGGCTTCGAGGCCAGCTGCTGCGTATTCGCTCATCGGCTTGTGCACGATCTGCTGCAGCTTCGCGTCATCGTCGCTGTCGAGGAAATGGGCGTGATAGACGCAACAGATTTCGTAATCCGCGACGTTGCGGCCATGTTTCTGCAAGGCGCCGCGATACCAGCCGATACGCTCGGCCGCCACCGGATGATCGACGTGGTAGGCGACATAGAGCAGGTTATGGCCTTGCTCCGCCGTCCATTCGAAACTTTCCGGCGACATCAGGCAGGCGACCCAGATCGGCGGATGCGGCTTCTGGTAGATCGGCGGCAACAGCGGCAGGCCTGTAAGCGGCGGGCGGAATTTGCTGTTGAATTCCATGGTCGGGCCGGCCCAGGCCTGCTTGACCAAGTCGACGCCTTCCTCGACGCGCTCGCGGCTCTCTTTCATGTCGACGCCGAAAATGTCGAACTCGTCGCGGATAAAACCGCGGCCGACGCCGAAGTCGAAGCGACCTTGCGACAGTTGATCCAGCGTCGCCGCCTGTTCGGCCACCCGCACCGGATCGTTGAGCGGCAGCACGGTGGCGCCGGTGCCGAGCCGGATGCGCTTGGTGCGGGCCGCGAGATACGACAGGAACGCATAGTTCGCAGGAAACAGCCCGCCATGGCGGACGAAGTGATGCTCGACGATCCAGGCATAGTCGATGCCGATCTGGTCGGCGAATTCGACCTGCTCGACGATGCCGCGATAATGCGTCTGCGCATCGCGCAAATCCGGCAGATAGGTCGGAAGATAGAACAGGCCGAACTTCATCGCCGCGCCCCTCCTTTTGCCAAATGTTATCGTCGCACGGCCGGCCCTTGGCAATGCGGGGGTAAAAGATCATTCTGTTGGCGAGGCGATCTGCAGGAGCGGCAATGACGGACTATTGGCTGAGCAAGCTGTTCTTCGACTTGCAGCACGACGCGCAACTGGTCGCGGATTATCGCGCCGACATGGCGGCGGTGATCGACCGCTACCGGATCAAGCCGGAGGTTCGCCAGGCGCTCCTGGACGACGACGTCGCCACGCTGTCGCCCTTGGTCAATGCCTATCTGCTGCGCTTCTATTTTCAGGTCCGCGGCATGCCGCAAGACGAATTCATGGCGCGGCTGCACGCGATGAATGCTTCGGGCGCGCCCGCGGCGGCGAAGGCAGGCCATGGCTAAGCTCGTCGGTATTTTCGCCGCCAGCCACGGACCGATCATCGCCCGCGACTGGGAGACCATGCCGCGCGACCATCGCGCCAAGTTGACGGCGGCCTTCGACGAGATCGGGCGCCGGCTGCGCGCCTGCCGGCCCGACCTGCTCGTCGTGGTGTCGCCGGATCACTGGGTCAATTTCTTCATCAACAATCTGCCGGCGATCTGCATCGGCATCGGCGACGAGCACGACGGCCCGCCGGAGCCGTTCATGAAGAAGGTCTATCCGCACACGGTGCTCAAGGGTCACGCCGCGTTCGGGCGATATCTTTTGCAAACCGCGCTCGACAACGATTTCGACCCGACGCTGTCGCATCGGCTGACGCTCGATCACGGCACCTGCATTCCGCTGTGGCGCGCCGGCGTCGATCCCGAACTGCCGCTGGTCCCGATCCTGGTCAACGATCTCGAAGCGCCGATGCCGAGCATCAGGCGCTGCTTCGCCTGGGGCCGGTTGTTGCGCCGCGCCATCGAGAGCTATCCGGAGCCGTTGCGGGTCGCGGTGCTCGGCACCGGCGGTTTGAGCCATTCGATCGGCGAGACCACCATGGGCTGGATCGACGAGACCTTCGATCATGCCTGCATCGATGCCTTCGCCCGCGGCGAGGAGCGGCAGCTCGATGCCTTTCTCACCGAGCAACTGGCGCACACCGGCAACGGCGCGCACGAAATCCGCGACTGGGTCATCGCCCACGCCGCGGCCGGCAGCACCGGTTTCGAGCTGATCGACTATTTTCCGAGCCCGGCGACGCTGGTCGGCGCCGGCTTTGCATCATGGCAAGCACCGGCGGCGTGAGACGCTGCCGCCGGACGGGAGGAGACGATGACCACACTCGATGTTGCGGCGCCCGCCGTGCAGGATTCCAGTCATGGCAGGATCAGCTATTATGGCGTCCATCACCTTGCCCTAAACACCGACGACATGAAGATGACCGTCGACTTCTACGTCGATGTGCTCGGCATGCGGCTGGTGCACGCCATGAAGGTGCCGCCCGGCATCGGCACCGGCCCGGGCAATCGCGGCAATCCGCCGTTCGAGGAAATCAGGCACTATTTCTTCGACATGGGCCGCGACGCATTGCTGGCCTTTTTCGAAATGCCCAAGGGCGCCAAGCCAAAGGGCGACCGCAATGCGCTCGGCAACATGCAGCACGTGTCGTTCGCGGTGTCGCCGCAGGGCCAGGCGCGTATTCGCGCGCGGCTCGAGGCCAGCAAAATTCCCTATGACGGCCCGCTCGAAATTTTGCCGGGGATTTTTTCGATTTATGTCATGGATCCAAACGACATCCGGCTCGAATTTTCCTGCCAGCCGGGCAACGGCGAAGGCGAGCCCTTGATCGTGCCGCTGGTCACCCAGACCAAGGGAGAAGCGTTGCAGGAGCTTCGCTCGCTGTCGTCCGATCAACATTGGCTGGCGAAGACCGTTGCAGGCTTGGCCGACTAGGGCGTGGACGTTGAAACACCGCCGGCCCCCAACGTGAAGGCCGGCGGCGGACTTCGTCTGCGTCAGGCAGCTGCCAATTTGGAGCTCACGCTCTTCGCCGCCTTGGCAATGAGTGCCGCCACGGCCTCAGGCTTCGAAATATAGATCGCGTGGCTGCCGGTAGCTTCCGCGACAGTCGCGCCGGCGCGTGTTGCCATTTGGCGCTGCGCTGGCGGCGGGATCATCTTGTCCTCGGTCGCGACCAGATACCAGCTTGGCTTGGTCTTCCAGGCCGGCTCGGTGATCGAACCGGAGAGAGCCACAACGCCCCACGGCACCTGAGAGTCGGCCATGAATGCGGCCTTCGCCTCGCTGACGTCGGCGGCGAACGAAGCGCGGAATTTCGCCTTGTCGAGGAACAGATAGCCGTTCTGCGGCGGCAGGATCGGCGGAACCGGCGCGCCGGGAGGCGCATTTTTGATCAGCGTCTCGACGGACTCGCCCTTGTCCAGGGCGAACGCCGTGATGTAGACGAGCCCTTCGACTTTCGGATCCGTGCCGGCTTCAGTGATCACGGCACCGCCGTAGGAATGACCGACCAGCACCACTGGCCCTGGCGTCTACGCGATCACAAGCCTGGTGGCGGCCACATCGTCAGCCAGAGTTATCGTCGGATTTTGCACGATGCTGACGTTGTAACCGTCCTTCTTCAGAAGGTTGTAGACGCCTTCCCACCCTGCGCCGTCGACAAAGCCGCCGTGGACGAGGACGATTGACGGTGATGATGCAAGTTGAGCCATGACAATTCTCCCTTCAGGTCGCTGCGTGCGAGCAATGCCCACTTGGAATTTACGGTTTCCTACTTGCCAGATTTTGATATAGCTGATTAGTTCTATTACATGGGTATATCCCTAACCATTCAGTTAGGTCTCCAATGACTGCGATGAAGTGGACGGATCGCGTCGGTCGCCGCGTCAAGCTGCGCGACCTTCATATTGCGCTCGCGGTCGCGGAGGCGGGCAGCATGACTCGGGCGGCGGAAGAATTGGCGGTGTCCTATCCCGTCGTGTCCAAGACGATTTCGGAATTGGAGCACACCCTTGGCGTCAAGCTCTTCGATCGCAGCATTTCAGGCGTCGAACCGACGCACTATGGCCGCGCGCTCCTGAAATCCGGCGTCGCGGTGTTCGACGAGATGCGCAAGGGCTTGCAGGAAATCGAGACGATCAAACAGCCGGACGCGGGCGAACTGTGGATCGGCTCGTCAATCGTGACGGATGCCGGTTTGCTTCCAGCCGTCATCGAACGGTTTTCGCGAGATTTTCCCCGCGCGGCGCTTTACGTGCTGCACGAAGACATCGCAGTTCAGCAATACGATAATCTGCGCGATCGAAAAGCCGAGGTGGTGTTCGGGCGGATTCCCACCACGATGACCGAACCTGACCTGGTTGCGGAGCCTTTGTTCGATGACCCGCCTGTGGTCGCCGCCGGCTCTGAGAGCCGTTGGGCGAAGCGGCGAAATTTGGCGCTTGCCGATTTGATCGGCGAGCCATGGGTGTTAGCGCAGCCCGGTAGCTTGGCGCGGTCGTTGCATGACGAAGTCTTCCGCCGAAGCAGCCTCGAAGTCCCTTCCGCCAAGGTTTTGACGGTCTCGCTTCACCTTCACATGCGCTTGATCGAAACGGGGGACTGGCTTGGACTCATCCCCGCCTCTCCCACGCGCTTTGGCGGCCAGCGAACGCGCATCAAGGCATTGCCGATCAAAGTGCCGTCGCTTCCCGCGCCGGTCGGGTTCGTCACCGTCAAGGATCGCACGCTGACGCCGCTTGCGGAGCGCTTCATCGAGTGTGCTCGCAAAGTCGCGAATTCAGATGCCGGCCGCAGGTAGACTCAGCGCCCGTAATTTCCGTTTCTCCAATCTCGATTTGAGAATACACGCGCTAGATCTCGAGTTTTCCAGCGCCCGCCTTCAGCCGCCGCGCCAGCGGCGTGAACAGGAGCGGCGACAGGTAGACCGGAAACTGCGCCAGCGCGAAGTAGAGCCAGGTGAAGTCGGGCAGCGCGCCGCCGGTCGCCGCCAGCATCAATCCCATATTGCGCTGCGAGGCCATCAGGCCGAGCACGAAGGCGCGCTCGCGGCCGGTTGCGGCAAACACCAGCGCGGTCAGCGCCAGCACGGCAAACGTCACCGCAAAAGCCAGCGCGGTCAGTTCGATCATCGCCAACGGATCGGCCCAAAAGCGGCTGGCGACATTTTCCATCACCGCGGCGACGAAAAAGAACACCAGCAGGATGTTCATGCCGTCGATCTGGTCGTTATAGCGCCGGATCGCGGCGAGGCCGGCGACGCGGCGGATGATCGCGGCGACGATGAGCGAGCCCGAGAGGATGGCGAACAGTTTCAGCCCGAGCGCGAGCGGAGAGAGCGTCAGCGCTGGGCCGATGAAGGCATAAGCGAACAATGGCGCAGACACTGGCGTCAGCGCCGTCGCGGTGACGAGCGTGGTCAAAACCAGAGTGGCATCGAGGCCCATGACGGCGGCGAAGGCCGGCGCCGCCATCATCGGCGAGGCGACGGCTTGCAGCATCAGCGCCAGAAACAGCGCCGGCGAACGCGCGTCGAGATGTGCGAGCAGGCAAGCCGTGCCAATCAGCGTCGGCACCACCAACGACGTCCATGCCGTCGCCGCCAGCACCAGGCCGGGCCTGCGCACGTGGCCGCGTAGCGCCGCGATGTCGACGCGCAGGAACGCGAGGCAGAGCAGCGCAAAGATCGCCTCGGTGACGAACGGCTTGAACAGCGCGTCGACCGGCGGCATCGCAATGGCGATGAACACCACCGCGGCAATGGCGCGCGAGCCTTGGCGGCCGAGCCAGGCGAGCGCAGCCGATACGGCGGCAACGAGCGGCATTCAGGAGACTTCGCAGGATTGCATCATGACGTCGTGTTCCCCCAAGCTGAGCTTCTTTGTTTTAGCCGGAACGCTTTCTTCACCGGCTCGAGCTGCCGACCGTCGGAGTTCTTGTATGGACCCTACAGTCCGCAGTCCGTGGGGCCAATGCTGTTGATCGCTTTTGGCTCAAGGGAAACCGCAAAGAGTTGCATCAATTTCAGAGCGCGGCAATCAGAATGGAGGCGGCTTTGGCTGCGTGGGCTTCGGGCCGAAAGCGCGCGCCGTATCGCGCTGCGGGCGGCTCACTTTGGATAGAGCGAGTTGTCGTGCGTACTCCTCGTCGCCGAGCTCCTTGTATTGCGGATTCGTCAGCGATGCGAGAAACGCCACCAGATCGTCGATCTCAGGCTCGGTCAGCGCCAGCGGCTGCATATCCTCGTCGAGCCACGGATCGGTCACGCCGTCACCCTTGTTGTAGTGATCCACGATCTCCCACAGCGTTTGCATCGACCCGTCGTGGAAGTAAGGCCCGGTCACCAGGATATTTCGGATGTCCGGCGTCTTGAACGACGCGATATCACTCTGCTTTTTCGTAATCAGGAAGCGCCCAAGGACCGATATCTCACTCTCGATGGCGGCGTCGTCGATAGCCTGCAGAGCTCCCTGCGCCAGTTCACGCTCTGCCTGCTGCGCCAGGGGGGCGACATGATGCCGGATGATTCCAATGCCAATGTTATGGAAATCGTTATCGGTGAAGACCGTGACGTCCCGCTGTTTGTCGGTCAAAGCATGGCACAAGTTGCAGCGGGCCTTGGTGTTGAACAGTTCCCAGCCGCGCTTTGCTGAGTCGCTGATGGCGTTCTTGTCTCCCGCGATGAAATGATCGAAAGGAGAATCGAACGCAACGAGCGTCCGCTCGTAGGTGGCAATCGCGCGCAACATATCCTGCTCGTTCACATCACGACCGAACGACTGCATGAATTGGTCTTGGTAATCCTTATCACCGGCAATTTTGGAGACGGCTTCCCCGATGCTGGCCGCACCCATCTCCGAGGGGTTCGTGATCGGCAGTGCCGCCTGCTGCTCGAGCGTATTAACGCGGCCGTCCCAAAACTGCGTCTTATTATAGAGCGCGTTCAACAGGGTTGGCGCGTTGCGCTGACCGACGCGACCGTGGATGCCGACCGACGTCGGCCTGCCGTCGGTGAAGGCGCGCGCCGGATCATGACACGTGGCGCAGGCGACCGTGCCGTCACCGGAGAGCCGGCTGTCGAAGAAAAGCTTCTTGCCCAGCGCGACCGCGGCGGGCGTGAGCGGGCTGGCCGGCGGGATGACCGACGCGGTCAGCGCCGAGGGAAAGCCAACCTGGTCTTGTGACCGCGGCTGCGCCAACGGGCCCGCTTTCGGAAGGGATGGCGCCTGCCCCGGCGCCAGCGCGGGAGGTGGACCGATGTCGGCGTCCTCACTCCCAACCGGTGCGGCGAGAACCACGCAATGGCACACAGACAGAACCGCGGTGAGGGCGGTCAAACTTGCCGCTATCCATCGATCGGTCGACATCCCGATGTCTTTCTTATCGCGTTCGGTCTGTTTTGATCCCTCGTGAACTGCAGCAGTTAAGTTTAGCACTGGATGCCACTCACTGACAGCCCGCTATTGTCACGCGTTATTGGCTAGGTCGGCGCACTGGGTGGCATCACATATTGCGGCTTCAGCGCGGCCGCGCCGTGAACGCCATGCGCGCCTGATTGTGGCCGATGTTTTGCGCTACGCGCTGCGCGGCAAATCCCGCCGTAGCGAGTTTTTCCGTCATCGCCGCTTCGCCGTAACGGGTCAGTCCGTAGCGCGTGCGCAAGCGCCAATAATCGGACAGCACCGTGCGGACGAGGCCGGTGACGGCGGCGATGAAGAATCCGTTTGCGGCGCCGAACCGCAGCAAGGCCATCGCATCGGTCGAGGCCGCGACGTCGGGCGGGATGACGTCGCTCACCACAAGCCTGCCGTCGGCATTCAGCAGCCAATGAAACAGCGAAAGCAACTTCGCCAATTCTTCGGGGTTAAGATATTGCGCGACCGAATGCAGCACGATGAGATCGAGCGAATGGTCCGCCACGCGCTCGACGTCCTCCGGCGCGACGGCGCGGATTTTCGCGTTGCCGGCAAAGCGCGCGGTGATGCCGGCACGGACCCGCGGCGCGCCCTCGCACAGCAGAAGCTCGCCCGCGCCGGCGGCGACCAGATCGGCGTGCAGCGCTTCGCCGCAACCGTAATCGAGCACGCGCGCCTGCGGCGACGGCACCAGCGCCGCGATCTGTTGCGCGATGAGACGATAATGCACGTCGCGGTGGCGCGCATTGACGTAGATCGAATGGGAACTGTCCCAGAACTTGAGCCAGCCGGAATTCATGCCCGCCACAGCGCGAGCAGCGGTCCTTGCGGCCCGAACGCCGGATCGGAGGCAGGCAGCGGCACCTTGGGGATGGCGACGAGCGCCTTGGTGCGCTCCGCCTTGGTGCCGCGGCAGAGATTGTATTTGCCGTTCGGCGGATAGGCGCCGATGACCACGAGGTCGCGGCTGTGCCTGAGGCATTGATGCCCGGTGCCGGCCGGCAGAATGACGACGTCGCCGGGCGCGATGTCGATTTCTTTACCGTCCTCGCCGCCGAAGCGCACCTTGGCGCGGCCGCGGGCGATGGCCAGCACTTCGTGGATCATCGAATGATAGTGCACGTAGGGGAAAATGCCGTTGCGCCACATGTCGCCCCAGCCGTTGTCGCCGAACGTCCTTTCGATCAGCGGTTCCGGGTCGGGGGAGCCGGCGAGATCGATGCCGCCGCGATAGAGAATGAGCGGCAGCTTCGGATTGTTGGGAATCCGGCCGTCGTCGGCAAACAGGTGGGTGACCGGGGTGATGCGCTTGGTCAGCATGGTTTCGATCCCGCCGCCGGGCGGCCGGACCGTTCTACCGGATATTCCGTTGAAATTGTCTAACGCCGGACATGCACGCGCGGTTTCCGGCTCAAACCCGCTTGAAATCGCGCATCAGCTCGACGAATTGGCCGAACAGATAATGACTGTCGCGCGGCCCCGGCGAGGCTTCCGGATGGTACTGCACCGAGAACACCGGCCGATCCTTAAGGGCAATGCCGCAATTTGAGCCATCGAATAAAGACACGTGGGTTTCGACCGCATTGGCCGGCAGGGTCGCGCGGTCGACGGCAAAACCGTGGTTCATCGAGGTGATCTCGACCTTGCCGGTGAACAGGTCCTTGACCGGATGATTGGCGCCGTGATGGCCCTGATGCATCTTCATGGTCCTGGCGCCGACGGCGAGGCCGAGCATTTGGTGGCCGAGGCAAATGCCGAACACCGGCTTCTGCTCGATCAGCGCGCGGATCACCGGCACGGCATATTCGCCGGTGGCGGCCGGGTCGCCCGGGCCGTTGGAGAGAAAAATGCCGTCGGGCTTTAGCGCCAGGATGTCGTCGGCCGAAGTCGTCGCCGGCACCACGGTGACATTGCAGGCATGGCCGGCGAGCTGGCGCAAAATGTTGCGCTTGATGCCGTAGTCGATGGCGACGACGTGATATTTCGCGCCGTCGCTGTGGCCGTAGCCCTCGCCCCAAACCCAGGGCGTTTCGTTCCAGGTGAAGCGCTGGCCGGTGGTCACCATCGGCACCAGGTCCATGCCGAGCAGGCCGGGCCAGGCTTTGGCTTCGCGCTTGAGCGCTTCGACATCGAAGCGCCCGGACGGCTCGTGGGCAATGACCGCGTTCGGCATGCCTTTTTCGCGAATGAGGGCTGTGAGCGCGCGGGTGTCGATGCCGGCGAGTCCGATGACGCCGCGGTTCTTCAGCCAGGCATCGAGATGTTTTGTGGCGCGATAGTTCGACGGTTCCGTGATGGCGGAATGCAGCACGACGCCGCGCGCGCCCGGTGTCGCCGCGAGATTCACGGTCTCGATGTCGTCCTCGTTGGTGCCGACATTGCCGATATGGGGAAACGTGAAGGTAATGATCTGGCCGGCATAGGACGGATCGGTGAGGATCTCCTCGTAGCCGGTCATCGCGGTATTGAAGCAGACTTCGCCGACCGCGTGGCCGGTTGCGCCGAAGCCGATGCCTTCGAGCACCGTGCCGTCGGCAAGCACGAGCAATGCCGTCGGTGCGGGCTCGTCCCAGGTTGCGCCAGTCTGCGGTTGTGTCGGCATCGGCAAGGGCCTAAATGTTGCGCGCAGCCGCCTGCCCCAGGTGGTGCGCATTTGCGAGAGGCCATAGCCGTGTTGCGCGACGATATCAACAACGCGATGAAAGAGGCGATGAAGGCAGGCCAGGCGCGGCGGGTCTCGACGCTGCGCATGGTCAATGCCGCGATCCTGCAGCGCGAGACCTCCGGCGCCGAGCGGCTCAAGCTCAGCGACGCCGAGATCCTCGACGTCATGGGCAAGATGATCAAGCAGCGCCAGGAATCGCTCGATATCTACGAGAAGGCCGGCCGTGCTGAGCTCGCCGCCCAGGAGCGCGAGGAGATCGGCATCATCTCCGCCTATCTGCCCAAGCATTTGTCCGACATCGAAGCCGGCAAGGCGATTTCCGCACTGATCAAGGAGCTCGAAGCCGCGACGCTCAAGGACATGGGCCGCATCATGACGGCGCTGAAGGAGCGATTCGCCGGGCGGATGGATTTCTCCAAAGCCAGCGCACATGTGAAGAAGCTGCTCGGCGGCGGCTGACGCCGATGACGAAGCGCAGGATGTTGGTCGGGCTCCTGGGCGCGAACATCCAGGGATCGATGTCGCCGGCGCTGTTCGCCGATGCTTTCGCGGCGGCTGGGATCGACGGCTATTATCATCTGCTTGACGCGGACCGCTTGCCGGGACGGCTGCCGAAGCTTTTCGATGCGATCAAGACTGCGGGCTTTATCGGCGCCAACGTCACTTTTCCGTTCAAGCAAGAGATTATTCCGCTGCTCGATGCCGTGGACCCAGGCGCCGCCCAGGTCGGCGCGGTGAACACCGTCGTGTTCGCGCCGGATGGCCGCGCCACCGGCTACAATTTCGATAGGGCGGGATGGCGTAACAGCTTCAATGAACGCATCGGTCGCGACGGTGCCAAGGACGCAACGGTGGTGCAGATCGGCGCCGGCGGTGCCGGACGCGCTGTCGCCTTTGCGCTGATGGATCTCGGCGTCGCCGAACTCGTCCTGCATGACCTCGATACCGCGCGCGCCAAGGCGCTGCAGGCCGATCTGTCGCGGCATTATGGTCCGTCGCGCTGCCGGCTCGCGCAGGATTTGGCGCGCGACATCGCGGCGGCGGCCGGCGTCGTCAACGCCACTCAGGTCGGCATGCGCGGATTCCCCGGCAATCCGGTTCCGGTCGCGGCGCTGAAAGCCGACCATTGGGCCGCCGACGTCATCTACACGCCGCTGCAAACCGAATTCCTCAAAGCCGCCGCCGCAAAAGGCGCCCGCACCCTCAACGGCAGCGGCATGTGCGTGCATCAGGCGGTCGAGGCGTTTGCGCAACTTACCGGCGTCGCGCCCGACCCGGCGCGGCTGCAGCGCGCCTTCGCCGCCGCCGTTGCGGCGCGCGACGCTGAGCTGGCGGCCGCGACTTGAGACGCATCGGCCGGAATGCTCACACGAAAGACTTTGGCACCGCGCGCGATCGTGGCAAACTTGAGCCGATGAATAACGGGGAATAGACCAAATGCCTGCGTGTCTCGTTCGCGGCCTGCGCAGCATCGAGCTGGTCGCCACCAATCTCGACGAGGCGACACACTTTTATGAGGACGTGTGGGGATTACGGCGCGTCGAAACGCGCAACGACGCCATCTATTTTCGCGGCACCGGCGGTTATCACCACATAATCGGTTTGCATCGCGGCGCGCAGCCCGCGGTGGTGCGCATCGTGTTCGAGGTCGCCGACCGGCAAGCCGTCGAGGCGCTGCATAAGGCGGTGACGGCTGCGGGTTGCGGCGCGACTGCGCCCGGGCCGGTGGTGATTGCCGGTGGCGGCTGCGGTTTTGGCTGCAAGGACCCCGACGGGCGCAACCTCGCCTTCGTCTGCGACTGCGCCAATCATGCGGACGCACGCGATCAGCCGGACCGGCCGCGCAAGATCGTCCACGCCAATCTCAACACGCGCGACCACGATGCGACGCTGGCGTTCTTCACCACGACGCTCGGCTTCCGCGTGGTCGACGAAAACGCGCCGCTGACGTTTTTGCATTGCGCCAATGCCGACCACTGCTCGATCGTGCTGGCCAAGACCGACCTGCCGACGCTGAACCACATCGCCTTCGACGTGCCCGACTTCGATTCGGTGATGCGCGGCATGGGGCGCATGAAAGACAACGGCTATCCAATCGAATGGGGCCCCGGCCGCCACGGGCCCGGGAATAATGTATTCGCCTATTTCTGCGGCCCCGACGAAGTGCCGCTGGAATATGCCGCCGAGGTCCAGCAGATCGACGACAGCTACGCGCCGCGCGGCTCGGATTTCTGGAAATTCAAGCCCGGCCGCTCCGAGCAATGGGGCCTCACCGCGCCGCGCTCGCCGCGCTATTACCGAGTGCAGCGGCTGTTCGGATTTACCGCGGACGGGGACCGGGTGAGCTGACCTGTCATGCGCGCGAAGGCGGGCATCCAGTAACCCCAGCGAATGGGTTAATCCTCTTAGACAGGGGCTACTGGGTCGTCCGCAGGCGCGGACGACGACAATGTTGGCAACCTGTGGATAACTGGGACTAGCCGGCCTTGGCGTCGCGCCGGCAGGGGACACCCTATATTCCTTCCCTATTGGCGTTACCCTTGAGCGAATCACTATGCGCTTTACGCCGCAATTTCTCGATGAGCTGCGCGCGCGGCTTCCGGTTTCGGAAGTCGTTGGCCGCCGCGTGAAATTGAAAAAGGCGGGGCGGGAGTGGAAGGGGCTGTCGCCGTTCAACAAGGAGAAGACGCCGTCGTTCTGCGTCAATGACCAGAAGGCGATGTGGTTCGACTTCTCCTCGGGCAAGAACGGCAACATTTTCGACTTTCTCATGCTCACCGAGGGCGTGAGCTTCCCGGAAGCGGTCGAGCGGCTCGCCGGCCAGGCCGGCGTCCCGCTGCCGGTGTCCTCGCCCGAGGCGGAAGCGCGCGAAGAACGCCGCAAGACCCTGCACGACATCGTCGAGCTCGCCGCGGGGTTCTTCCAATCGACGCTTGCGTCAAGAAATGGCGCCCGCGGCCGCGGCTATCTCGCCGATCGCGGCTTGGCTTCCGCGACCCAGCTCAAATTCCGCCTGGGCTATGCGCCGGGAGAGCAATATGCGCTCAAGGAGCATCTGGGCGCGGCAAAAATCCCGGTCGAGGACATGGTCGAGGCCGGGATGATCGTCGCCGGCGAAGACATCCCGGTGCCTTACGACCGGTTTCGCGACCGCATCATGTTTCCGATCAGCGATTGGCGCGGCCGGGTGATCGCCTTCGGCGGCCGCGCGCTCGAAAAAGAAATCTCGGCGAAATATCTCAACTCGCCGGAGACGCCGCTCTTTCACAAAGGCGCGACGCTCTACAACATCGCCGCAGCCCGCAAGGCGGCGCACGAGGGTGCCCGCGTCATCGCCGTCGAAGGCTATGTCGACGTCATCGCCATGGTGATGGCCGGATACGAAGGCACCGTGGCGCCGCTCGGCACCGCGCTCACCGCCGAGCAATTGGCGCTGATGTGGCGGCTCAACGACGAGCCGATCCTGTGCTTCGACGGCGACGATGCCGGCCGCCGCGCCGCCTATCGCGCGCTCGATATCGCGCTGCCGCTCTTGAAACCCGGCAAAAGCCTCAAACTCGCCACGCTGCCCGACGGCCAGGACCCGGACGACCTCGCCCGCTCCGGCGGCCGCGAGGCAATAGAAGACGTGCTCGGCGCGTCGCGCCCTTTGGCGCATGTCTTATGGGCGCGCGAGAGCGAGCAAGGCCCATTCGACACGCCGGAGCGCCGCGCCGCGCTCGAAGCGCGCATCGGTGAAGTCACCAACACCATCGGCGACGAATCGGTGCGGCGCTACTACCGGCAGGACTTTTCGGCGCGGCTTCGGCAAATGTTCGCGCCGGTGAATATTGCGACGCGCCGGCAGAATTTCGGCGCCAATCGCTTCGACGACAAAAACCGCCGCGGCGGCGCGCCGGGCCGGCCGCTTTCGCCGAAAGCAGCCTTCGGCGACGAAACTTACGTCGCCGCCAGCGCGCAACTTGCGGCAAGCCCGCTGCATCGCGGCCATCGCGCCGCGATCCCGCTCCGCGAGGCGCTGATCCTGCAAACCGCACTCAATCACCCGTGGCTCTTGCACGACCACATGGAGGAACTGGCCGAGGCCGAGTTCCGCCACGCCGACACGCAAAAGCTCAAAAGCGCGCTCATCGACGTGTTCGCCCATCATTCGGCGGGCGAATTCCGCGAGGATTCCGGGCGGGCCAGCGAAGCCGACCGCGCCGAGCTCGTCGCCGAGCTCGATCGCCTGGGCTTCGGCGCCCTGCTTGGCCGCATCGAGCGCTCGATCACCACGCTGTCGGTGTGGGGCGCGCAGCCGCAGGCGGCGCGGGACGACGTTTTACTGACCTGGAAACAGCTTGTTGCCTTGCATCGGCAGTGGCATTCCCTAACTAGGGAACTGAAGGACGCGGAAACCGCGCTCGGCCAGGACAATAGCCAGGCGAATTACACGCGGTTGCTCGACGTCAAGGCGCGGCTGTCGTCGCTCGATGGCACCGAGGCTCTGATCGAGGGCTTTGGCGCCTCTTCGGGCCGGCCAGCCCGGCCGATGTAGTTATTGACCTCCCCCTGAAAGGGGGAGGGCTAACAGTCGGTAGGGTGAGGACGGACTGGCGAGGGGAATAAGAGGTCACCCTCGCGCTTGTGGTTAGTCGGAGCTTAACGGAGTTCCGACAGATTCGGCCTCGATTCGGGCGGTGTCCAAGGGTAAAACCCCTCCGGCATCCGCCCTTTTCGGCCGTTGGCTTAAAGCCGGCGGCCCAACAACAAGGGATTTGAGGCTTCGGCCCAATGGCTTTGGCCCCAAGTCCCGGCGTTGGTCTACCGTCCCAGGTGATTCCTTCACCATAGGGTAGGGGACCCGAATCGTCCGTGGAGAGACAGAACAATGGCAAGCAAGAGCAGCGTGGCCACCAAGGCAGCACCGACCAAGGCCAAAGCGGCCGCGCCAAAAGACGCCGAAACCCCGGAGAAGGACGGCCCGGAGACCCCGGAGAAGGACGGCCCGCTGCCGCTGCTCGATCTATCCGACGCCGCCGTCAAGAAGATGATCAAGCAGGCCAAGAAGCGCGGCTACGTCACCTATGAGCAGCTCAATGCCGTGATGCCGTCCGAGGAGGTCACCTCCGAGAAGATCGAGGACGTGCTCGCCATCATGAACGAGATGGGCATCAACGTCGTCGAGACCGAGGAAGCCGAGGCCGAGGAAGAGGAGAAGGACGAGCCGGAGGAGGAAGAGAGCGAGTCCGGCGAACTCGTCGAAGTGGCGCCGAAGGCGGTGGCAAAATCCGAGACCAAGGAGCCGACCGAGCGCACCGACGATCCGGTCCGCATGTATCTGCGCGAAATGGGCTCGGTGGAGCTCTTGTCGCGCGAGGGCGAAATCGCCATCGCCAAGCGCATCGAGGCCGGCCGCGAGGCGATGATCGCCGGCCTGTGCGAAAGCCCGCTGACCTTCCAGGCCGTCATCATCTGGCGCGACGAATTGAACGAAGGCAAAGTCTTCCTGCGCGACATCATCGATCTCGAAGCGACCTATGCGGGCCCCGATGCCAAGCAGGTGGCGGCCGCCGTCGGGCCCGATGGCCTGCCGCTAGCGCCAGGCTCTGGCCCCGGCGCGCCCGGCTTCGTGCCGCAGCCGCCGCAAGCGGTAGCGCCGCCGTCGGCGCCGCCCGCCGCCACCCCGTTCAAGCCCGCCGGCGCCAATGGCGCGGCCGGGGCCGACGGCGAGGTGAGCGGCGAGGAAGCGGCGCTGGCCGATGCCGATCTCGACGAGGACGATCTCGAGAACTCGATGTCGCTTGCGGCGATCGAGGCCGAGCTCAAGCCCAAAGTGTTGGAGACTTTCGACAACATCGCCGACTCGTTCAAGCGGCTGCGCCGCCTGCAAGAGCTCGACATCCAGGGCAAGCTGCACAACGAGACGCTGTCGCCGGCCCAGGAGAGAAAGTCCAAAAAACTCAAGGAAGAGATCATCCAGGAGGTCAAATCGCTGCGGCTAAATCAGGCGCGCATCGACACTCTCGTGGAGCAGCTCTACGACATCAACAAGCGCCTCGTCGGCCATGAAGGCCGGCTGATGCGGCTTGCCGAAAGCCACAGCGTCGTGCGCGAGGATTTTTTGCGCAACTACCAGGGCTCCGAGCTCGACCCGCGCTGGCTCAACCGCGTCTCGAAACTGTCCGCCAAGGGCTGGAAGAATTTCGTCGCCCGCGACAAGGACCGCATCAAGGAGCTGCGCACCAACATCCACACGCTGGCGTCCGAGACCGGTCTTGAGATCCCCGAGTTCCGCAAGCTCGTGCACATGGTGCAGAAGGGCGAGCGCGAGGCGCGCCAGGCCAAGAAGGAAATGGTCGAAGCCAACCTGCGCCTCGTCATCTCGATCGCCAAGAAATACACCAACCGCGGCCTGCAATTCCTCGATCTGATCCAGGAAGGCAATATCGGGTTGATGAAGGCGGTCGATAAGTTCGAATACCGCCGCGGCTACAAGTTCTCGACCTATGCGACGTGGTGGATCCGCCAAGCGATCACGCGCTCGATCGCCGACCAGGCGCGCACCATCCGCATCCCGGTGCACATGATCGAGACCATCAACAAGATCGTGCGCACCTCGCGGCAGATGCTCAACGAAATCGGCCGCGAGCCGACGCCGGAGGAATTGGCCGAAAAGCTCGGCATGCCGCTGGAGAAGGTGCGCAAGGTCCTCAAGATCGCCAAGGAGCCGCTGTCGCTGGAGACTCCGATCGGCGACGAAGAGGATTCGCACCTCGGCGATTTCATCGAGGACAAGAACGCCATCCTGCCGATCGACGCCGCCATCCAATCGAACCTGCGCGAAACCACGACCCGGGTGCTGGCCTCGCTCACCCCGCGCGAAGAGCGCGTGCTGCGCATGCGGTTTGGCATCGGCATGAATACCGATCACACGCTGGAAGAGGTCGGCCAGCAGTTCTCGGTGACGCGCGAGCGTATTCGGCAGATTGAGGCCAAGGCGCTGCGCAAGCTGAAGCATCCGTCGCGGAGCCGGAAGCTGCGGAGCTTCCTGGATAACTAAACTTTCCGCCCCCGCGATAGCGGGGGAGGGGGACCGCGCGAAGCGCGGTGGAGGGGGCGCCGGCGGTGAAGGTGTTCGCATGAACGTCAAACTGCGCAAGATCGAAGTGGACGACGCAACGGCGACCGCACTCGAGGCGCGCGCCGCGGCGGCCGGCGTTTCGGTGTCTGAATTGATTGCGCAGCTGGTTTCCTTGGCCGGCGGATCCGCCAAAGTGTCATCAGGAGAAATGGACGAGCTCGATCGGCAATGGGCGGCCATCAAAGCCGGTGAGCCGACTGTCGCTCACGCCGACGTGGTGCGTTGGCTCGATACCTGGGGAACGCCTGGCTTTAGGCCTTGGCAGGGTCGATGAAGCTCGAGTGGTCGGCTATCGCGCTGGCCGATCTCGATCGCTTTGCCGCTTTCCTTCACGAACGGCATCCGCGCCTTGCGCAAATCATTGCCGCGGAAATCAAGGAAAAGGCTCGCCTCCTGGAGGATCATCCGCTGCTCGGCCGCGCAATTGAGGGAAGACCGCAATACCGCGAGCTCGTGCTTGAAGTCGCGAACGCGACATACGTCTTTCACTACGCCTTCGACGGCGAACGCCTTGTCATGCTTCGCGCTTTCCATAGCCGCGAAAAGCGGGAGTGAGCATCATGCGCAAACGGACGGCCGCTGCTTGCCGATCACAGTCGGAACTGCGCACCAAAGGCGAAGGCCCTTGGTCGCCCGAGGCTCTTGAGGAAGACGAGCGCCGCCTCGCCGAGTTCGAGCGCACCCGAATGGGCGTGCCTTGGGACGAGGTCAAGGCCTGGATGCAGAGCTGGGGCAAGCCGAACGAGCTGCCGATGCCGAAGTCCCGTAAAGTATAAAGTTGTCCTTCTCACCGTCACCGTGAGGTGCGCACCAAAGCCGCGGCGGCGTGCTAAGCTTTTATCTGCGTCGTCCGGCAAAAGGAGCCGGTCATGGTCAAGACAACACCCCCCACCTTAGCCGCGGCGCTCGCAACCGCGGCGCTTTGCCTCGGCGCCGCCGCCGGCTTCGCCGCCGCCGCGGCGCGACACACCGCGGCAAAGGCCCACTGCACCGGCACGCGGCCGGAATACAATCCGGGCGACCTGCTCTACCAGCAGGCCGGCGTCTCGGCCTCGGCCCGCCTGGCGCTCGCAGCATCGCGGGTGAGCGCGCTGTCGCGCGTGGCGGCGGAATGATCACCCATGATGCGCCAATGAGCCAGAATGAGACCACCCTAATAGGCGGGCGAACAACACTTGGAGTTGTGAGACTGGGAGAAACTGTTCGCCGTCCGCCCACCCCGAATCTCGGTTTTGTGCGGGCGTTGTTGCGGCATCTCGAAGCTGTTGGTTTCGACGGGGCACCCCGCTACCTCGGCACGGACGAGAGCGGCAGGGAGATATACAGCTACATACCGGGTGTGGTTCCTGCTGAACTCGGCGAGCATGACGATAAGACATTGGAAAATGCGGCACGGCTCATTCGCGCCTACCACGATGCAACCGCACCTCTTTTCGCGACGCCTTCCGCCCAGAAAGTCTGCATCGAGGTGGCCTGTCACAACGATCTGTCACCCTGTAACACAGTGTTCCGAGATGGCCATCCGGTCGCTTTCATCGATTTCGACGCGGCGGCACCGGGATCGCGTTCCTACGACCTCGGATACGCAGCTTGGCTTTGGCTCGATCTAGGCAATCCGGATCGCTCCACTGCGGAGCAGGTTCGGCGTCTGCGGATGTTTCTCGCCGCCTACGGATCAGGACCGAGCGAGGCCGAGGTCATTGCTGCGGCACTCGAAAGACAGGCAATTCTCATCGCCGAAGGCATGCGTACCGGCAACACAGCGATGAGCGATTGGGCCGCAAACTGTTCACACTGGACCCGTCAGCAGATGCGGCCCGCACTCTAATGTCAGATTTGATCCGCTAGCACCGTCACCCTGATGTCGGCGACGTCGTGGTTGCCTGACCGGGCGGTGACCAAACGAAAATGACGACGCGAAATTCGAGCCGAGCCCTGCGGAGAGGCCCCCTTCATACCTTCTCCCCGCGTGCGGGGAGAAGGAGCGCGCATGCGTTACCGTTACAGCGCCGCGACCGCGCTCACTTCGATCAGAAACTGCTCCTGCACCAGGCGGTCGATCATCAGCAGCGTGTTCGGCGGATAGGCGCCGCCGACGAACAGCTTTGGGAATTCGCGGGTGCGGTAGGCCATGAATTTCGCAATGTCTTGCGAGTGCACGAGATAGGTCGTGAATTCAACAAGATTTCCGAAGCTCGCGCCCTGCGAGGCAAGCGCCGCGCCGATATTGGCGAACACCTGCGCGCACTGGCCGTCGAAATCGCTCGCCGTCTTGCCGTCCTTGTCGGCGCCGACCTGGCCGGCGATGAACAGGAACTCCGACGCCCTGACGCGGGTGATTTGCGAATATTGCCCGAGCGGCTTGCCGAGGGTTTCCGGGTTGAGGATTTTGATGTCGGGCATGTGCGGCGGCTCCGCGGCTGCGTGAAAAGACGCAACGGTAGCCCCGTCGTCATTCTCGCGAAAGCGGGACCCATAATCCCGGCGTTGGTGGTCGAACTCAGAATCCGGGGTTATGGGTCCCCGCTTTCGCGGGGACGACGGTAAAATCAGCCGGCGCGCTAGGCGTAGTCCTTCACCTTCTTCTTCTCGCCCGAGCGCGAGATGCTTTGGATCTTCGCCATCGGTCTGCCGGATTTTTCGGCGATCTCGCGGTCCTGCTCGATCAGGAAGCCGTGCGCCGGCTTGTCGCCGTCGATGCCGCCGAGCAGCGCGCGCGGCACCTTGCGGTTCGAGCGCTGCGTGCCGTCTTCATAGACCACGTCGAACATGACGAATTCGGAATTCAGTCCCGGTTTTCTTGGCATGATTGTTCTCCTTGTTCTTGTTCCTTGATTCTTATTCGTCGCCCGGATTCTTGTTCTACGAACATGACAGAAAACAAAACGCCGGCGCCATTATGACGCCGGCGCTGCATTTATGCCGTAGTTCAGGCCGCCTGCAGATTGGTCGCGGCGGACTTGCCGCTGCGGCGGTCGGCCTCGATGTCGAACGACAGCTTCTGGCCCTCGACGAGCGAGCGCATGCCGGCGCGCTCGACCGCGGAGATGTGCACGAAGATGTCGGGGCCGCCGGCATCCTGCACGATGAAGCCGTAACCTTTTTGGGCGTTGAAGAACTTGACGGTACCTTGAGCCATGATGGCCCTCCTTATGGAAAACGCAGAATGCGTTTTTGTGGCCGCGTGAACCATTCACGCGGTCCAAATCCGGATTTTGCGTTGTCTTGGGAAAGGCCCTTTTTATTGTCACATGATCTTTCGGATCATGCTCAAGGCCGAGACGGCAAGTCAGGCTAAATCGCGAATGGCGCGTATATAGCGACGCTTCGGCCGTTTTGCAATCGCCCTGGTTGCCGTCCTTGCCGCGTTGTCCCTAAGCGTTAATCAAGCCCTTCGACGATGCGGATGTCGCGCACGGCGCCGTTGCCGAGCGCTTTGAGCGCATTCTGGTAGGCCGGGCTCTGGTAGGCGGCGATGGCCTTCTCGACGCTCGGGAATTCCGACATCACGATGCGCTCCTTCTGGCCGGCCTCGAAAGCCGCCGCCGCGGTGCCGCGCGCCAGATAGCGGCCGCCGAACGGCGCGATCGCCGGCGGCGCCAGTTGCGCATAGGCGGCGAGCTTTTGCGGATCGGAAATGGAGCGGTAAACGGTGACCCAATAGCCCTTCGGCATTGTCGAACTCCATGCGTGATGCGCGCGGTATTGGTTAGGAGTAACATTCAGCGGCGAAAAAGGGGAGGCCCGCGATGTCGTTCTGGAGCGCGCTGTTCGGCGGCCGCGGTGCCGCCGCCGAAAAGGTCTCCGATCCGGTCGAGTACAAGGGCTACGTCATCCGCGCCGCGCCGTTCAAGAACAACGGCCAATACCAGACTGCCGGCAGCATCGCGCGCGAGATTGGCGGCGTGCGCAAGGAACACCGCTTCATCCGCGCCGACGCCTATGCGTCCTACGACGACGCGGTGAATTTCACGCTGAGCAAGGCGCGGCAGATCGTCGACCTGCAGGGCGACCGGATTTTCGAGGAGCGCTAGCTCAAGCCTTCGACGATGCGGATGTCGCGCTGCGCGGCGTTGCCGAGCACTTTCAGCGCGGCCTGGTAGCCGGGTCCGTCATGGGCGGCGACCGCTTTGTCGACGCTGTCGAATTCGATGATGACACAGCGCTGCGTCGTGCCCTTCTCATAGGCCTTGGCGGCGTTGCCGCGGGCGATGAAGCGGCCGCCGCCAGCGGCGATTGCCGGGCCGGCGAGCTTGGCATATTCCGCCAGCGCCTCCGGATTGGACACGGAAAAATACGTCGATACCCAATAAGCCTTGGCCATGATCGTCTCCCTACGCTTGCTTTTGCCGTTCGCGCCTGCGGCGGTCGCGGGCTATTGCGGACGTGTTGTTGGCACGGCCGGCGTTACGGCGCAATGCGGTTGCAGGCTGGTTCGTTCGCGGCCGGCGAGGAGATGGGTTAAGCGGCGGCTTCGTCGTCGAGGTCGGGCCGCTCGCCCTTCATGCGATTGAGCATCCGGCGAAGCCTTGCAATTTCGCCTTCGAGCTGGGCGACGCGCTTCATCAACTCGGCGGAGTCGGGCAGCGGATCGGCGGCCGGATCGGCGGCGGAGAAGCCGAGCCCGATCTCGTCGCCGCGGCGCCAGGTCACGCGCGCGCGCACGGTGTGGTTCTTCTGCGGAATGTGCAGATTGATCATGTCGGGAATGGTGACGGCTTCGGAAAAGATGATGCGCGCGCCCTCGACGGACAGGTCGCGGACCAGGCAGCTCATGGCGCCGCGCCGTTTGTCGAAATAGACAAAGCCGCGCAGGAAGCTTTTCAGCCGTCGCGAATTGCGGCGCTCGCCCATCGTCTGCCCCTCAAAGCCAAGCACGAGTAAAAATACTTACGACAGCTTGGGTTAAAGCCGTCTTACAGGCGTGGTTTGTCGCAGCAATTCAGCGCTAGCGCGGGCTCGGCGGGGCCTTTACCAGGCCGAAAACAGGTGGCCGATGTCATAGATGACGGCGCCGAACACGCAGGCCGCCAAACCGGTACCGATCAGTCCGAGCACGAGGGCTTTGTTCACGCGGGCCAGCGTGTGCTTGTCGAGATGGGCCTTGTCGACGAGGTGGGCCATCGTAGTCATCCTGGGCAATCGTCCGCGATTGCCGTCGCTTGCCGCCCCACGCCCTCCACGTTATTAGACGCCCGACTCAACGCTTTTGCATCGTGCCTCGCGACAAGGCAGCTTTGCAAGCGCCGCGTGGCTCTTGCCTATAAACGCGGCATAAACAATCCGTCGCAAGCGCAACCGGTTCTTGCTAAAAGCACGGTCCTGAACAACAAACGGCGGGCTATCCAAGGAGAGCGGCCACATGCATGTTTTCAGCGTCACCGGCGAGGCCGAGTTCAATCCGAAAAAGCACGTCGAAAAAATCCTCGGCACCATCGCGGACGGCGACGTCACGGTGGCCTGCTGGGAGCCCGGCCAGATCAGCCCCAATCACTGCCACCCGCACGCCACCGAGATCTATTTCTGCTTCGAAGGCGGCGGCACCATGCGCACGCCGGGGCAAACCATCGCGGTCGTGCCCGGCGCCTTCGTGGTGCATCCGGCCGGCGAAGTGCACGAATACGAGAACGGCCCGCAACGCACGCTGTTGTTCCGCGTGCGCTACGGTTCCGACATGGTCTCGCGCCACGTCGCATGGCGCGGCCACCCCGGCTGGACGCAAAGCGCCGAGGACGCCGACTACTACAAAAGCAACCCGGTCCGCGCCTGAAACGCGCGAACCAGGAAGACATTTATCTAAAAAGCGCGGCAGCGCGATGCCGCCGCGTCGGCCGCTTAATGATTCTGCGTCGGGCTGTTCTGCACGCAGCTGTCGTTGGCGCCGCGCTTGGCGGCTTCGCATTGCGCCATCGAATCGTAGGCGCATTCCATGCCCGAGCCGGCCTTCATGCAGAAATTGTGATGGACATGTCCGGCCGGGGCTTGCGCCAACGCGCTGCCGCCCGCGAGTCCGGCCGCCAGAACAGTTGCTAGAGCGATCGCACGCATTGTTGATCTCCTTGGGGCCACTCACCACCGCCTCAATCCCGCGACGCCCGGATGGTTCCTTGTCAGGGAACGGAGTTCCGTCTAACACGACCAGAAACGCCGACTTGGCGTCATTGCGAGCGGAGCGAAGCAATCCAGACTGCGCCGCCGGACTGGATTGCTTCGCTTACGCTCGCAATGACGGAGGAAAGGGAAACATAAATGTTTAGTAAACCGCATTGTCCGGTCATCGCCATCGAAGAGCATTACTGGGACGAGGAACTGGCGAAGACTTACGTCGGCGGCGAAGCCGGCCGGCCGGGCGAGCAGCAAAAGCGGCTGTACGATTTCGGCCCGTTGCGCATCAAGGAGATGGACGACGTCGGCATCGACATGCAGGTGATCTCGCTCGGCGCGCCGTCGACGCAAAAACTGCCGGCCGAAACCGCGGCCGCGCTCACGCGGCGCGTCAACGATCGCCTGCACGCCCAGGTCGCCAAGAATCCGCAGCGCTTCGCCGCCTTCGCCGGCCTGCCGACCGCGGTGCCCGAGGCGGCTGCCGACGAGCTCGAGCGCTGCGTGAAAGAACTCGGCTTCAAGGGCGCCATGCTGCACGGCCTCGCCAACGGCACCTTCCTCGACGACAAGAAATTCTGGCCGATTTATGCGCGCGCCGAAAAGCTCGACGTGCCGATCTATCTGCATCCCGCTCTGCCGCAGGCCGAGGTGTCGCGCGTCTACTACGACGACTACGTCAAGGATTTCCCGACCGTGGCGCGGCCGGCCTGGGGCTATACGGTGGAAACCGCGACCACCGCCATCCGCCTCGTGCTGTCCGGCGTGTTCGAGCGGCATCCGAAGCTGAAAATCATCCTCGGTCATCTCGGCGAAACGCTGCCGTTTCTGGTCTGGCGCATCGACCAGGCGCTCAAGCGGCCGGGTCAGAAATCGCTGAGCTTCCGCGACATCTTCTGCGGCAACTATTACATCACGACGAGCGGCAATTTCTCCAATCCGGCGCTGTTGTGCTGCATGATGGAGATGGGCGTCGATCATATCCTGTTCGCGGTCGATTGGCCGTTCGTCATGAACCCGCCGGCGCTGGACTGGATGCACACCGTGCCGCTCTCCGACGAGGACAAAGCAAAAATCCTGAGCGGCAACGCCAAGCGGCTGTTGAAGATGTAGCTCGTCATTCCGGGGCGGTCCGCAGGACCGAACCCGGAATCCATAACCACAGCACATTCAGAACTGTCTCCGAGACAATCCTGCATCGATCGCGTGTATGGATTCCGGGCTCGCCGCTTCGCGGCGCCCCGGAATGACGGCAAATCATCCGCCCCCGCGAAGCGGGGGAGGGGGACCACCCTGCGAAGCAGGGTGGTGGAGGGGGCGCAGGCCTCAACGCGCCGCAAGAGTCTTTGTGATGCCCAAACATGTTCGCCCGCTTCTTTTCCAAAGAGAATTTTCCGCAACGAAAACGAAGCTCCGCGTCCGGCGCCCCCTCCACCACGGTTCGCTCGCTACGCGAGCTCCAGTGGTCCCCCTCCCCTGCTGTCGCGGGGGGGTATAGTGATATCCGCTAAAGTAGGCCACCGACCAGCGAAGATTGGCAGCTGACTGCGCACTTGGCCATGTGAACCAAGGAAAACTGGGTGGCGCAAGGGTGTGAAGCGCCAGCGGCACAGTTGAAACCAGGGGTGGTAATGACCTAAGTTGAATGTATAATAAAATCGGAGGGGGGCGGATGCTTCGATCCATCCTTAGACCATCTTTGACAGCTCTCACAGTGCTGATTGCGTACAGCGCTGCCAGCTCACAAGTGGACGTGGGACATAATGCTGTTCAGCTTCAACTACCTAAATTGCGATTATTGCTTGCCGAGGATTTGAAAGGCTCTCCCCCATCTCATCCTCCTCCAGCTCACGGGAGTCAGTCAGCTAGAAGCCACAGGGCACCCTCTTTGCCGGAGGACATGCCACTTGGCAACATCAGAATTCCTCCCGAGCCTCCGCCGCCGCCGCCGCCACCGGCACCATCGCGCTAACACCGGAGCAAACGAACCGTGCACTCGATTGTCAGGATGCTCAAGATATTTTACTTTGTGTTTCTGTTGGGTGCGCTAATTCTGGCCCGGCCAAGCGCATGCATGAGCGAGCAAAATTCAAATAGTATTGCGGAGACGCCTCAAACGAGCA
>JBEKKM010000099.1:0-19023 GCA_050010715.1 Xanthobacteraceae bacterium | reverse complement strand
GAAGACAAGAATTTCCACGCGCTCCAATCGCGGCGGCGCATGGCCTTGCCAGTGCGCGAGCCACGCGACGATATCCTCGAGGCGGCCGAGGCTGCGCGGCGGTTTGGTCAATGTGGCCTCGCGCTGGGCGACCGCCGCGCTCGCGGCCGGATGGCCGCCCGGCAGGTCTAGACAGACAGTGCGGAGAGCGGAAAACGAGGTAAAATTCGACATCGCCGACCAAATCCTTGCACCGGGAAGCGGCGTTCAAGATCTAGCAAATCGGCGATTGTGCGACCATAACCATACAGGCCGGGGACGATCCATGACGATACCCGATGGCTGGCTCGCCGATTGCGCCAGCGACCTCAAGGCGAGCATCGCCTTTTTGACGCGGCTGCCGGTCGCGGGCGCGACACCGGCCGCCGGCGCCGATATTTCGCGTGCGGCTTGGGCCTTCCCGCTGGCCGGCGTCCTCGTCGCGCTCATCGCCGCGGTGATCTATGCGGTTGCCCACAAGATCGGATCGCCGCCATGGGTCGCCGCAGCGCTTGCGGTCGCGGCAACGCTCGCCGTGACCGGCTGCCTGCACGAGGACGGCCTCGCCGATACCGCGGATGGTTTTGGCGGCGGCGACACCCGCGAGCGCAAGCTCGAGATCATGCGCGACAGCCGGATCGGCACCTATGGCGTGTGCGCCTTGACGCTGTCGATCATGATGCGCGTGAGCGCGATTGCGTCGATCGGCAATCCGATCGTGGTGCTGTGGGCGCTCGTCGCGGCGCACGGCGCGGCGCGGGCGGCAATGCCGGTGTTCATGGCGCTGGTGCCGCCGGCGCGCAGCGACGGCTTGGCATTCGCCGCCGGCCGGCCGTCGGGCGAGCGCGTCATCACCGCGAGCGTGCTGGGCATCCTGATCCTGGCGATTGGGCTCGGGCCCACGCTCGGCATTGCCGCGCTGATCTTGCTGCTCGTCGCCATCGTGCTGATGGCGTGGCTGAGCGTCGTGCAGATCGATGGCCAGACCGGCGACGTGCTTGGCGCGGTCGAGCAGGTTTGCGAAATCGTCGTCCTGCTCGTCGCGTTGCGCTGATTATTTATTTGTTCTCAAGCGCGTCGCGAACGCGCGCGACGATGTCGGGCGGTGTTTTTGACACCTCTTCGACCAAGGTCTGCACCTCGTCGCCGCTGAGCGGATCGATGTCGATGCGCGCCATGGCCGCCTCGCCGAGAAAGGCCGGGTCCTTCACCGTGGCGTCGAAGGCGCGCCGCAATGCTTCGACGCGGTCCGGCGGCACGCCCGGCGGCACAAAGAACGGCCGGCCGTATTCGAGCCGCGCCACCACGAGCTTGATTGCGGCACGATCCGCGTCAGTCTTGATGAAATCGAAGATCGAGGGAACATCGCCGATCTCCGGCAGCCGCTTCAGCCCCCATTGCGCGAGCAGCCGGATTTTGTTGTCGGCGAGCCAATTGGAGTTGAGCGCCTTCAAGGTCGACCAGTTGGCGATGGTGCCCTGCACTTCGCCGCGCTCCAGTGCCAGATGAATCTTCGGCGTGCTCTCGTAGCCGGTGATGACCTTGAATTTGTAGCCGAACAGGCGATCGAGCAGCACCGGATAATCGTATTGCGTCGAGCCGGGCGCCTGCGCGCCCATCACCAGTTCCGTGGTCTTGACGTCGTCGAGCGTCTGCACCGGCACCGTGGACCAGACATACATCACCTGCGTTTCGCGGTTGGTGCTGCCCAGGTAGGCAAGCTTCTCGGCGTCGAACCGCACGCTCTGCGGCGACAACAGCGGCATGGTCGGCGTGCCGTTGAACGGCGCGCCGATCACCGTGCCGTCGAACGGGCCTGTTGCGTAGAGCGAATTGGTCATGATGGCGCCGCCGGCGCCGGGCTGGTTCTGCACGATGACGGTGGGATTGCCGGGAATATGCGCGCCCATGTGGCGCGCCAGCGTCCGCGCCGTGATGTCGTAGCCGGAGCCGACGCCGGAGCCGACGACGATGCGCAGCGTCTTGCCCTTGAAAAACGTCGCCGCGTCCTCCTGCGCGTGAGCCGGCGCGCAGAGCAGCAGGGCGAGCAGCGCGAGCAGTGTCCGTGTCACGCCGCCGCCAGCCCTTGTTCCGGCTCGAGCGGCAACTTGACCGGCTGCTTGAGCTTTGCCGACAGATCGAGCGCCTTGGTGAGCATCAGCCGGTTATGGGCTTCGGCAGCCGTGGCGGCCTGGGTCGGCAGGCCGAGCGAAACGCGGTTGAGCCAGGAGTCGGTCTCCTCGCGCATCGGGCCACGCAATTCGCCGAGCGCCATGTCGCCGGGCGGATAAGAGCCGAGGAAATCGACCAGGCGGCTTTGGTCGGGCGCATAGCCTTCGCCCTGCGGCTTCGAGACCGCGAGCACCATGTCGCGATGGGTGTCGTCGATGGTGAGCACGCCATGGGTGCCGTTGATGCCGACTTCCAGACTGTAGACCGCGCCGGGCCAGGTGACCGGCAGCGCCCAGGAAATGTTGAGGTGATACAGGGTACCGTCGGCGCACATGATCATGCCGGCGGTGGCGTCGATGCCCTGGTAGAGCGGCCCCAATACCTTG
This sequence comes from Xanthobacteraceae bacterium, assembly GCA_050010715.1. Taxonomy (GTDB): domain Bacteria; phylum Pseudomonadota; class Alphaproteobacteria; order Rhizobiales; family Xanthobacteraceae; genus BOG-931. The sequence goes on along the minus strand of JBEKKM010000099.1, from coordinate 16,447 downwards.
TCGATCGAGCGCGCGTAGCATTCGACCGGCTGCTTGCCTTCGAGGTACCACATGACGATGTCGAGCGCGTGGGTGCCGGAGATCACCATCGGCGAGATCGTGCTCGGATCGTCGGTGCGCTTGTAATTGTCGATGGCGACGAGGCGGTTCATGAAGGCGCGCGAGGTCACCATGGTGACATCGCCGAGCGCGCCGCTTCTCACCTTCTCCTTGCCGGCGAGCCATTTGCGGCGGAAGCGCTGGGTATAGCCGACGATGGCGTCGAGTTTTGCGTCGGTGATCGCCTTGAGCACGCGAGCCGATTGGGCGAGGTCGGTAGCCAGCGGTTTTTCGATCAGCATCGGCAAGCCGCGCTCGACCGCCGCCAGGATCGGATCGACGTGCAGGTGCTCGTCAGTCGAGATCAGCACCGCGTTGACTTCCGGCCGCGCCAACAACTCGCGATGACTGGTGGTGACGAAATCGGCGCCGATGCGGGACGCGACATCGCCGCCGCGATTGTGGTTGAGCTCGGCGATACCGATCCATTCCACCGCCGGATGCCGCGCCGCCACCTCGCCGCGGAACAGCCCGACCCGGCCGGCGCCGATGATGGCCAGCCCGATGCCCTTGGCGTTCTTCTTCATACGTTGAGCCCCGCGCGGTTCTTGGCCTTGAGCTCGGCGATGCCGGAAATCGTCTCGTTGGTCAGTGGCAGATCGATGGGCTCGTTGCGGTCGGCCGACAAATCGGCCGCGCTATAGGTCTCCATCACGCGCCGCGCGCTTTCCGGCGTCACCATCACCGGCGTGTCGCGGATGCAGGCTTCGAGGAAATAGATGGTCTCGGGCCCGATGCCGCCGGCGAAGACATGATCGACCCATTCGCCGGGCATGGTCGACATCGGGAATTCCTGGCCGCGCTTTTCGGTATTGAGCCAGTTGTCGCGCTGGGTGTCGTCAAGGGTGAGCGCGCCGTCGGTGCCGGTGATCTCGATCCAGGTCGAGCAGTAATTCGGAAAGCTCGGCGGGAAATTCCAGCCGCCGCCGATCATCACCACCACACCGTTGTCCATGGTCACGGTGGTGAACATGATATCGTGCGAGCCGTTCACCGGCTGCATATAGCCGTAGGCGCCTTGGCTATAGACCCGCACCGGCTTGGCCGGCTCCAACAGCCAGAACACGAAGTCGAGATCGTGGGTCGATTCCATGACGACCGGCGACAGCCGCACGCGGCTGGCGATCTTCTTGCCCAATTCGCGCGACAGGTGGCGGCTGACCAGCACCGAAACCACCTTGCCGAGCGTGCCGTCGACGATCTTCTTCTTGGCGTAGGCCACTTTCGGATTGAAGCGCTGCGAATAGCCGATGGTGAATTTCAGATTGTTGCGGCTCGCCAATTGGATCAGCTCGTCGGCCTCCCACAGTTCGAGCGCGATCGGCTTTTCCAGCATGACATTCTTGCCGGCCTTGAGACAATCGCGCGCGATCGGATAGTGATTGGCCTCCGGCGTGGTCGAGACATAGACTACCGAAATCTTTTCGTTCTTGATGATGTCCTGGTAGTCGAGCGTGGAGCTCGCCGGCTTGTAGAGCTTGGTCACCTCGGCGAGCCGGTCCGGCTTGATGTCGCACAGGTGCAATTTGTCGACCAGCGCCGTACGCGACAAGGTATCCGCGCGCAAACCGCCGATCCAGCCGACACCGATCACCCCTGCTTCCACCGTCTTCACCGGATGTTTTCCTTCCTGGACGCGAAAATCGCGGCGGAGACTAGCCCACCGGCCGGGCCTCAGGAAGGCCGCGCGACACACCAAAAACTTGCGCCGCGAACTGCGGATAGACCTCGGCCAGCTGCGGGGCCACGACGTTGCGCATCAGCTCCAGCGTCTCCTGTGAAGGCGCCGGCGTGGTCGGCACCGCCGTGGACCGGTCGAAATCGAAGCCGGTGTTTTCGATGACCTCGGCGACGCTGTGGCCGGGATGCACGCTGGCGAGGCGGAAACGGCGGCGAGTGCGGTCGAAATCGAACAGGCAGCGGTTGGTGATCAGCGCGACCGGACCGCCGGGGCGGAAGACGTTGTCGGCGCTGCTGCCCGGCGCGCTGATGAAATCGACTTTCGGCACCAGCGTGCGGCGCGAATGCTCGACCCGGAACAGGATCACTTTCGGCACCACGTAATAGAGATAGGCCGAGCCGAACGAGCCGGGAAAGCGCGCCTTCGGCTTGTCGTAGTCGCCGACGCTGACCAGATTGATATTGCCCTCGCCGTCGATCTGGCCGCCGGAGAGAAAAAAAACATCGATGCGGCCCTGGCCGGCGCAATCGAACAATTCGCGCGCGCCGTCGGTGAAAAAGGTGTGGGCGCGGCTGCCGAGCAGGGAGACGTAAGGCTTGCCGCCGCCACGCACGCGCGCCAGCAAAGCCGCCGTCGCCGGGATCGGAGAAGAAGCGCCGACCGCGACATGACGCACATCGCCGATCAGCCGGCAGATCACGTCGGCGAGCAATTCCTCGTCGCGGAAAGTTTTGTCAGGCGGCTCGCCGCTCATGCACGTACCGTTGCAGGTAGTCGGCAAAACCTTCGGACGTGGCGGCGAGGCGGACATATTCGGTCATATGCACGGCATCGATGCCGTAATGATCGGGCAGCGGCAGCGGCCAAGCGCCGCGCGGCTCGACCGCGACCGCCTCGATATAGAAGCCGGGCAGCGTACCGGCGGCGAGCAGCGGATCGCACAACAGATCGCCGTCGTAAATTTTCTCCACGGTGACGATCGTCTTCTGCGCGGCATGGGCCATGGCGAAGAATTCGCGCTGGATGCCGACAAAAACATTGCCGGCGCGATCGGCCATCGGCGCGTGGAACATGACGACGTCGGGCTTGAGCGCCGGCAACAGCACGATCGGATCGTCGTTGCCGAACGGATTGTCCAGAACTTTCCAGTCCGGCCGATGTGCCAGCACGTCGGAGCCGATCAGGCCGCGCAGCGGCATGAACGGCACGCCCTTTTCGGCGGCCTGAAACTGCGCATGCAGCGCCGGGCAAGTCGCATCCATCATGCGGATAGCACCGGCAAGGATTGCAGCGGTGAAGCGCGGCGCCGGGCCGAATTCGCCGAGGCTGACTGCGGAGGTCTCCAGCGTCTCGACGCAGCCGGCGCCGATCAACAGATCGGCCTGCAAGGTCGAGGTCGGCAGCGCCACCAGATGCAGGTGCTTGACGCCGCGCCGGATCAACGCCCGCGTCGCCGCCATGGCCACGCCCGAAGTCTCGCGCGGCACCGCGAGCATGCAGCCGTCGGTAATCGGCGCGATGGCCTCGTCGAGCGAGCGAGCGATCATCGGCACGTTAGGACAATGCCGATTTCACATTACCCGGCGACAACGGCGCGCGGCGGATGCGCACGCCGGTGGCGTCGAACACCGCATTGGCGATCGCTGCAGGGACCGGGCGGCTCGACGCCTCGCCGGCGCCCGACGGCGCGATCTCGGGATGATTGATCAACACGATGTCGATCTGTTCCGGTGCCTCGGTAACGTCGAGGATCGGATAGGTCCGCCATTCCACGCTGGTGACGTTCTTCCGGTCGAACTTGACCTCCTCCCACAGCGTGCGGCTGGTGGCCTGAACGATGTTGTTCTCGATAGCGTGGCGCAAGCCGTTCGGATTGATGATCTGGCCGCAATCGTGGGCGACCGTGAACTTGCGCGCCCAGATCTTTCCGGTGGAACGGTCGACGTCGACCTCGGCGATGACCGCGACACGGCTCGGACCGCGCTGGGCGTAGGCGATGCCGCGGCCGGACACCTTGTCGCCGCTCTGATCTTTGCGCGGTGACGGCCTGCTCTGCCAGCCCGCCTTCTCCGCCGCCGCCTGGATGACGGCAACGTCGCGCGGATCCTTCACGTAGCGCAGCCGGAATTCGACCGGATCGGCGTTCAACGCCGCAGCCACCTCGTCGATGAACGATTCGCTGGCGAAGTGGATCTGCGGCCCGACCGGATCGCGCATATGCGCGGTGCGCAACGGCGAAGCGCGGTCGAGCAGCGGCGCTATGGTTTCCCAGGCGGTGCGCTTGTTCACAAAGCCATATGAATCGCCCGGCAGGCCAAACCCATCGCCCGACTTGATATCGACGCCGAGATTCTGCCCGGCCAGTGTGTCCTTCGGCTCGCTGCCGTTGGTGTTGACGTCGATGCGGGAAAAGCCCTTGCTCAGATAGTCGTAGGCGATGACATTGCCCGAGGCATCGAGCGCGGCGCGCGCCTGATGGATCGACGCCGGAGCCTTCGGATCCCAGCCGGTTCCTTCTTCACGCATATATTGCACCCGCACCGGCTTGCCGACCGCTTTGGCGAGGACAGCGGCGTCCATTGCCGCGTCGTCGGCATCGCTGCGGCCATAGGAACCCGGCCCCGAGGTCCAGATCACGCGGACACTGTCCTGCTGCACGCCAAGGGTCGCGGCAAGCCCGGTCTGCACGAAGTGCGCTTTCTGTGTCCCGGTCCAGCAGGTGACTTTGCCGTCCTTGATCTCGACCAGCGCACAGCCCGGCCCCATCCGCGCGTGCGACTGGAACGGCCATTGGTATTCGGCCTCGATCACCCGCGCCGCCGATTTGAAGGCATCGTCGACGTTGCCGACCGGTTTGCCCTCTTCGCGCTTGCGCGTCGGCGCCTGGCGGATGTGGTCGTAAAGCGAGGCCTGATTCGGAAACGGCGGCGCAACTTGTGACCATTCGACCTTGAGCTGCCGCGCCGCCTTGATGGCGTCCCACTCCTTGTCGGCGACCACGCCGAGAAAGCCTTTGTCCCAGACGACCTTGGCCGATGGGATATCCTTGATCGAGCCGTCATCGACCTTGACCGGCACGGCGCCGGCGACCGCCGGCCGGATCATGCGGCCATGCACCATGCCCGGCACTTTGACGTCCATGGCGAAGTTGGTTTGGGCAAATACTTTCGGCGCGATGTCGTCACGCGGAATCGGCTGCCCGACGATGGTGTGATCCTTCGGATCCTTTGGATTGGCTTTGCCCGGTGCGTAAAGCGGATTGCCGTATTTGCCGTTCCAGTCGAGATGCACGTTGAAGAATTGCCCGCCGATCAGTTGGGCGTAGCTGATCTTTTTCGTCGCATCGCTCTTGGCGTGAACGACGCCGTCCGTCACCGTCAACTGATCGGCCGGAACACCGAGCTTGTCGGCAGCCATCTCGACCAGCACGCGCCGCGCTTCGGCAGCGGCCATTCGCATCTGATGACCGCCTTCCTGCACGCCGGTCGAGCCGGAGGCACCGCCTTGATTGACGCTGGTCGCGGTGTCGCCGATGAAAATCTTCGTGTCCTTGAACGCGACGTCGAGCTCTTCCGCCACCATCTGCCGGATAGCGACCGACAGGCCCTGACCCATGTCCATCTTGCCGAAATAGACCGAGACGGAGCCGTCTGCATTGACGGCGATGTAGGAGGACAGCTGATCCGGCGTAAGCGCCGGCTTGGTCACGACGGCCGTCGCGGCGTCGGCCGCGCATACATCTTCAAAAGCGATCGGGGCGCCGATCGAAATTACCAGCGCGCCGCCGGCTTTCAGCAAAGCGCGGCGCGAGAAGGCTGCGGATTTTTCGTGTTTGGTCATAGCGGCCTCCCTCAACCCATCATCGCGGCGGCGCGCTTGACGGCGCGCAGGATGGCCATATGCGTGCCGCAGCGGCACTTCAGTCCGGTCAGCGCCTCGCGGATCTCGGCGTCGGTCGGCTTCTTCTTGTCGCGCAAGAACGCCGCTGCGGTCATGATCCAGCCGTTGATGCAGTAGGCGCATTGCGGCACCTGCTCTTCGACGTAAGCCGCCTGCAACGGGTGTGGCTTGTCGGCGGTACCGAGACCGGCGAGCGTGACGATCTTCGCATTGCCGACCTCCGCGAGCGGCGTCACGCAGGACCGTGTCGGCTTGCCATCGAGATGCACGGTGCAGGCGCCGCATTGGGCAAGCCCGCAGCCGAAATGCGGATTGTTCAATCCGAGATCATCGCGCAATGCATAGAGCAGCGGCATGTTCGGATCGGCCTCGACGGCATGAACCTTGCCGTTGACGTTGAGGGAAAACTGTTGGGTCATTGCCCGGCGTCCTCCATATGCGCAGTGGCCGTGTTTATTGGGGGGCCGGCCATGTGCCGGTTTAAGTCCCCAAGCCGCTGCATCCGCTGCCGCGAAGATTATTCCTAAAACCGCGGCATGGGAACACGGTTCGGGGCGCGGAACTTTTGCGATGAGAACTAGTTTTTTGCCAGCGCTTGCACGGTTGCGAACAAAGTTCGCACATCGCCTTCCGCAATGTTCCTCGTGATGAACACGACGCGGCTGTTACGGCTCTGATCCGGCCAGGATTCGAGCTCGACCGGCGGATGGGCGAGGTGCTGGACGTATTGCACCACCACCGGCCCGCGGCAGCCGGCGACATCGAGAATGCCCTTGACGCGCAGCAGATCGGCGCCGCGCAGTCCGATCAACGTCTCCATCGCGCGCGCGAAGGCGAGCCATTCGATGGGCTTGTCTTGTTCGATGACGAAGCTCGTGATGCCGTCGCTGTGCGCGGCCTCGGCGATAAAGCCGGAGCGCTCGCCGGCGGCCGGCTCGATGACGCGCTGCGGATCGAGTGCGCCCTTGACCGCAATATCGATGGTGGCGCGCGGATTGAGCTTCTGCAGGCGCTGCGTCAGCCGTTCGACGGTCGCGACGTCGGCGAGATCGGTCTTTGAGATCACGAGGCGATCGGCGAGGATCGCCTGCTTGCGCGCCTCGGCGGCGCCCTCGAGCGCGGTTTCGCCGTTGACGGCATCGACCACGGTGAGCACCAGGTCGATGTGAAATTCGCCGCCGAGCGCGCGATCGGTCGAGAAGGTCTGCAGGATCGGCCCGGGATCGGCGAGACCTGAAGTCTCGATCACGATGCGGCGGAACGGCGGAACGGCGCCGTGCTCGCGGTCAAATACCAAGCGGCGCAGCGCCGCCTGCAGGTCGGTGCGCGTGATGCAGCAGACGCAGCCATTGCCGAGCAGCACGGTCTCTTCGGCGCTGTCGCGCACCAGCGCATCGTCGATGCCGACGGCGCCGAACTCGTTGATGATGACGGCGGTGCCTTGCCCTTCGGGCGACGCCAAGAAACGCTGCAGCAGCGTGGTCTTGCCGCTGCCGAGGAATCCGGTGACGACGGTCACCGGAATTTTGGCGCCGCGCTCGTGCTTAAGCCGGCGCCCGAACGGGCCGGCTTCGCGCGAGGGGAAGAGGTCAAGCATGCCCCACTCTATGACGCGTGAAGATCAGAAATCCATTTCCAGCGTGTAGAGCCCGCCGATATGGCGATCGACGGCGTAGACGATCTCGCGCTCGTCGACGAACACGTCATTCATCTGGATGGTGCCGGTGGGCGCGCCGGGCGGCGCCGGCGGCTGGAAAATGCCGACTTCCTTCGGCTGGTACGGATTGGAGATATCGTAGGCGCGCAAGCCGCCGTTGAAGAAGGTGCCGAGCACGATCTGGTCGGACTGCCACGCCGTTGGCAGCGGCACGTTCTCGTGGATGTTATGGGCACCGAACCGGCCGGCTTGGGCATAGATGGTGTGATCCGGCAGCGGGCAGGTCGAGATCGGCACCAGATTGGATTCGTCGCGCGCGTCCAATACCCAGATCAGCTTCGGCCAGTCCTTGGCGTTGTTCTCGGTCGACTCGTCGGTCACCAGCATCAGCCCGCGATCGAACAGCGGCACGATGGTGTGCATGAAGCCGGTATAGGGCGGCGAATTGGTCCACTGCGAGACCTTCTTCGGATTAGCCTTGTCGGAAATATCGAGCACGAACATGCCGCCATCGATATAGGCGAGGTAGCAGCGGTCGCCCCGTTGCGGATAGACGTTGGTGTTGTGAGCGCGAAACCCCTTGTCGATCGGATGTCGCGTCGGCGGCCTGACATTGTCGCCCTGCCGTGTGCCGGGCATCCACCAGCGGCCAACCTCGACGGGCTTTGACGGATTGCGCACGTCGACGCAGCGATAGAACTGATCGTCCTGCGGATGCGTCGGCGTGAAATCGCGCGAGCCCGACGCGCAGTGCACGTATTCGCCGTCGCAGAACCACAGCTGGTGCACGCCGCGCGAATGCGGCCCCGAGCAATCGAAGAACGAGATCGACTTCGGATTTTCCGGTTTTGAAATATCGAACAGCTCGAAGCCGGCCGGCTGTAGATCCTTCTTCGAAGTCTGATAAGCCACTGCCATCATGTTGCCGCAGGTTTCCAAGGAATTCGAGCGCATATTGGCGTGCGGCAGATCGGTCTGGCACACCACCTTTGGCTTGCGCGGATCGGAGACATCGACGGCGGTGAAATTCTTCGGTGCGCTCTCATGCGCCAGCCAGATGATCCGGCGCCCATCTGGCGCGATCTGCACCGACATGCCCTCGCCCATGCCACCGAAGCCGCCGAGCATGTCATTGGCCAATAGCTTGAAGTTCCAGGTAATCGGTTGATAGCTCTTGGTGATCGGGCTTTGGTCAGAGGCAGCCATTCACAAGTCTCCTGTTGGGAAATGATGTCAGTGCCGGCGAGAGCGGCCGCCAATATTACGCGCCCGAGCGGGCACGTTCCATGAAGTCGGGGCGCAGTGCCGTGCTCCAGTCCGGGATAGCGTTGATGGTCTTGTTCTTGAGCAGGATCTCCGCCTGCTGCTGCATGTAGGGCTTGAGATCGCCGGGAAAGCCGGGATTGACTTCAACCCGCGACAGTGCGGTCGCAAATATCTCTTGCGACATCTTGTATCCTTTGTCGGCGTAGAAGGTATAGATCACGTCGGCGACTTTCTTCGGATTGTCCTTGAAATCGTGCGCCGCGTCGAGCCAGGCTTTGAGATAGGCGATGACGGTATCCGGACGCTTCTCGACGAAATCAGGCGTGGCGGCCATGAATACCGGCATCGGGTCGACGCTGGAAAAATCCATGAGGTCGGAGCCGATGCCGTCGGCAACAGCGATGACGTTGTAAGGCTCGACGTTCACCATGGCGTCGACCGTCTTGGCGGCCAGCGCCGCCACCATGTTGTTCACGTCCATGCGCACTTCCTGGTAGTCGCCCTTGTTCAGGCCGTGTTGCGGCATGATGATGTCGACAAAGTCGTTGCCGACCGAAGAACCGGTCTGGTTGGCGATCTTGAGCCCACGCAGCTGTTCGACCTTGGTGATGTTCAAATCCTTGCGCGTGGTAATGCGCGCCGTCTTGCCGACATGCTCGATGACGGCGATCGCCACCAGTCCGCCCTTGGCGTTGCCGATGATGAAAGACGGCCCCGCATAGGTGCCGAGATCGACCTGGCGCGCCACCATTTGCTGCATTGTGAGATTGCCGGACGGCACGGCAAACTCTTCCACCGCAAGATTATGTTTCTCGAGATAGCCGGACTTTATCAGATAATAGGTCGGCATGCCCCAGATGTTGGTCTGATAGCCCTGCTTGATGGTCTCGGGCGCCGCAACGCCGCGCGTCGAGCCAAGGCCGAGCGCCAAGACGCCGGCGCCGGAGGCTGCGAGATAGTGCCGTCGGGTCAGTGATGGCTGCTTGATCATTGTGCTATCCTCCGGGCCTCGCGTTTATTGATTCTGCTGCAGGCCAAATTCTTGAACGGCCGGCGCCACGTCGTCCAGCGTCTTCTGTATCACCGCGCCGAACTCCTGCGGCGTGGTCGACATCGCGATCGAACCCGCGTTCTCGATCAGCGCCCGGTAATCCGGCATCGCCACGATGGCAACGATATGCGCGTTGAGCGTCTCGATGATCGGTTCGGACGTGCCGGCGCCGGCGCAAACGCCGAGCCAGCCGAAACGGACGAAATCAAAGCCCTTCTCTTTGAGCGTCGGAATTTCCGGCAGGTTCTTCAGCCGCTCAGGGCTGGTGGTGGCGAGAATTTTCAGTTGCTTGCCTTGATACTGCGACATGATGGCCAGGGTCGGTGACGGATAAAGATCGACGCGTCCGGCGACCAGTTCCTGCACCGGGCCTAGTCCGCCGCGAAACGGAATGCGGTTCAAGGTCACGCCGGTGAGTTTTTCCAGTTGGCGCGCCATGATCTCCTGCGCCGAGCCGGCGCCCACCGTGGCGTAAGTGACTTCGCCTGGATGTGCCTTGGCATAGGCCACGAACGATTCGAAATCGTCCGCCGGCACCGTATTGGCCAGCGCTAGGCCGTAATAATATTTGGCGATCAGCGAGATCGGCGCGATGTCGCTGAGCTTATAACCAGCATTGCGGTACACCGCGACATTGGTGGCGTCGAAATGCGTGCACAACAGCAGCGTATAGCCGTCGCGCGGCTGCGCCAGTACATCGCGCGTCGCCACGATGCCGCCCGCGGCCGGCTTGTTCTCGACCACGACAGGTTGTCCGAGCGCAGTGCCGAGCCGGTCGGCGATGAAGCGGGCCGGAATATCGGTCGGCCCGCCGGCGCCGAAGCCGACGACGAGGCGAATCGGCCGGCTCGGATAAGTGTCCGCGGCCCGCGCCGGCGGCGCACCCACCAGCGCGAGCAGCGGCAACGCCAGCGTCCATCGCCTGACTGCCATGTGGCGGGTCATATCAATGGCCTCGTGCGTCCTGACCGAGAAGGCGCAACAGCTCCTTCTGATGATCGAGGAATTCGACGCTGAGCGGATCGCGCGGCCGCGGCAGCCGGATCGGCACCTCGGTCTTCACCGTGCCCGGATGCGGCGTCATCACCACGACCCTATCGGCGAGATAAACCGCCTCGGCGACATTGTGGGTCACGTAGATCACCGTCTTGCGTGTCGTTCGCCACACATCGGCGAGCAGCCGTTGCATGTCGTCGCGGGTCAAGGCATCGAGCGCCGCGAACGGCTCGTCCATCAACAGCACTGCCGGATTGTAGGCCAGTGCGCGCGCGATCGCGACCCGCTGCTGCATGCCGCCGGACAGATGGTGCGGATAGGAGCGGGCAAAGTTTTCCAGCTTCACCAGGCGAAGCTGCTCGAGCGCGATAGTCTCGCGCTCCGCTTTCGGCATGCCCTTCATTTCCAGGCCAAAGGCGACATTGCCAAGCGCGGTGCGCCAGGGAAACAGCTGGGCGAAATCCTGGAACACGATGCCGCGGTCCATGCCGTAGCCCTTGACCGTCTGACCGGCGATGCGGATCTCGCCTGAGTTCGGCGCGATGAAGCCGGCGATGATATTGAGCAGCGTTGATTTGCCGCAGCCGCTTGGGCCGACGATGCAGAGGAACTCGGAAGCCTCCATCGCAAAGCTCACGCCGCGCACCCCCGGCACGGAGCCGCTCGGCGTATCGTAAATAAGCGAAATATCGCGCGCCTCGATATGCGGCATCGATTGTTCTTGCGGCACTGCCAAAGGACGTTTCCCGGCTCTTTCAAGCATAAACGAAAGGCCTTGTCGCTCCGCCGGTGCAGCGGGAGCGCTCAGGTCTTGGCCGCCCGCGCCATGCCCCAGCGATAGATGGTGGCGCGCTCGATCGAGCCGAACACCAGCCGCTCGCTGACGAAGCCGATAAAGCCGATGACGACGAGCGAGGACAGCATGACGTCGGTGTTGAGGAATTCCTTGGCGTCGAAGATGACCCAGCCCAATCCCCAATCCGACGCCGCCAGCATCTCGGCGCCGATCACCGCGACCCAGGCGCGCAGGAAGGATTGCCGCAATCCGGCGATGATGAACGGCGAGGCGCCGGGAATGATCACTTTCCAGAACAGCGCATGTTCGTTGGCGCCCATAGCACCGGCGGCGCGCAGCCAGAGCGGATTGACCGCGCGCACGCCGGACCAGGTGTTGAGCAACATCGGAAACAAAGCGGCGTAGAACACGACGAGGATCGTCACCGGATTGCCGAGCCCGAACCACAGGATCAGGATCGGAATCCAGGCGAGCGACGGGATCGGCATCAGCGCGCTGGCAAGCGGCAGGACGAAATTCTCGACCGGCCGGAATCGGCCCATCAGCACGCCGAGCGGCAAGCCGATGAACACCGCAAGCCCGAAGCCGCACAGCACGCGATAGAGCGTGAAGGCGGCGTGCTCGACCATCGTGCCGTCGATGAGCGAGCCCCACAGCGTGCGCGCTACCGCGCCGAGCGGCGGCATCAACGCCGGCGCGAAATGGCCGCTGCGCGCGACGGCTTCATAGAGCGCCAGCACCGCGACAATGGAGATCGTGCCACGGCGCAGCGAACGCATCCGATCGGCCGTCATGATGTCAACATGCCCCAGCGCACCACGGTGAATTTTTCGAGCGGCTCGAACACAAGCTTCTCCAGCGCGAGCCCGATCAGCGCGATCACGACGATGCCGGCCAGCATGACGTCGGTATTGAGGAATTCCTGGGCGCCGAAAATGAGCCAACCCAAGCCCCACGACACGGCGGCAAGCATCTCGATGCCGACCAGGATGCGCCAGGCCTGCGCCAGACCGAGACGAAGCCCGGTCATGATGTAGGGCAGCGCGCCGGGCAAAATGACGTGGCGAAACAGGCGGCGATCGTTGGCGCCCATGGCCTGCGCCGAACGCACCCAAATGTCCTTGACCGCTTTCACGCCGGTCCAGGAGTTGTAGATGATCGGAAACGTCGACACGAACGCGACCAGAGCGACCGCCGAGACATTGCCGGGCCCGAACCACAACAGGAACAGCGGCGCATAAGCGAGACCCGGGATCGGCGCGCCGATGCTGACCAGCGGCAACAAAACATCTTCGGCGCGCCGCGACCGGCCCATGAGGATACCAATCGTCACGCCGACCAATGTCGCCAGCGCGAAGCCCGCCGTCAACCGCGCCAGCGTGTCGAGGGCGTGATGCGGCAGCACGCCACTGATCGTCAGCCGCGCGAACACCGCGGCAATGGCTTCCAACGGCGGGAAGAACCGCGGCGGAAACAACCCGGCATGCGCCACCGCCTCCCAGATCGCGCCGACCACGACGAAAGGAAACAGGTTGCGCGCCACCCGGCGCAGCAGGCCGTCCTCGCGCGTAGCGCGCGCCCTTTCGGAAATTTGAGTAAGTTCGTGAGCCATCGGGACTGCAAGGATAGTGCGGCAGCTGACGGACGGACAAGCCGTTGCAGTGTCCGCCCCCTGTGATAGGACAGCGCCCGACAGCAAAGGAGTTTTGCCATGGCCCCGAAAAACGCGCAGAAAATCGGCTGGATCGGCATGGGCCGCATGGGCTTTCCCATGGCCGAGCGGCTCATCAAGGCGGGCCATGACGTCACGATCTGGAATCGCACCCGCGCCAAGGCCGAGCCGCTCGCGGCGATCGGCGGCAAGGTGGTCGATCATCTGTCCGAGCTGAAAAACGTCGACGTGTTGTTCTCGATCGTCGCCACCGGCAAGGACGTGCAGGACGTGCTGTACGGCAAGAACGGCGTCTGCAGCCAAGGCGGCAAGATGCCGCCGATCGTGGTCGACTGCTCGACTATCGCGGTCGAGGAATCGGCGACGATCCGCGACAAGCTCAAACAGCTCGGCGCCGATTTCGTCGCAGCTCCTGTGAGCGGCAACGCCAAGGTGATCAAGGCCGGCAAGCTGTCCGCGGTCGTCTCCGGTCCGGAAGCCGCCTGCAAGACCGCGACGCCCCTGATCGAAGTGTTCGCGCCGCGCGGCGTGTCCTATGTCGGCGACGGCGAGCTCGCCCGCGTCTGCAAGATCGCCCACAATGTCATGCTCGGTGTCGTCATCGAGAATCTGATCGAGATCACGCTACTGACCAACAAGATGGGCGTGCCGCGCCACGCTTTCCTCGCCTTCCTCAACAACGGCGTGATGGGCTCAATGTTCACCGCCTACAAATCGCCGGCGCTGGTGAATCTCGACTGGACCACCACGTTCACGCCGGAGCTGTTGCGCAAGGATCTCGATCTCGGGCTGGAGCTCGCCCGCAAAATGGACGTGCCGATGCCGGTGACGGCGGCAACCCGCGAAGTGCTGCAAGGCCATTTCGGCGCCGCCATGCTGCAGAAGAATCCGAAGGAATATCTGGGGAAGGATTTCGCGGCGCTGGCCGAAACCATGGCGCTCGCCGCCGGCATGAAGCTCGAGAGCGAGAATAAAAACGTGCCGACGGGCTTGGAGAGCTAGGCCTTGGCGCGCACCGTCCACAATCGGGACGGTAAGGCCGTCACTTGATATCGGTCTGCACGCTGATCGCCATCTGCCACTGACCGTTGCGCTTGACCCAAACGCGGGCGGCTTGATACGGCGGCCGCGAATTGTCCGGCAAAGCGTGGGTTGCGATCATGGCCGCGCCGTCGTCGTAGACCGACAGCCGCATGACCGAAACCTCGCCGACCGTCACTGCGGTGTTGTTTTCCTTCTGGCGATTGATCGCGGCGATGCGTCCGGATTTGGCAATCGGCGGGCGGCCGCTGCCATAGAGCACGAACTCGTCGGCGATATGCTTCGACCATTCGGCGGCATCATGAGCGACCGCGGCCTTCTCGATCGCCTGGAACGAATTGACGATGTCCTGCTCGGCCGGCGAGCGCACGCGATAGGGAATCGTCTGGCAGGGATTCTTGCAATCGTAGGGCGCCGCCGCACTGGCTTGGGGCGGCGCGGGGCGCGGCGTATTCGTCGCGGCCAGCACCACCTCCTGGCTCACCAGCGCGCGCCAGGCGCGTTTCTGCTTGGCCCAAATGTCGAGAAAGAACACGTCGCGGCCGTCGGCCGCTTTGCGGTGACCGGTCACCATTCCGATGCGGCCGTAAATCTTCACCGCCGGATCGCTTGGCGCGGCGGCAGCCGCCGCAGTTTTCAGATCGGCAAGGAAATCCTTGCGCTCGTGAACCTTGCCGTTGGCATCGACGAAGGTGAATTGCAGCGACAAGAGCTTGCGGGCGACCGATTTGTCGTCGGCACGCATGGCCACGCCGAGCGCTTGATCGGCTTCGAGCACCAAGGCGTCTTCGCTCGGCGCGGTTTGCGCCCGGAGTTCGACGAGAACCGCGATCAGCGCGCTGGCGACAAATATCCCGAGCCACCATCGCTGCGTGGCGCTTCGCATCACCCCTCCTGAAAAACTCCGCCCCGACGCCGTGCCGGCCGCCACGAACCGACAGCGGCTGACCATGGCATTTTCCGGCGACAGCGCTCAAGGCGCGGGCCACGCGACCCCGCGCCGCAGCCGAGGTCGCGCCGGCGATTTCAGCGTGAAAGGCGATCAGCCGCGATTTCTGCTTAATTAATGCGCGTGGTGATGGTGGTAATAATAGTGGTGCACCCTGCGCCCACCACCGCCACCACCCCCGCCGCCGGCCATGGCCACGCGGCACTCTTTGCTGATCTGCGCGTGCTTTGCTTTCATGCAGGCGGTGACTTTCGCCCTGTCCGGGACGAACTCGGAACACAGCCGCATCGCATCGGGCGTACAAGCTTGCTCAACGTCGACAGGCCCGGTGCCCTGGGCGCCGGCCTGGTGAAGGCTACAGAAAAGCAGTGCGCAGACCGGCAACGCCAGCCGGTAAATGAAAAGCGTGGTCCGCATCTGTCCTATCCCGGTCTTGAGAAGAGTTCTCGTTGCGGACCGAAAGTAGCGGACCAGCCGTCGATGGTCCAGGCGAAGAACCCTGGATAACCGGCGGCCTATGGCGGCCGGCTCAGTGGGTGGCCCAGGCAAAACCCCGGCCTGTGCGCGGGCGGTTTCCGGCAATGTCCTTGGTGCAGCGCTCAATACCGCCCTCGACGATTTCCGCCGTCACGTTGTCAAAGGCCATGTGCCGGCAAAATATCCCATCGGGCATCGTGACGACGATATCGCCGGTGCCCTTGGTCTCGCGCGCGTCCACGGCCGACTGCAAGATCGGGTCGATCGCGGCATGGCCGCCGATCAGCAAGGGCGGCATGGCCGCCGATCAGCAAGGCCGCGGTAAAAAGCACGAGAAACAGCGTGGAAACGATGACGACGCGCCCGGACTTTACGCGCTCCTCGTCCATGCGGGCGCGCGAGCGCCGCCGCGCTAGGGCGGTGACGCTGACATGATCCGCCTCGACGAACCATGCGCCGGCGTCCCGGCTCGCTGTGTCGGCTGCGCTCATGCCGGCATAGAACACTGAAACCCATTGCATGGCCGATAGAAAAACAATTTAGATTTGAATCGAAATTCCGTGTGCCGCTGCGCGCACGGCGAAATGGCTGATTCGGCTGCAATTCCGCCGCCATCGGTACGGTTAATGCCATCCCCTTCCCGATCCGCGCCGAGTGGTGAAATAATCACTACGGGATATCGGCCAACCGGACACCTGCGAGGAACGCTTGCTCACCACCGCCCGCAACGAGATGCTCACCCGCGTCGGCCCCGGCACGCCGATGGGCGAATTGCTGCGCCGCTACTGGCAGCCGATCGCCGGCGCCAGCGAGCTCGATGGCAACCCGATCAAGACCGTCCGCCTGATGGGCGAGAACCTTG